>NZ_RQFY01000004.1:620833-931250 GCF_004769555.1 Leptospira koniambonensis | reverse complement strand
TCTGAATGTCCAAACAGGAAGTCTACCTTCTATCAAATTTACATACTGGAAGATTTGGTTCCTATAATCGTAGTCTGCGTATGGAAAACTTCTGCCACCTGGGCTTGTATAATCAGTGCTCAAACTGGTCCGGCTATTACGAACATTTTCCCAATTCAATTCTACATTTTTACCTAAACTTCTGTATTCTTTGGCGACCCATACAATTCCTGATTGGGAAAAATTATATAGGATTCCCCAATCTGAAAGATTAAGTTGTTTAGGAGAAGAAACTTGCGGTCCGGATTTGAGACCTTCTCCTTCCCAACTCCAAGAAAGAGCGCCTTGCGGATAAAATGAAACTTGTTTAGGATTAGAATATTCTCCATCTTCTAATCTAGCCACGCCAGAGAATAAGGAAGCTCTAAAACTTAATTTAGGAAAAACGATCCCTTTCGGAAGAGAAGTATGGAAATCTTCCTTGGTTTCCCAAAGATCAACTTCGCCAGTCCAAATTTTTTCCTTAGATGCTTGGGTCTGTAATACTAAATATCTTAGGTGGCCAGGTTGATTTCGGAAAGATTCCGAACTTGGATGGATCGAACTAATATTAGAATAGATCCGAATACTCGGGAGGTCGGATACTAAAGGTTTTTCTTCAGTCCATTCCGTCAAAAGAGAACAGGACAAAGAAAAAAACAAATAGGTCAAACCTAGTAAGAAGAATGTTACTCTGAGATAAGATCGAGACTTCAGTTCCAAAAAAATACAGCCGGAAAAAGAGGATTTCTTGAAAAACTTTCCGTTTTCATCCGAATCTTCAAGGAAAAACCGGGAAATTTTCTTTCCTTATCGGTGTTTCCCAACGAGAAAGTAAGAATTACTGCAACTTGAGTCGATTTCTTCCTAAAAAGTATGTACGAATTCAGGTAGTACGTTAAAAGGTTGACAGTAAAACCGTCCTAAAATCCTTTGGCAATAAAAGTCCCATGAAAGATTCCAATAAACCAGGCAAAGAAAGCTTCCCAAAAATACCATTTGAGGACCAAGTCAACGACGATCAGAGAAAATACTCTCGATATGTCTGCGATTCTAGGGCAATTCCTCATGAAATCGATGGGTTAAAGCCCGTTCAAAGAAGAATTCTTTGGGCAATGTGGAATTCGGACGCAAGGAACCGTTTTACTAAGACTGTAAAAGTAGCGGGACTTGCGATGGGATATCACCCGCACGGAGATAGATCCATCCAAGATGCTCTTTCTCAGATGGCTCAGGATTTTACATTCGCAAACAACCGGCCATTAGTTGCTGGAGAAGGTACTTTCGGTGACGTTTTGGATCCAAGTGCGATCGCTTCTCCTCGATACACTGAGGTAAAACTTTCCGACTTCGTAAAAGATCTGGGATTTTTCGAAAGTTTACCTGATATAGATTACGTTAAAAATTATGATGAAACAGAAGACGAACCAATTCACTTCGTTGGAAAAGTTCCAATCGTTCTTCTGAATAATATTATGGGAATTGCAACTGGTTTCCGTTGTTTTATCCCAGGCCATAAACTTTCTGCGATCATCAACTCTCAGATCAATTATCTCAAAACAAAAAAGCCTCTTCCTTTAAAACCTTGGTACAAGGATTATAAGGGCGAAGTGAAAATGGCTAAGACCGAAGCGGGCAATATCACAATGACCACTACCTTCGGTTTTACTTGGGAAGGGGATACTCTCTATCTTACAGATGCTCCTATGAACTGGAATAGAGAGAAGGTAATCAATCTTCTAGATGATATTCTGGAAAGAAAAGATTCTTGGCTCAAAGACTATGTGGACCATTCCAGCCAAACTTTCCGTATAGAACTGAATTATAAGAAAGGTGAAAAACCTAGCGCGAAAGAGATCTCGGCAGTTATCTCTAAAGAAGATACCCAAACTCTTGCAAATAACGTGATCACTTATGATGGCCGTTTGAAAAACTTCGGACCAGAAGAGATCATCAAACGTTTCTGTGATTTCAGAAAGACCCACTTGATCCGCAGGTTCAAACGTCTTGCAGGTTTGGAACAAGAGAAGATTGAAAGAAACTCCGAATTGATCCGCTTCATCAAAGAAAAGTGGAACGAAAAAGTAATCGGTATTAAATCCAAAAAGGATTTCGAAGATAAACTCCAAAAAGCAAAATTCGTGTACTACGAATGGTTAGCTTCCATCCCAATTTATAGAATGACTTTAGAAGAAGTTCGCAAATGTGAAGAAGCTATCGTAGAGGCAAAATCTGCCCTTTCCAGATACCAAGGGCTTGTGAAAGAAGATAAAAAATTAACAGAATTCATGGTCGGAGAATTATCCGAACTGAAGGATAAATGGGACAAGGAATGAGTACTGCTAAAACCAAAACCGAAAAGAAGCCCGCGACCGGAGGGGAACGGAACTTCAAAAAACTCTCCAACGTAGAACACGTAAGGATGAGGACCGGAATGTGGTTGGGGCAAAACTCTGCTTCCACATTCGAGCAGCATTTTTTCCGTAAGAACAGCGGCAATTTATACGAGATCGTTCATGAGGAATTGGAAGATGTTCCTGCCAAATTAAAATGTTTGGACGAGGCTTGTATGAACGCGGTAGACGAATACCGCAAGAACCAAAAGGACAAGGCTATCCCTGAAAAGGATAAGATGTCCAAACTGATCATCCAACTTTCTTCCGATAAAAAAACTGTAACAGTTGCTGATAACGGAAGAGGTATCCCAGCAAAAAATGCAGAAGGTGTATATCTGCATTTGATGTATGGAGAGAACTTTGACGACCATGTAAAACAGGATCATGTGGCCGGTCAGAATGGTGTGGGTATTTCTTTGGTAAGAATGGTTTCTTCTTACTTTAAAGTAAAAACTACTAACGATGGTAGCACTTTCAAAAAACTATTCACTATTCACGAAGATGCAAAGAAGCAGATCCGTTCTTATAAACTTTCTAAAGAAGATACTGAAAGAGCTTTCTTATACTTTGATGAGCATGGAAAATTCGATGATTGTCCTCTTCTTACAAAAGACCAGATCGAAAAATTAGGTCCGATCAGCAAAAAAACAAACATGATCGAAGCGATAGAAAAAGCTTCTAAAGAAGATCATGGAACCGCTGTCGAATTCGAACTAAATCCAAAGTATTTTAATAATATAGATACTTCCTTCAATGTAGATTTGATGAAACAATATCTGCAGGACATTGCGATGACCAACCCAGGATTGGAAGTTCAATTTGTTCATAAAGGTAAGAAGGAAAAGTATAAGTTCAAAAAAGGTTTGGATGAGATATTCTCCCATTCAGATCTTACTTACTACAAAATGGACTATAATGCGCCTGCTGCTGGATCCCAATTACATCTAGAAGCATACTTAGTAATCGGTCAGAACAAAAACCTAACTTGGGTGAACTCAATCTTTGCTCCTCAAGGTGGTTCTGCAATTGAGTATCTGGAAAACAGACTATGCGACGAAGTTCGTAAAAAAAGCCAGATCGTTTCCTTAGAGAAAAAACTCAAAACAAGCTGTACTCGTAACGACGTAAGAAACTGCTTCCATATGTATGTGAACATGAGGTTATTAAATCCTCGTTTCAAATCTCAAGATAAGTCTTATCTAATCAATGACTTGAATGAAGATATTCGTAATGCAGTAGATAAACACTTAGATAAGTTCATTAAAAAAACCGGCTTACTGGAAGAAGTTAAACTCCAAATGGAGAAAAGAACTCAGCTGAAAGCTTTCGAAGACGCACAACGCGGCCTCAAAAAAGCAAGTAAGATGAATATTCCTAAACTCATGCCTCCTACAGGAAAATCTGGAGATGCAGGAAGGGTATTATTCGTAGCTGAGGGAGATTCTGCAATCGCTGGTCTTCGTCCTGCAAGAAATCCTAAACTTCATGGTTTGTTCCCTTTAAGAGGAAAGCCAATGAACTGTAAGGGTGTCTCTCTTGCAAAAGCGATCGCGAACGAAGAGTTAAAAAATATAGTAGCGATCCTTGGACTTCCTCTAGACCAAAAAGTAAAGTCGATAGATGAACTGAATTACGAAAAAATAAGTATCATTACGGATGCGGACTTCGACGGGTACGCAATCCGCTCCTTAATGCTTTCTTTCTTTTACGAGTATTGGCCAGAACTTTTTGAATTAGGACTCATCCATATTTCCAGTGCTCCTCTATACGAGGTAGATGTGAAAATGGGAGACTCCAAAAAAGCAGAAACTGTCTTTTGTATCGACGATAAAGATTACGATGCTCTAGTCAAACGAGTGGAAAAATCCGGCGGCCAGATCGTTCGCAAAAAACGGAATAAAGGACTCGGAGAAACTGGAAAAGAAGCAATGAAATTTGCTGTAGATGAGTGTATGACTAAGATCACCATCGGAAACAAAAAAGAAGCTTCTAAGATCCAAAACCTTTGGTTCCACAAAGACTTTGCAGAACAAAGAAGGGATGCAATCTCTGAATACGCAATGAGTGTAATCGAAGACTAATCCATAATAGTTTTCTTTTCTCCATAAGACCCGGATATTATTTTAGAGATAGAATGATATTCGGGTTTTTCATTTTAGAAGATCCAAATTATTTTCCTATAATATAAAAACAGATTTAAATCGCAAGAACCGGGTCGTCTCTTCTTCTCTTCCGAGTTATATTCCTTCCTTGGGAGAAAAAGAATGCAAACGAAAGGAAACATACTTCTCATCCATGGAATGTGGTGTAGAGGAATCCATTTATCACAAGTACAAGAAATTTTAGAGAACGAAGGTTATACCTGCAAATCGATTGACCTGCCTTTACATGAGCCTGGAGCAGATCTGCGAAAGCTTTCCAAATTAGGAATTTCGGATTACTTAGATTTTTTAGAGGATACATTAAAACAATTAGGTTGGAAAGAGCCACTCTTACTCGGGCATTCTTTAGGAGGATTGCTCGCGCAACTTCTGGCTTCTCGAGTCAATGCGAAGGCTTTGATATTAATCACTCCAGTTCAGCCTAAACAAATTAGCGGGCTTTCCTGGACTGGTCTAAAAACGATTTGGGAAATTCTAATAACTCCTTTTTTTTGGAGCAGAACGAATCTATTAAGTAAGAACAAATTCGCATACGGAATTTATAATACTTTAAGTGAATCGAAACAGAAAGAACTTTATCCAACTTACGTTCCTGAATCCGGTAAAATTGCATTCCAGACTTTCTTGCCATTCTTAGCCTTTTCTCAACCTACTCGAGCAAACTTTAAGAAAGTCCTATGTCCCGTATTTGTGGCGACAACCGGAAAAGACAGAGTGACTCCTCCTCGAATCGGCAGAAAGATAGCATCCAAATATGCAAATTCTAGAATGAAACTATATCCGAAACTTTCTCATTGGGCAATAACGGAAGATGGGATCGAAAAAGTTCTACAAGATGCAACTAGTTGGATCGAAACAGAAATAGGAACGCATGGGAAAAACTAAACTAAATTCACCGCTTTGATCGCAGAGCTTAGAGCGGCCTCCACTGTTCCGGTAATTTCGCCGGTATGTTCTCCCGCAAAGAAGATACGATCATATGGTTTTCTTAAAATGATCTCTGATCCAAAACTTCCTGGCGGGAATTCTGCGATCCCGTTCGGCACGTAATCCTTTTTACTTTCCGTAAAATAGAATCTTTGGATTTGCAGATCCTTCTTCAAACCCAAGCGCTCCAGAGTAAGACGAATATATTCTACCTTTTGGTCTTGGTTGGCAGAATCAAATACAGAGAATCTGTCCCCGTTTGCGATCACTCCTAAAACCTTATCTGAAGTATCAGACTTGGTTCCTGCATCATATAAAAATTGAGCCGCAGCATCAGAATGAACTGCAAATGGAGAAGATTCCCAAGGAGATTCTTTTAATACCAAAAACAATTTATAAATTTGAGAATAACGAACTCTTAAAGCTGCCAAAAGTTTTTCTTTATCAAGACCTGGATTCCATTTTACATTAGAGATTTGATTCGCAGGTAAAGTGCAGATACAAGTAGAACCGTTAAATTTTCTTCCAGAAGCAGTAGTGACCGTAACTCCAGTGGAATCCTGATCTACAGAAAGAACTGGATCTGAAAAAACAAACTCAGTGTTTTCTATATTCATCACCAAGGTTTTGGCGATGTTTTCCATTCCACCTTCTATCTTGCTATTCCTTTGAGGAAATTGTGCAAGATCGCTTAAAACTTTTTCAGCGGACAGAACTCGGATACTATCTCCATAATGAAGAGAAAGTTTATGACCAAGTAAAGTTAGATCTTCAGGACTAACTCCTTGGTATACTAGATAATTATAAATGCTAATACGATCTAATGCTTGCTGTTGTGCAGTATCTAATTTAGAATTTTGTGATACTAATTTACTTAAGATCTCTTGCGATTTTGAAGAAAGTTCCCAGGTACCTGCTTTTTTATAAGTTCCTAAAAACAGATCCGGAGCCAAAGGAGAAGATTGTAATTTTAATCCTAATTCTCTAACTAAACTGCGAACTGTTTTATCTTCAGAAGAGACCCATTCAGCTCCTAGATCCACAACATGACCGGAAGGATCTTGTATGGATCTAACTCTTCCCCCCACCCTATCAGTGGCTTCTATCAGAGTTACTTTACTTCCTGTTTTTCCTAAGATGTATGCTGAATAAAGTCCGGAGAGTCCGCCGCCAAGTATGATTACTTTTTTTCCAGAATTTGTATTCTGAGCGGATAAATTTCCCTTACGACTTCCTAACAAAGCAGCGGTAGTTAAAATTCCGGCTTTCAGAAAAGTGGATCGGGTAATTTTCATCGGATTCCTCTTTGGAAGTTTTATTAGAACTCTCTCTTTTATTTTCGGTCTATGAAAGATCTTTCCCGAATTTTTTGCGAAGTAGAATGTCTCATCGATATGAAATTATGTACCGAATCCTTCCTATTTGTTCTTATGCTTTAAATATCGCTGATTTATCCTGATATTGCAAGGAATAGATGACTTTTGTATCCTAATACTTTTTCCCTTGCCAGCGGAAGTGCTAAACCAAAACCTGGAATTACGCTTTCAGGGAGGAAGTCGGGTGTAAATCCCGCGCTGACCCGCAACTGTGATGTCCGTTTTAAACGGAATAAGCCAGATCTTCCCCGCGATACTTTAACCTCGAGGTTGGGGGGTATCGTAAATCTCGCTCTTTAGCGCATCCGCGCTTTCTGCGATGGGGCCCCGAAAGCTAAAATGTCGGGGCTCTCGAACGGAAAAAGAAAACACAGCAAATACCAAATTGTTCTGATCTTTATAAGATCAATGATCGACTAACGTTATATTGCTTATATTTTCTTTTTCTGCGACATCCGGCAGAAATCAGGAGAGAAAAATGAGAAAATTCAAAAGAATGGCTGCTCTAACGTTTGCAGTATGTTCGCTATTCGTATTCGCTAATTGTTTTGATCTGGGCGAATCCAGCAAGTCAGACAATCAAAACGTTCTTGCCTTAGTAGCTGTAGCAGGATTAAACCCACTCGCAGGTAACTATAATTATTATAATGGAACTCCAGATTATCCAGGTGGGACCTTTACCGCAGCTGGAAACGTAGTTGTTGGAACATATAATATTTCTCTTTCACTCGTAGCGCAAACTATGTTCGACGAAACATTTGGCAACAGCTACTTATACGGAGAAATTCAGGAAATCGACACGAATAAAAAAGTAGTTTATGTTCGTTTTACTTCTGCTTCTTCCTTTTCCCAAGGAAATTATGCGTGGCTAAGATGGATGGTTAAAGACGGTAAAACATATGTTTGTCCAGATCTTTCAGATGTTTCCACTCAAACAACATTAGCATCAGCAAAAGATGATGATCTAGATTTTTATTCCGATACGAATGATATCAATGCAGGTTGTGGTTTGAATAGCGGCTTTGATCCGGCTCCTTGGAGCAGACTCGAATCTCAAAACTGATATAAGTCGGATAACGGGAGGAAAATGTAAATGTTCAGACTTAAGAATATCATTCAAATTTATGTAATGTTTACTTGTTTCTCTTTAAGTTTTATCAGTTGTGATGATTCTAAAAGTTCTTCCGGTATGGAGGCCCTTCTTGCTTTAGGAATAGGAGGGCCCGGATTCTTAAGTGCTTGCGATCAAAGAACTCCCGAATCAGGTCGTGGGATTTTTGTAGCGGACGAGATCATTTCAGCTCCGACAAGCAATGGTATTGGATTTAAAGATTCGGATTGTTCAGTGGACGGTATTCGCGGAGAAGGAAACTTTAACGGTTCTCTTGACGTGTATAGTTTAGAAGCTTCCGGAATCGGATCTTCAATTATACTTAGATGGTCAGGAGTAAAGGTACTTCCTGCAAGCGGTATCGATTTTATAGTTTATGAAAACCCTTTCTTCGTTGGAGTTCAAAATAACTCGAACTCCTTCGATAATGTTTTTATGGAGCCTCTAATAGTAGAGGTAGGCAATGACTTAACGAATTGGTGCGGATGGGATCCAACCTATACCAACTCAGATCCAAATACTTTTGTAGGAAATCCTATATACTGGAATCGATTCGCGGGAATCACTCCGTTCGTCTATAACCAAGACTC
Source organism: Leptospira koniambonensis (assembly GCF_004769555.1). Taxonomy (NCBI): domain Bacteria; kingdom Pseudomonadati; phylum Spirochaetota; class Leptospiria; order Leptospirales; family Leptospiraceae; genus Leptospira; species Leptospira koniambonensis. The sequence goes on along the minus strand of NZ_RQFY01000004.1, from coordinate 922,670 downwards.
TAATCCAATGACTGTCTCCGAAGTTTTCGATACGGATATTGTAAACGGAGGTGGGGGTGGAGACGGTTTCGATTTAGCAGATCCTAATTTTGGAAACTCTGGTTCTGGTTGTAATGGAACGTTAAAAAACGAGATCCAAACGAATGGATTTACTTATATTAAAATATCAGCAGCTAAAACAATTTTGACCTCTCTGCCTATCGATGCGGCTCACGCAAATCCAGATATAGACGGAGTCATTGCAAAATCTGTAACCCCTTAACCTTTAACTGAAAGAAAGATCTTCTGATCTTATTTCTGTTTAACAATTTAAAATTTTTAAAAGTGAAAACAATATGATCCGCCCAAAAGAAGTACACCAATTGGACTTAGATAAATATTTACGCAATAAGATAGATACCAAGACAAAGCCGTTAGGCGCCTTGGGAAAATTAGAAGATCTTGCCTATCGCATAGGAACGATCCAAAACACAGTAGATCCAGTTTTATCAAATCCTCATTTATTAGTATTCGCAGGAGATCATGGGCTTGCAGACTCAGGAGTTTCCGCTTTTCCAAAAGAAGTTACCTATCAAATGGTATTAAACTTTTTGAATGGAGGAGCGGCGATCAATGTATTTTGCAAACAACATGGGATCAAATTGCTTGTGGTAGACGCTGGAGTTTCAGGCAACTTTGAACAATCTCATCCTGATTTTATACCTGCAAAGATAGCAGCTGGAACCAGAAACATTCTTAACGAAGCAGCAATGACAAGAGAAGAATGTGAAGAAGCCATCCGTATAGGTGGAGAGATCGCAGCCACCAAAGTCCCAAAAGATTGTAATGTGATCGGCTTTGGAGAAATGGGGATCGGAAATACTTCCAGCGCTTCTCTACTTGCTTCCGTATTTTTAGATCGATCCGCGGAAGACCTTACAGGAAGAGGAACAGGTTTGGACGATCAGTCCTTAGCACGTAAAAAACAAATCCTGGCCGAATGCAGAGCAAAACATAAAGTAAATCCAAAAGATCCCATTGAAGTCCTCTCTAAGTTTGGAGGTTTTGAGATCGCGATGATCTGCGGAGCAATGCTTTCTTCTTATAAAGAAAATCGTTTAATCCTTGTAGATGGTTTTATTGCTAGTTCTGCATTCTTGACCGCTTCCAGAATTGAACCCAAGATCGTTCGTAACGCAGTCTTCGCTCATAAGTCTTCTGAACAAGGTCATAGACTGATCCTGGAGTTTTTTGACGCAGACCCTATCTTAGATCTTGGGCTTCGCCTGGGAGAAGGAACCGGATGCGCACTTGCATATCCTATCTTGGAATCTGCATTGGCATTTCTAAGAGAAATGGCAAGCTTCGAATCAGCTGGCGTTTCCGAAAAAAAAGATTAAGCGAAGAGTAAATTCTCGCTGCCCGAATCGGAGGAACGAATAAATTCGTCTTTGCATGTTTGGATTTATCCGCAAAGAACTGATCATTTTTCTTTCCTCCGTTCGTTATAATACTCGTATCATCGTTCCATCTTGGGTGGAACATTCAGACGAGTATCTCAATTCTTCTTCCAGATATTTTCCTTTAGTTGGATGGATTGTTGGAGCTGCAACATGGTTCGTTCTATGGGTCGCAGATCTTTCATTAACTTGGGAGATCAGTATCGTTTTGGCAATGGCAGTTTCTGTTTTGGTCACAGGTGCTTTTCACGAAGACGGATTTACAGATGTATGCGACGGATTCGGTGGAGGATGGACCAAAGAGAAGATCCTAGAGATCATGAAGGACAGTAGGATCGGTGCCTTCGGGACTATAGGGATCATACTCGTACTTCTTCTTAAATTTGTTTGTTATAAATCTTTAGAAGAATTTTCTATCGAAGTACTCTTCATCACGATACTCTCATCTCATTCCTCCAGTAGATTTTGGGCCTTATTTACCGCAAAAACACTTTCTTACGTGAGAGAAGACCAGTTATCTAAGGCAAAACCGATCATTCAAACTTTAAAAACTTCTAATGTAATTATTGCTGGGATTTGGGGATTAGCTCCTTGGCTTGCGTTCTTTCATAATGAGTATCTTCCTTCGGATAGAGTTTTTGGCTTTTTATTATATCCATTTCTTTTACAAATGTTCGGATATTTATATCTCAGAAGTTTTTATAAAAAATGGTTAGGTGGATATACGGGAGATTGTTTAGGTGCAGTCCAACAAGTCACTGAACTATTGTATCTGATCGGGATCGTCGCCGCATGGAAATCTTTTTAGTCAGACATACTACTCCTGAAGTAGAACCTGGAACCTGCTATGGTAAATCGGATCTAGGGCTTCCTTCCAGTTTTGAAAAGGAAGCGGAGAATGTTTTGAAACTTCTTCCTGAAAAAGTACATTCTATCCGCACGAGTCCATTATTCAGATGTTATAGTCTGGCTGAATATATCAGCAAACATCTAGAATCAAAATCAATCGCCCCTGCATGGAAAGTAGACTCAAATATACAAGAATTAGATTTCGGCAATTGGGAAGGACGTTTGTGGGAAGACCTACCTAGATCCGAAACAGATCCTTGGATGGAAGATTATGTAAACAGAAGACCTCCAGGAGGAGAAACTTATTCCGAACTAAAAACGAGGATCTTAAAATCTTGGGAAGAAGGTCTGCAAGAAGCAAGGACTTGGGAAAATCTCAAAAAAGAAGAAGGGGAAATATCAGAATACAAAACCATCTGGGTGAGTCACGGCGGACCTATCAGATGTTTGTCATCAATCGTATTAGGTTTTCCTTTAGAAAATTCATTTCGATTAGTTTTAGAATATGGATCTGTTTCTTGTTTTAAGATCCGTTTTGGAGAAATGGAATCTTATCCTCAATTCGTTTATTGGAATAAAAAATAAACCAGCATCGAACAAATAAGACATAAATGGAAGCATCAGATTGCTAAGGTGTTTTTATTTTTATCCGATAAGGAATATAGTATTCGAATCTCTCATGTTCTCTTTCCAAAATTTCAGATATATATCCATTATTAATAAGGAAATACCAAAGTATATTCTTCTCATATCTTTACTTCTCGGTCCTTCTTTTATCATTTCGGATACATCGCCTGAGCTAGCAGTTCCGGGACAACCTGAAACATCAAAACTATTCATCTTAGATGCAAGTGGTTCTATGAATGAATATCTTGGGATCTATCAAAAGGTTCATCTTGCAAAAAAGTATGTTCGCCATTATGTAAATAAACTTCCCGAAGAAACTGAAGTAGGTTTTATTGCTTATGGAAACCGTCTACCTGGTTGCCAATCCTCCAGACTTTATCAACCATTAGAAAAAGGAAATCGTCCAGGTTTTCAGAATAAACTTTTTGGTCTCACTCCTTCCGGAGCAACTCCACTTGCAGAATCTATTCGGATCGCCGGAGATTATATCGCTCGTAGAAAATCTCCAACTGACTTAATCCTAGTAACTGATGGAATCGAAAGCTGTTATGGAAATCCAGAAAAAGAACTACAAGTCTTACAACAAAAAGGTGTAAATTTTAAAATGCATATCTTTGGTCTCGGATTGAAACCCGACGAAAAAAGAATCATGCAATCTTTGGCAAAAACAGGAAATGGAAAATATTATAATGTGGGAGAAGATAGCGACTTCTTTCTCGCAATGGAAGATCTTTTAAAACAAGAACCTCTTCCTAAACGCACAGAATTAGAACCCGAAAAACGTAAACCTAAGATAAGGATTGCGGATATTGAAAAAAATCAAACAGATGCAGAAGAGAATTTTTATAGAGTAAAATTCGTTTTCGAGAATTCCGATTCTGATAATCAGTGTGTGATCTTAAATTTGAAAAGAAGAAGTCCCTCTTCTTCCAAAATACAAAACTGGAATCCGCAAAGAGCTGCTGAACCAGAAAGAGTACTAAGAACGGAACAGATCTGTTTTCAAACAAGAAAGGGAGAAGGAGAATTTCAGATTTCTGCGCCAGCACATCTTCCTTTAAATTTGGAATTAGAACTTTGGGACACAAAAGGTATCCCAAATTCCGTAGACAAAAGTGGAGAAAAAAATCTGACTGAGTAAGATCTTAGAAGGATCTTAAAAAATCCAAGTTTTGGTGATTCGGATAAGTCACTTTATATTCTAACTTGATCTCTTTTTTCCCAGAAGGCGGGATCACCAAACTCCATTCTATAATTCCAGAGTTAGCACGATATTCCTTAGAACCCGGAGTGCTTGCCTCCTGATTCACCTCTACCTTTACACTCGCAGATTCAGAAATGGGGATCTGTTCTCTTACGATCACAGTTTTACTTTCTTTGCCGAAATTTTCTAGACTTAGATAAACCTTTTTCTCCATTACTTTTTGAGTAGAGATAAGTCCCTCTTTTGTTTGGTTCCAATCCTTTCTATAAGAAAGTCTTAAACTACCTTCGGTGCCTAAAGAAACAGAAAGATTTTCTTTAGGAGAAACATAAGAAACTTTTGTCCTTCCAACAAGTCCCGAACTTCTGAATAAAGAAACTTCTCCAGGAAGGATCGGAAATTCTCCCATATTTTGGAACTCTGCTTCTAATAAAGGAAACGGTTTGTATCTAGGAGAAGCCACAGTTTTTACTTGGATGGGCGCACTAAAAGATAACATCTCGAATTTTCTGGATTCTTTTTGAGAAGCAAGCGTGATTGTTTTAGGAAGCCTGAACAAAAACCCGCTCCCCCTTTCACTAGATGGAGAAGGTTCTTCTGTAGAAGGAATATTGGATTCTTCATTAGGCATTTGAGCAGCGCCTACAGCCTGAGTTTGATTAGTGAGAATTTCTTGTTTGGAATCCACTTCTACATCAAATAATCTTAATGGACGAAGTCTGTCCCTCCGAAGTGATAGATCTGGTCTGGTAGTTGAAAGTAAAAGTTGAACTCCTTTCCAATCTTCTCCAGATTCTTGTCGGATCTCCACTATATACTCCAATTTTGCTTTGGTTAAAGAATCATCCGCTGTTAAAATATAAGTAGGTCTCCAATCTGCATTTGGCACCAAATAACTCAAACGAAGCTCTACACTCTTTACTTCAGAACTTGTGTTTACGATTTGGACCCAAGTAGTGCGTGTACTTTTTTCTGCTTGGGATAATAGGAGTGAAAGTTGGGCCCGAGCTTCTTCTAATTCAGTTTGGACCTTACGTTTCGATTTTTCTAATTTTTCCCAAGAAGCAAAAATAGAAACAGCCTCATCTCTGGTTTTTTTGAGATAAGTCCCCCAGTTTTTTCCATCTCCTTCTATCCTTCCATACAGAAGATTGCGGCCCACAACATCGGAAACCTTTCGGCGCATCTCTGCGAGTAGATCCTTTTCTGCTTTTAGATCATTCTCTTTTGCTAATAAACTTTCTAGGTCCTTTTCTAATTGCTGAACTTTTTTCTGAAGAAGAGCGACTTCTGGATTAGAAGCAGCAGTACCTTCTTCTTTCCAAGTTCTGGAACCTGTGACCTCTACCTGAGGAGAAGTTACCGCCGCTGTTAATGTTTCTTCTAAAAGAGAAACTGGCAAATAAGAGATCTCGATCTTGTTTGTTCCAGGTTCGAGTTGTACTCTTCCGGATCTTAAAATCTGGGCTGTCCCCTGATGAACAGTTACCTCTTTAATAGGAAGGTTCAATTCCTTTCCAAACACTGGAAAAGAAACTAAGATAAAAATCACAGAGAATCGAACAAAAGAAGAATACATTAAATTTTTATAATTTTTCATGATAAGCCTCAATAAGAATCCGAACCAGGAGTTTCTCTCAGAATATTGTCTGCTGGATAGGAGACCGTGTATTCAAACTGAATTGTTTTGCGGGAGTTCGCACCAATTTCGAATTCATAGGTCAGAATTCCATCTTCCGTTTTGGATTTAGGAGTGTCAGCGCCCGCAGACCATTCTACTTTTACACTATCATCATTCGTATAAGGAATACGATCAATCAACCGAACTGGAACCGCTCTACGTTTATTGTTTTTGATGGATATGGTAACTCTATAGCGGATATTCTTTTTGCGAGAAATGATCCCGGACTTATCATCCAGTTTCTCTTGTTTTCTTTCCACCTTGATATCTCTATCAGGTCCAAGCTCCATTTTGATCTCTTGGCCTGGTTTCAAAGTAGAGACAGTAGTAGTTCCTAAAAGATTTTCTCCAGAGTAAATTTCCAGAGGCCCCGCAAGCAAAGGTTCTCTTTCCGTGTTAGAAGAAACCACATTCAAAAAAACTCCATCGTTTGTAAGAGGAGAAGTTTCATAACCAGGACGAACTGTGATATTCCTTTTACGAAGAAATACTCGATTCAATGTTCTATCAGAAGGAATTTTCTCTCTAGATTGAGCAATATACCTGAAATCAAATCCTTCGGAAGAAATACCTGGAGCGATCAATTGGTTAGAATATTTTTTATCTGAGCTCAATTGAGAAGATCTATTTAGAAGATTTTGCACTTCGTTTTCGAGTTCTTTCAGTTCTTTTCTGGAACTTTCTCTTAAACCTGAAAATCTGCGGAGTGCTTCTTTTCCATATCGAATGGATTCTTCGTAAGAGCCTTGGTCGAATGAATATTTTTGGCTCGCAAGTTCTCCTTGGAGCCTATTCATATTCTCTTCTACACGAATTGAATTGGATCTATCTTTATAATTTCCTTCTATCAATGCGCGGGATTGCATTAAAGGACTATCATTCTTTTCCTGATATTGGACATCATCAATTCTATCTTCTGCTTTACTTCTTTGAGAAACTTTTGGTGCAGGAGCTTTTTTCTTGGATTCCTTTTTACTTTGGAATACATTGCTACCAGCATTTGCAGAAGGTTTAGAAGGAGCGTCATACTCCTTATCAGCAGGAGAATAATCTTCGTCTCCTGAATATACTGCTACTTCTTTAGAAGCTATCCTGTATTCTCTATACTCGGGCAAGTCTATGTCTTGGTTTGGATTTGCGGTGGAAAATTCTAATCGAACGTTTTTCCAATCTTCTCCAGTTTCGTTACGAACTAATGCGTGCCAACCTAACTCCGCTTCCTGCCCGTTTGAATTTAACTCCAATGTGTAACGAGGATACCAGTTCGCTCCTCGGATCAAATATTTATATTCAAAAGGAAATACATTTGCGGAATCAGATTCCACATCCAATCGAATCTCTTTCCTACGAAGAGTATCCCCTTCTGCAAGATGAGCGATCTTAGTAGTTACAATATAAAATTCTTCTCGGATACGATCTAATTCTTCTAGCTTAGCTAATCTAAGTTTTGTATTATCTTCAGCTAGTTCAGCATATGTTTTACGAAAGGAAGAAAAATTTTCTGAATCAATCTTCTCCACTACTCCGTCTTGTTCTCGGATTGCAGGTTTAATTGATTTGATAGAAGCTTCCCAATCCAAAAGATCTTGGACTTCTCTAGACTTTGTGCTTAAAGCTAAGAGTAGACCTTCTTTTCTTTTTTCTAACTCTTCTGCTTCTTGGGATTTTTTTCTTCTGGAGGCTTTTTCAGAGACTCGGATCCCTTTGATCTTAAATTTTTTATTCGGATCAGTGAATGTGATGATCACACTCTTATCTAAGGAAGCAATTGGGACTTCTCCCAATAAAACTTCTGAAACTCCTGCGGGAAGTTTGACCTCAGATTGCCTTGTGACATAGACTAAGTCGGAATACAATAGAACAGAATCAATTCTTGCATAAGAAACGGAAACAGGAGACTTAGAAGCCTTCTCCTCTTCCGTAATGGCTGTAGGTGTATCACTTGCCGATGGATCCGATTCTTGGGCGTAAAAATTAGTCCCTAACAAAATCAGAAAGGATGCCGCAAGAACCGAGGAAGAAAAACGAGAAATCATAGGTTCTATGTGGATACTTGTCCAAACATAGTTCGTCAATTTATTTTCACGGCCATAAAAAAAGCGCCTTCGATGAAAAGGCGCTTTTAACTCTAAAAACTAGCTCAAAAATCCGGAACTAAACTGTTTTAGGCGTATATCCTTTGATACTGAAAAACCTTTTTTGAGAAACCAAAAAGCCTCCCAATACAAAGAATGAGATCAATGCAACCTGCTTCATTAACTCAGGAAGATATTGTAAAGTCTCTACAGGTAGAACAGCAGTCAATTTTTCGACATGAGTAAAATCGAAAGGATATACATAAGTTAATGCAGCAATAGAAGCCAGACGGATCAGCTCAGAAACGAAACCAGAAGTTTTCAGCTCGAAGATCGCACCTATATTCCAAAGAGTCCAAAGAACATAAAAACCTAAAGCGCACATTTCAAACAAAGGTAATTCTTTTTTGAATTCCAGATAAACCATCGAAGCACCTAGTCCGAAAAAGAACTGAGTGATAGAATATGCTAATAATGTATAAGGAATATGAGTATTAAATTTTTCGTAAGTAGATCTATCGATCTCAGGAGGAACCACTGATTCTCCCAGATCTTTTGGCTTCCAACCTGGAGGTTTGATCCAAACTAAAAATTTATCCTTCCAGCTTTTGGTTTTCAAAGAAAGATGGAATAACTCTTCAAAATAATGGAATTGTGTCCAAACAGGACTCCAGGTCTGCATTGGTTTTACTATTCCAAAGATTGGCTCTTCTTCTTCCTCTTTATAAGATCCGAACATTCTATCCCAAATAGCAAGTGTACCCGCGTAATTTTTATCTATATATTTAGGATCTCTTCCGTGATGTACTCTATGTTGAGAAGGAGTGTTGAATACCCATTCAAAAATCCCTAATTTAGGGATCGCTCTAGTATGAAGCCAGAATTGATAAGCAAAATTGATCTGGATACAAAGAAGGAACATGATAGGCGGGAATCCCATCAATGCTAAAGGAAGATAAAAAGGAAGTGAGAATGTATTTTGAGTGACCCCTTGTCTTAAAGCCACTGTAAAATTATAATCTTCACTTTGGTGGTGAGCCACATGAGAAGCCCAGAAAATATTGATCTCGTGTCCGAATCTATGATACCAATAATAGAAAAAGTCCGCGAGAACGAAACAAAAGACCCAGCCTATCCAGGAATCATTTGAAATATTCAATATTCCAAATTTTGCATATACCCAGGAATACACTGCCATCAATGCCAAAGTGATGAACACGGTAAAGATCTGCATGAAGATCCCAGCCGAAAGATTATTGATAGAGTCCTTAAAACGATAGAACGGTTTGTCTCCAAACACTGAATATAGTAGTTCTACTACTATCAAAACGAAAAATACGGGAGTGATCAGTTCAATTATATTCTTTTCCATCTCTATTACCGAGTTTCGACTATCTCTGTAGCGATCATTCGGTCAAGAAAAAGAACCGAGGCGGTTTTCGAATTCCGCCTCAGATGGAGCTATTAGATAACAGATGTTATTTCATTTTCCCAGGAAAGGGAAAAAGGTTAGAAGAATAAGCTTACAGAGAAGTTTACGGACCAGATATATCCGCCGTAATTATAGTTTGGATTTCTTTCTGTTGGAAGATATTTATTAACTTCCACACTTCTTAGCTGTTGGTTCGTGAGAGCCAAATCGAAAATCACAGGGTTTTTCAATCTGTCTTTCAAGAATGCAAAGTTTCTTCCATTGAAAATATAGGAAACACCAATGGAGTAGATCATACGATCATTATCCATCCAGTTGTTTGCTCCCGCATAATGAGGAACAGGGGTAGGTCTTTTTCCAAGACCTGCTCTGAACTTCAAGAAAGGACGGAAAGCATACTCTGCTCCCATACGAACGTTTGTAGTGTCATGAAAATCTAGAGGCTCGGAATATTTTTCCTTAATTCTAGAAAGTTTATACAAACTCCAGATCTCTCTGTTCACATCCACATTTAATAAAAGTTTTTCTGAAGGTCTGAATCCAATACCGTAAGACCAAACTCTTGGGTTGTACTGATCCAACAAAGCAAGATCGAAATCCAATTGGATCCCTAAAAGAGTAGTCTGAGCGCGAGCAGGAATCGGGTCCGCAGACAAATAAGTTTCTCTTTTATAGGAAACCCCAGCACTCCATTTACCATAAGTAAATTGAAGTCCATAAGTTGGATTGATGATCGGTTTTAAAGTTAGAACTACTTGTGAGTTTGCCTGTACCGGATCTGGAGAGATCGGAACGTCTTTTAACAAGATTGCACCGGAACCGCCTGCAAGTGCAGTGATACCAACGCCGGCAAAAAGACGATCTTTCCAAAGTTCCACACCGACCCCAGCCATGATGGTAGGACGTTCATTACTTTTTCCTGATTGAAGGTATCTAGGAACAGTAGGGTTCTGATCGTTCACAACCATCAAGTTCCCGGAAGCAGGAACGATAGCGTTCAATCCGAAACGGATCGTTCTACCTATATCGAAAATTTCGTTTAGGTTCATTGTAAAACCCAAACCAACATAACTGTCGTCAGGGTTTTTAGTGTTCTCGTTCTTAGGCGCGTTATTCTTTAATGTAGGGTTCGCGTAAGTTCCTAAAAAAGACACTTCATGATAAGGACGGTTCGGGCGGAGAAGAGGCTGATATGTGAACATCCCCTTTCCCATATTCGCAAAGCCATCTCTGAAATTAAACCAAGCTTTTTTATACCATTTAGGAGGGACTCCACCTTCCTCTGTTTGAGGTTCGGTGTTAAGTAAAGGACCTTCCTGAGGAATAGGATTCCCATTTGCATCCTTAGGAACTTCTCCATTGGCTGCTGCTTCTTTCTCTTTTTCCTTTTGATCCCATTGAGCGATGAACAAATCTGCTTCATTCAATCTTCCCAAACCGGCAACATTATAGAAAACCGCAGATGAGTTGTTCACTGTAGCAGTAACTGCACCCGCCATCCCGGCTGCACCCGCATGGGCACCATAAATATCCCCGTAACTACCGGCAGTCAGCTCCGAAGTGCCGACCCCTAATATCCCCAAAACTGCGAGGATAATCCTCGACCCGGAGATAATTTTTTGACTAGAAACTCTGTTTCGCATTTTCCTTCCTGCTTTGAACCAATTCCATAACTTACTCTAACCCATCTAGAATTGGCTGATCTCTTTATTACACATCAGTTATTTTTTAAAAATTTTCCGTATCTTAGCGGAAAGCTTAAAATTGTCCACTAAAATCAAAAAATGAGCCATTGGTCATTTTATGGCATAAAGTATCAAAAATAGATAAAATTAGAAGATAAACACCGATTATTGTAAAAGAATGAACGCTACATATATTTTTAGGTTTTGAAGAAGGATCTAAAAACTTAGTTTAAGCGCCTGGAACAGGCTTTGTGGACCTAGTCTTTTCAAAATATATCGAAATGATGTCAGCATAACGTAAATATCCCAAATATTTTCCATTCTCTTCCACAGGAATCTTATCCATCCCCATATCCAAGAGAGTTTTGAACGCGGTTGCTAGGTTTGTACTGGAAGAAATCGGAAGAATGGAAGTATCGGTCACATCTTTCACAAGGATTAAGTTCTGAGTGAGGTCCCTACCCTCTAAAAATAAGCGGCTTGTACGTAAGGAAATCATCCCGAAATAGTTTCCATTCTCTTCCAATACAATATAATCGCTTGCATTGATCTTGAGTGCTTCTTCTTCCAACTTAGAAAGAAGGGCAGAAGTTTTGACCTCCGCAATATTTCTGAGCTTGCCCCGAATATCTTGGATGAGGATACCTTCTAACAAATCTCTGTTCATATCCCAGTCATGAGCAGGAGATTGAAAGCGAGTGTTCTTCTGGCTTTTATATAAATTCAATTTATGCGAAAGAACAAAACTGATGATCGAAACAATCATCAAAGGGGGAAGAAGTGAATAACTTCCTATGATCTCGCAGATCATCACCATTCCTGCGATCGGAGCACTCGCGATTCCTGCATAAAAAGCTCCCATTCCAACGAGCACGAAAGAAGCGACTGAGACTTGATAACCTAAAACTAATTTCGCAAATGTTCCAAGTGCTGCTCCTAACATTCCACCTATAAATAAAGAAGGACCAAACATTCCTGCAGATCCCCCACTTCCAATCGTAAATGAAGTTGTGATAATTTTTAAAAGCGCGAGAAGTAAGAAGAAGAATATAATCTGTAGATCCTGATTTAGATAAGAGGTATAATTCGGAAATTTAAAACTTCCTTCTAATACATCTTGTAATACACCTGCTCCAGTTCCGAGAACTTCTGGTAAAAAATAACCAATGATACCTACAGGAATTCCACCTAACGCTGGCTTGATCCACATAGGAAGTTTTAATGACTTGGACCATTCTTGTATAAATTGAAATGCCTTAATTAAAAAGGCTCCATTCATATAACACAGGATCCCTAAAAATAAATAAAAGATGAGTTCCTTATATTCAATAAATCCTATCTCAGGAACCTTATAAACAGAACCAAATCCATTAAAGGAAGAATATGTTAAGAATGCGGTCACAGATGATATGATACATGGAACCAATGTATCACTTTCTATATCTTCTCTGTACATCATCTCTACGGAAGTTAACGCTCCCCCTAATGGAGCATGAAAGATTGCACCAAGTCCACCTGCAGTTCCTGCGAGCAATAATGTACGCCTTGCTCTTGCTCCTGCTTTAGTAAGATTTGCGACTAAGGAACCGAATCCCGCACCAATTAGAGAGATGGGACCTTCTTTCCCTCCACTTCCGCCGGAGGATAATGTAAAAATGGTAGCGATCGACTTGATTAAAGGAACTTTCGGATCTACCTTACCTTCTTTATTATGAAAAGAATCTATTAATGAATCTGTTCCAGTGCCTGCAGAATCAGGAGAGAATTTCCATATAACTAAACCCGCGATCAGCCCTCCTAAGATAGGAAGAACTAAAAGAACCCATCTTCCTAAATAAATTAAGCCGATAGGTTCCAGAGAAACAAAATATTCTCCACCTGAATGTGTATTATGTAAACCTGATATAGATTCTAAAGAAATATATTCTGCCCAAGCAAGCGCCCTAGAAAAAAGAAGGGCACCTAAACCGGAAACAATCCCTGTCAGAACACAATATAGATATAAAGACCTTCTGCCCTTAATTGTAAAATAAGATACAATTGATCTTTGTCGGAATTCTGTGAGGATATTTCCGATCATAACAAATCCTTAAAACGATTTAGAAACCGAAATCTCCATGATCCGATTATGAGTGTAAGTATCTTGCCAACCGCCGATCATTCTATACAATCTAGGAAGCACCAATAAACCGATAAACACAGGTGCTCCTGGAGAATCCAAAACGTTTCCAGAAGGAGTAGGCTTTAAAAAGTAAGTTTCAAGTGCGCTATTTTTTTCCATGGTGGTAGTTGCGTAATAATACCCTATCCCTGCGAGCAAAAGATCCAAACCTATATAACCAAACATACTTTTGAGTCTATCAGAACCTCCATAGACAGGAGATTTGTAAGAGTTATAAAAAACGGATGCAGCTGGTTGGACAATGGCTAAAGACTCACTCCAAAAATAACTTTTACGATATGGTTCGAATTTTGCGTCTTCCGAAACATCAGTATAATTTGTGAGCCCGCCGGTTAATTCTTTTTTAGTAAGCTCTTCTTGTAGAAAATTCCTAAAAACTCTTTCGGCTCCTTTTTTAGGAGATTCGATCCTGATCAAACTCATCTTCTCTCTTTTAGCGAGTCCTAATACGAATACATCCAGCTGTAAGGGAGAATACCATTTAGAAGTATATCTGAAAGCAAAACCTTTTGTGTTTTGGTTGGATAATATTCTATCATAAGTTAAACGATTTAACGCGGAGAGAAGTCTTGTGTCATTCTCACCCGGATCACCTTCTAATTCGAAAACTTCTCCGGCGTATATAGAGGAGAATGAAGACAAAAAGAAAAATACGAATAGAAGTTTTAGGGTTTTATGTTGAAAACTTTTTTGCATGTTCATTAAGAGATCCGATCACCAAGTAGAAATCCGGCTAAAAGCATAGATGCATTATAAGTGATATGTGCAGTCACTGGCACCCATATATTACCGGTTTTTAAATAAGAAATTCCGAATGAAAATCCCACAAATATAAGAAGGATCGGAGCCACATAAGATCCTCCGTTAAAATGTACCACTCCAAAAATAAAAGAAGTGATGATAAGCCCCATAGAGCCTAAGTTTTTTTCTTTAAAGTATTTTAGCAAAAACCCTCTAAAGAAAAATTCCTCAAAAACCCCTGCTCCGAATGCAATTGCAAGTAAGGTCCATCCCAATAATTTCCAATTTAAGAAAAGATTTTTAGTAAGGATGATTTCCAAATAATTTGATTGGGGTTTACCTATAATAAAGAAGATCAGACTACTAGCTACATTCACAAAACAGAATGTAGCGAACCCAGTTGCAAAACCTGCTAATATTTCCTTGCCATTTACTGAATCAGTAAATTCTGCAGTTTCTATTTTAGCTATCTTTCGAATAAAAAAGTAAGAAGGAACTAGAAAACATAATCCCCAGATAATCCTGTCCAAAGACAATAACCAAGGGCGCTTAGTAACTACGAACTCAGTATATTCTCTAACTGCTTTTTCTGCGGAGGCGGGTTCGTTCCAAACCACTTTGGAAGGAACTGTGTTTACGACTTCTTTTGCTTTAACAAAATTTTGTTTGGGGGTTTTGAGAGATAAGGTGCTCTCCACTTGGAATCGGGTGATCCTCATATAGGAATACATACCGATGAACAGTACTAAAACCTGGATCAGACCCATAAGTAGAACGTCTCTGCCGGGTGCGGGTTTTTGATCTTCCTTTTCTAAATCCATTCCAAGGGGCCCTTCCAATCATTTATGGGGGATTTTTTGCGTCATTGTTTTTTTATAATCTGCCGACTAGAGAAAAGATATGCCTTCCTTCAAAAGACATTTCATTTTATTATCCGCACTCATACTAGTCTCTCTAAACGAGGTCCAAGCGGTTTACGATCGCCTTCCCTTAAAAAGTTTAGAATATTCAGATACTAAGATCATCCGAGTCAGAGAAGAGATAAAATATAACCTTCAAATTTCAGTTTCCAACTTAGATCAAAAAGATCTGGTACATCTTAGGTTTCTAGTCTACAAAGTAGGACCCAAGGATACTTTTTTTAAGATCATGGCCAGGACCGGAATGGACTTGGACACTCTTTCCTCTGTAAACGAATTAGCATCCCCCCAAGACATCTATCCTGGGATGGAACTTTTGATCCCGAACATGAGAGGAGTTTACGATTCTGAAGAACATTCTCCAGACGAATCTACTCGCAAAAAAGTCGCGGCCCGTTTTCGGATCTCTTCTAAATTCTTATACTATGATGACCTAAGAAAATCCTGGTTCGTTCCAGGAAGAGGACTGCCTAAAGAAGAGAAGAACTTTTTTTATGGATTAGTATTCTCAGATCCATTAGCGGAAGAAGGAAGAGTAAGTTCCAAGTTCGGAAGAAGAAAAGATCCCTTTACTAAAAAGGATACTTTCCACGGTGGAATTGATCTAGCAGCTGAGGAAGGAACGCCAGTGTATGCGTCCGCAGAAGGAGAAGTTTCCTTTTCAGGAACAAGAGGCGGCTACGGAAGCTTAATCGTTTTAAAACACGGATTGGGTTACGAAACCAAGTACGGACATTTAAGCAAATTATTGGTAGCTCCTGGTACAAGGGTCAAAAAAGGACAATTGATCGGAGAAGTCGGAATGAGCGGAAGAGCCACCGGATTTCATTTACATTTTGAAGTGTTAAGAAATAGTTTGAGACAAAGGCCCATTTTTAAGGGTCATGTCTGATGCTCCATAGATCTATTTCTAATCCAGCAATTAGGATACTTATTCCTTCTATTCTCGTCCTCTTAATTTTTGGGATCCTTATTCTGTTCGGTTGGACAAAAACAGATCCAACAGATTATGATTCCGATGATATTATCCGCCAAGAAGAAAGAGATATATTATTTATCTCTAATGTAGTAAACGAAAAGTCTCCAATAGAAAAACCTTTCGGCCTTGCAGTTGATTCTAAAGGATCTATTTATACAGGTTCTTCTGATGGGAATATATACAAGATCAAGACTGATGGGCAAACGGAACTATTCGCTAAAACTTCCGGAAGAGTATTGGGGATAGTATTTGATGGAAAAGAAAATTTAGTAGCCTGCGTTTCAGGACTTGGACTCGCATTTTATGATTCCAAAGGAAATGAGAATGTACTGCTTCGAGAAGATTCGGAAGGAAATCCATTAACCAATCTATACGGTCTGGATATCGGATCCGATGGAACAGTTTATTTCACTGAAGCCAGCAGAAAGTTTTCTTACGAAGATTCTTATTTGGAAGAATTAGAATCTAAACCTAATGGTAGAATTCTTTCTTACGAGCCAAAAACCCAAGAAGTAAAAACAGTTTTGGAAGATCTTTATCATCCAACTGGGATCAGTTTATCTTCTTCCGAGGACTTTCTGGTCTTTGGAGAAAAGTATAGGCATCGTGTTTCTCGTATTTGGTTAAAAGGGAAGAAGGCGGGCAAGGATCAGTTCTTGATTACAAGTCTTCCTGGAAGCCCGGCGCTGATCAGTTCAGACTCTCAGAGAAATTTTTGGATCGCGTTATCTTCTCCCAGACATATCGCAATCGATAAGATACAAAATTATCCAATGTTAAAAAAGGCAATTGCTGCACTTCCATTCTTCTTTCGACCCTTAGAAGGAGAATTAGCTTATGTTCTTTCTATGAATGAAGAAGGAGATATTAGTTTTTCTTTAATGGATAATACTTCGGATAAATTGGGATCTATTACTTCTGCTTTGCAGTACGGATCAGGAGTTTTACTTGCAGGATTTTCTTCCCAAAAAGTTTGGAAATGGAAGTTCGAAACTCTAGAAATGTTTTTTTAGTTCCTATCAGAAAACTATTACGTAATAATTTTCTGATAGGATCTAACCAAAAAACTGAAACTACATTGCCCCTAGCAATTCCCTGAACTTGTCTAAGGAATATCGAGCAGCGAAGTCTCCGAATCTTTCATTCGGATTTCCTTCTTTTTTCCAAACTTCAAATGCTTTCTCAAGTTGGACAGGAATGTCTGCAAATGGAACCTTCTTAGCAACATAATCGCCAACTTTAGTTCCTTCTGGATTTCCTCCAAAGAATAAGGAATATTTTCCTCCAGCCTGTTGGCCTACGATCCCGATTTCTGCAGAATAAGGTCTTGCACAACCGTTAGGACATCCAGTCATTCTCACAATAGGAGCTCGATCATTCAGATCCAATTTATCGAGTACTTTTTGGATAGATTCCAATAGTAGAGGGAAAGTCCTTTCAGACTCGGTCAATGCTAAACCGCAGGTAGGAAGTGCAGGACAAGCAAGTGCACGGTCATACAAAGGTTTAGGAGAAGCCGGATTAATATTATATTCTTTTAATTTAGATTCTAATTTCTCTTTATCTTCTTTTTTGATCCCCATCAAAACTAAGTCTTGATCCGCAGTTACCTGCACGCTCAGTTTAAAACTAGAAATAATATCTTTCAAAGCAGTCTTTAATGGTTTTTCAGGAAAGTCTTTGATCCTTCCAGAAAGAGTATGGAATCCTAATGCAAGAGTTCCGTCTGTTCTTTCTGTCCATCCAAGATAGTTTGGAGTTTCCCATTTAGGAAGTTTACGATCGATATCAAATTTTGCACCAGATCTACGTTCTACTTCGGCGCGGAACCATTCCACACCCTTCTCCGCTAAAACATATTTCAAACGAGCATGTTTACGATTTGTACGATCTCCAAAATCTCTATGAGAAGTTACGATACCTTCTGCAACTGCAATCAGATCTTTTTCAGGGAACCAACCAAGTAAGTCAGCAGCTCTAGGATATGTCTCAGGTTTATTGTGAGTCATTCCGAGTCCGCCACCCGCAAAAGCGAAATAACCGTCTATCTTACCATTCGCGTCTAAAGTGGCTGCAAATCCCATATCGTTAGTATAAATATCGACTGAGTTATTTCCTGCAAGAGTAACTGCAATCTTGAACTTTCTAGGAAGATAAGTAGTTCCATAAATCGGATCTGGTTCGTCCTCTTTATTAAGCTGGCTTTCACCTAACCAAAGTTCAGCGTATGCATTACTCTTATATTTAAAATGATCAGACATTAACTGAGCAATTGGATCCAATTGGTCGAGCTCTTTGTTTCCCCAAGGATTCAAAGCTTGAGTCACGTTACGCACAACGTCACCGCATGCTCCCATGGTGGAAAGATTCACCTTATGGACTGCTTGCATGATCGGTCTTAGATCCTTAAGAAGGATCGTATGCATTTGGATAGATTGTCTAGTAGTTAAACGTAATGCCCCACCACCAAATTGATCCGCCATATCGTCCCAAACCATATATTGGTCCGAAGTAAGTCTTCCACCTGGGATCCTACCTCGGATCATAAAAGAGGTTGGGTTCTCTATAAATTCTCCAGCTTCATCTTTTCTACGGTCTCTGTCCTTTTGTTGGTACATCCCGTGGAATTTGATCAATTGTTTATCGTCTTCTTCGAAACCATCTGCACCTGTTTCGATAGCTGTACCGATCTTTCCTCTTAGTCCCTTAGAGGCGGTTTTAATATGCTCGACTTCGCTAAGTTCTTTTTGTTCTGACATCGATCGTATTCGTCCTTTTGGATTAGCTTCCTATGATTTCGTATCCGTGGAGAGATATTTCTCTTTAAACTCTCCAAGAAGAAATTTGAGAGCCGCTTTTCTTTTTTCTGGATCTCCCAGTTTACTCTTACTTAAATTACGGATTTCTAATAAATTTTCTAACTCTTGGTCATGATCCTTAGGAAGGATCTCCTCAAGAATGGTGCGGATGGTCCCTGCAAGTCCAGCAAACCCTCCTTGGGTAGAAACCGCCACTCGGATCGGTCCCCTATCAAAATATGCAGAAGAATAAAAATCACAAAGAGAAGGATCGTCTGCACAATTGATCCAGATCTTTTTTTGTTTGGCGTATTCCACCAAATCACGATTGGTCTGTCTATCGTTCGTAGCAGAATATACTAGATCGAAACCATCCAGATCAGAAACGTTAACTTCTCTTGTTTCTATTTTTGTATCTTTGATGGAAGAAAGCAAACGAACCGTTTCCGATTTGAATTCTTTAGAGATAACTGTAAGTATACAGCCAGTATCTTTTAGATGTTGAAGTTTTTCGAGAGCGACATTTCCTCCGCCCACTACTAACACCTTTTTATTTTCTAATTTTATAAAAACTGGAAGAAGTTGATTCATACTTCTTCTCCCTGGGAAGCAAATCCTTGGATATCTATTTCAGGATTTTCTCCAATCAGATGAACAACAGGGCCTATATAAATAATTCCAGGTCCGGAACTTTGTTTGGATAAACCTTCTTCTATAATTCTGCCTAAGCTGGTCACAGTTGTCTTTTGGTTTTTCAAACTTGCATTTTCTACCAAAGCTACTGGAACAAGAGAAGAAGCTCCGTTATCGATCAAATTTTTAGAGATTTGTACGATGGAAGAAGTTCCCATAAATAGAGCGATTGTACCTTTGAACTCTGCAAACCATTTCCAATCTGTATCTTCTTGCAGAACAGTATGACCGTCCATGATCAAAACCTGTCTAGACAATCCTCTATGAGTCAAAGGAAAACCTGCACCAGAAGATCCAGCACTCAATGCGCTCACGCCAGGAATGATCTCGTAAGGAATTTTATGTTTTCTTAAAGTGAGTAATTCTTCTCCGCCTCTACCGAATACAAAAGGATCCCCTCCTTTCAAACGTACTACGGTTTTACCTTGGAGAGAATATCGAACGATCAGTTCTTGGATCTCTTCTTGAGTAGCGGAGTGTTGCCCTGCCCTTTTTCCAACATAATGAACAAGTGCAGAAGAAGGAAAATATTCCAAAAAGGAAGAATCTAATAAAGCGTCGTACAGAATTACTTCCGCTTTTTCTAATATTCTCAGGGCTTTTAAGGTCATTAGTTCCGGATTTCCGGGACCTGCACCCACCAAATATACTTTTCCCACTTCGGTATTCATCAAATTAGATCAGTAGGTTCCAACGATCATTCCGGCGCCTACGGTATTATTTGTACCTTCATCTACCAAAACGAAACTTCCTGTTCCACGATTTTCAGAATAATTATCGAATGCGATTGGTTTCGCAGTTCTGATCTTGATCCTTCCGATCTCGTTCAGAGCTAGTTGAGAAGATTCTAATTTTTCGTGAGTTTGAATATCGATCCTAAAGGAAATTTCTTTAACCGCAGATTTTACTGAACCTGTAGTTTGTCTTAAAAGATATTTATTTCCAGGAACTAAAGACTTGGCATCCATCCAACAAAGTTCAGCTTCCAGATCTTGAGAAACAACCGGTTGGTGTTTATCGGTTACGATCATATCACCGCGGCTAATATCTATTTCGTCTTCCAAAAGAATTGTAACAGACATTGGAGCAAAAGCTTCTTCTACTTCTCTTTCGTAAGTTAGAATCGATTTGATCTTTGAGCGTAATCCACTCGGAAGAACTGCTATCTCGTCTCCCTTTTTGAAAACGCCGCTTCTGACCTGGCCTGCATATCCTCTATAATCATGATGTTCTTCCGTTTGAGGACGGATCACATATTGAACTGGGAATCTAGGCTCGTGTTTTGTCTCATCTACTTCGATCTCTAGATCTTCTAAATAACCCAGAAGAGTTTTACCTTTCCACCAAGTCATGTTTGGAGAAACATCTACAACATTATCCCCGTTCAGAGCAGAAATTGGTATGAACTCCAATCCTTTAAAATCTAGATCGGAAGCAAAGTTTTTATAATCTTCTACGATCTCTTCAAAACGTTCTTTGGAAAAATCCACTAAGTCCATTTTATTCACGCAGATAACTACATGAGGGATTTTTAATAGAGAAGCTATATACGAATGTCTGAAAGTTTGTTCGATCACTCCCTTACGGGAATCGATCAGAATAATTGCAAGCTCAGAATTAGAAGCGCCAGTCACCATGTTTCGAGTATATTGGATATGCCCAGGAGCATCTGCGATGATAAACTTTCTTTTAGGAGTGGAGAAATATTTATAGGCCACATCAATTGTGATACCTTGTTCTCTTTCTGCCTTAAGTCCATCTGTAAGAAGAGCTAAATTTATCTGACCATTTACTTGGCCTGTTTTTTCAATCGCTTCTAACTGATCTTGGAATACCGATTTGCTATCGTATAGAAGACGACCGATCAATGTGGATTTTCCGTCGTCTACACTTCCTGCAGTAATAAAACGTAATAAGTCCATCAGAAGTAACCGCCTCTTTTACGTTCTTCCATTGCAGCTTCCGAACGTTTATCGTCCAATCTGGATCCCCTTTCAGTTGTTCTGGAAGTTTGGATCTCACGAATAATATCGTCTAAGGAATTTGCTTCAGATTCGACCGCTGCAGTGCAAGTCATGTCTCCCACAGTTCTAAAGCGTACAGTTTTCTCTTCTACCTTATCGGAAGAATCTAAGGTAACAAATTCTGAAACAGGGAATACTACATTCTCCCTCCAGACAATCTGTCTTCTATGAGAAAAATATAATGAAGGAAGTGGGATATTTTCAGATTTAATATATTCCCAAACATCCAACTCAGTCCAGTTACTGATAGGGAAAACTCTTACGTTCTCTCCTACATGGATCTTTCCGTTATAAATATTCCAAAGTTCTGGTCTTTGCAGTTTAGGATCCCAGCTTCCGAACTCATCGCGCACGGAGAATACTCTTTCTTTCGCGCGTGCTTTTTCTTCGTCCCTTCTTGCTCCGCCTATACATGCATCAAATTTGAATTCTTCAATAGTATCTAATAATGTAACTGTTTGAATTGCGTTCCTGCTCGGGAATTTTCCTTTTTCCTCTACAGCTTTTCCTTGGTCTATAGAATCCTGAACGTATCTAACGATCAGTTTTTCTCCGATACGATTCGCAAGATCATCACGAAATTGTAATGCTTCCGGAAAGTTATGGCCAGTATCAATATGTACCAAAGGAAATGGGAATTTTCCTGGACGGAATGCTTTGAGTGCGAGATGCACTAAAGTGATCGAGTCCTTCCCCCCTGAAAATAAAAGCGCAGGTCTTTCAAATTGAGCGGCAACTTCCCTAAGTATATAAATGGATTCCGCCTCTAATTGTTGGAGATGCGACAATCGAGTTCTAGTCGTCATACTTCTGATCCTTTTTTTCTTACCAGTTTTCCATCCACCCAATGCAATCCGCATTCTTTCGTGGATTCATTCTCCCACCACCAACGGCCGGCTCTAAAATCTTCGCCCGCCATGACCGCTCTCGTACAAGGAGCGCATCCGATACTGGGATATCCCTTATCATGAAGAGGATTGTATGGAATATGTTTATCTTGGACGTACTGTTGTACTTTCTCCCAAGACCAATCCAGAATAGGATGGAATTTCAAAATATCCCGTCCTGCATCCAACTCCACTTTGGTTAAATTTTCTCTGGAACCGGATTGATCGTTACGAATTCCGGTGATCCAAATTTTTGCTCCCTCTAAAGCTCTGTTCAAAGGGACAACTTTGCGAATATGACAACATTCTTTTCTATTTTCTATAGAATCGTAGAAGGAATCAGGGCCCTTCTCATTGATAAGATCTTCTACAGCTTGTGCATCTGGGAAGAATGTTTGGATACGTTTACCATACATTCCATTTGTACGCTTATGAAGCTCGTAAGTTTCTGTGAACAATCTTCCTGTATCCAAAGTAAAGATACGAATGTCCAAATTTTGGGAATAAATTGCGTGAGTTACTACCTGATCTTCCAGACCGAAACTGGTGGAGAACACCGCTTGTCCCGGAAACTCCTGGGAAATTTTTGCCAAAGAATCTTCTAAGCTCAGGCCTTTTAATTTTGCTTCCAGATCGGATGGACTCATCGAAATCGAACCTTTTACTATTGGACTGACCCAAATTGAGAGTGACCAATATAATGTACCAAAGTTTTATATATTGGACTATTTGTAAAGTATAGTTGATGCTATATTACAAGGTTCCCACCAGAGCCGGTACAGAATACAGAATTTTTGTAGAATATAGAAAATCTATGATTTACTTCGAAAATCTTAGTTCTCTGCCGAATTTACTGCCTATTTTAAATTATAGAATATGAGCCGTTTAGTTATGTCGCAAAAATTATGGGCACCTGTAGCAGAAGAGACTAGGATCAATTTGTAGGATGAAATAATTTATAGCGAAAAGGATCAGTAACTAGAGTCGCCAGCAACGAACAGAGTTAATAAAAAGAGATGAACCTTCTTCACTTCAACTTGCACAATTAGCAAAAAACTTCTTCAAAAAAACTTTCTAAGTATTTTCAAAACTTTTTATACACTCATTGTATACTCTTTCAAAAAACTCAACGATCCTTCTTCAATGCACGTCTAACTCCAAGTATTCGATTGAGACTCGATCTTAATATTTTTTTATTGGATTCGTTCTATTTAAAATTTAGAAGAAAGATTTAGAATCGATCTTAATCACAACTGAACGTCGGTCTAATATTCATTTTTTATAACTTTCTTTTTAGTCATTGAGAAGGTATGATATAATTGGTGTAATTGACGAATTACATATCCTTAGGAATTTTGGATAAAGATGGGAACTATAAATAAAAAAAATATACTAGAGCTATTCTCCCGTTATTCTGTCTGGGTCCTGCCTGCAGTAATATTAATTTCGGACATCATCGTTAGAGATGAGATATTACCTACATTCAAACCTTTACAGTGGGGATTTTATTTTCTCTCATTCATCTATTCAGTAATTTTATATTCTACAGCGATCATCCTTCTCAGAATATTATACCAACAAAAATCTAAGATTGCGTATTATATAGTATTCTCTCTGATCTTATCTTTTTATGTCGGAACATTATTAGGTTCTTACGGATACTACGCGTATACCGGGATCATGCCTAACTTCTTCGTGTTCTCTTTTATATTCCACGAACCTTTGAATAGCTGGACGATCGTAGCAGGTGGATTTACTAAATCCTCTTTGATTTTCGGACTTCTAACTTTTGCAGTGTTAGGTGCTTCTCTTTGGTTCACTACAATTAAGGAACCTTTAAAATACAGATTCCAAACACCTGTACGAATTGGAGTTGTAATCGTATTTTTAGCGATCAGCGGATTCTTACATAATAATACTAGATTTAATGACCAAGTATATGTTTCAGATACTAACACGATCGCATTCGTTTGGAGAAACTTATACAACCACCTAACGGGAGACAGTCTAGGATCTGCCGGTTTACAATCCAGGAACAAGCCGAGACTTCCTCAAGTAAGTTCCAATCCTGGATTCAATGTTCTATTCGTAGTAACTGAAAGTTTGAGAAAAGGAAGTTTAGGAGTATACGGTTACGAAAGAAACACCACTCCTTTCATGTCTAAATTCGCCCAAACCGCGGACCGCAGCCAATACTTCTTATTTAAAAAGGCGTATTCAAATTCAAGTTCCACTCTTCTATCTTTTCCGAGTATATTAACTGGGGTTTCTCCTTCTCAACCCGTTCCGATGACTCATACTTATCCATTGTTCTGGGAGTATGGAAAATCTGCAGGGCTTTCTACATTCTATATTACTAGCCATAATCTTCAGTGGAATAACTTCGAAGGATTTTTCAAAAACTCAGGGATTGATTTCCTTTGGGATAAAGAAAAAAGCGGCTTAAAAGTATTCAACGATATCGGGATTGATGATAGAGAAACTGTAAAAGAATTCAAAAAGCATCTTACTGGATTTAAGAAGTCAGGTAAAAGATTCGCGGGAGTTTTACACTTCAATACGAATCACTTTCCATACATAGTCCCAGAAGAATCCAATTTTTTTGCAGTAGATTCAGTTCCGGACCAATATGATAACTCTGTTCGTCATATGGATGGCCTTTTAGAGGATGTTTACGCTTATCTTAAAAAAGAAGGTTTCTTAGAGAATACTGTAGTGATCTTTACTTCTGATCACGGCGAATCTCTTTTTGAACACGATTACCTGGGACATATAGATAGCAATTATGTAGAAACTGTTGCCATCCCCATGTTGGTTTATATCCCGAATTCTTTAAAAGAATCAGTGAATCTGCAAGCTATACGTAGAAACACAGAAAGACCTGTAGCAAATACAGATCTAATTCCGACCTTCATTGATATTTTAAATCTGGAAAACAATCCAGCAGTCAAAAAATATTCTGCAAATCTGGAAGGTAAATCCTTACTCAGAGATATTTATGGAGATCGCAGGATCATTATCACTAATAATAATGAGATCTCTTTGTACAAAGTTGGGATCAGTTATATTAAGGGAAATTATCATTATATAATGAATCTGAACTCCAATCCTTCCAAAGAACGTCTATTCGATCTTTCTAAAGATCCGAAAGAGTTAAAAGATCTTTGGGCAGAAGCAAGTGAAGAGAACAAGATCCATTTTAGAGAAGTAGTAAAAGACTGCGGTGTTTGTGTGGAATTATTCACATCCCAAGGTTTACAATACAGTGCTTCGGAAGAAGATCTAGAAACTGCAGAACTAAAAAGAAATTCTCTTAAGCCGACAGCTTTTTAATTAAACTTTAGATCTTTGGGAAGAAGATTTAAATTCTTTCCAGAACTTATCTAACTCTTCTTTGTTCTCTGGTTTAGTATGCCAACGTCTATGCAGCCAGAAATAATCACCTGGATGTTTATAAACTTCTTCTTCTAAACGTTTTACCCACTTGTAAGTGAATTCTCTCTCCCAAAGTTCTGGGTCCTTTTTAGGATCCAGATCTGGTCTTTCGAATTCTTCTACATGAAAATATAATTTCCCGGTTTTATCATACCAACTACTGCAGAATAAGATTGGAACGTCAGTCATTCTGGAGAATGTTGCAGGTCCTAAAAATGTAGAAGCCATATTTCCCAAAAAAGGAAAGAAGGAGCCGGTAATACCTGCGTCTTGGTCCGAAATAAAGGCGACTAACTTTCCTTGCTTCAACAAAGTCAGAGCCTTTCTAGGACTTTCATCCGTATAAACCAATTTAATTCTTTGAGAAGCTCTGTTTTTTTCGATCCAAGCGTTGGACCAAGGATTGGATTGTCTTTTTGCGAATACGTATAGATCGTTTTTAGGAGCTGTATAACAAATGGAAACTCCCATGGTTTCCCAATTTCCCAAATGACCTAAAACTAAGATCCCACCCTTCTCAAATAGGCGAGTATGAGTTTCTTTATCCGGTAAGAAGGTCACCCATTTATCTATAAACTTTTTGTTCATTCTAGGTTCTTCGCAGAACTCATTAGCCATATGGGAAAGATTTCTGAGATTATGAAAAATGTACTCTTGTATCTCTAATTCAGATATTTGAGGGAATGCAGTCCGTATATGTCTTTCGATCCTTTTTTTGGTCGCACCTGTCGTTTTGGCCAGGAATCGAATGATATGAAATAGGATCTTTCCCCTAAGGACGTAAGGGAAAATAGAAAGGGCGCCTACCAATATTCTCGCGAATACGTATTGTAGGAATTTTTTGACTTTTTGTCTCTCGCTTCTGGGTTTAGGATTCGCCATAAAATCAATCCCGTGTTTAAAAACAGATCCGAAGATCTTCCCACTTATTTCAAATTTTAGGATCTTCTCCGAATCTAAAAATAAAAAAAACGAATCGATTGAATACTTAAAAAGAAAAAGAAACCATGGTCGGGTCTAATTTCTCAGGACTTTGTCCGACAGAATAATAAGGACGATTTATGCCCTTCCAATTTTTAACAAATAGAGTCGCAAGACCAAATAGAACCTCCGGGATCCTAGTTTCAGTTCTGTTCTCTTCTATACTTTTAATCTCGAGCGGAAACGGATTCGCCGCTCCTAAAACCGATCTAAAAGAAAGCCAAGGTAAAAGTTTTAAATTTCCCCAAGACCACTTTTTCCATAAAGGATACAGAGTAGAATGGTGTTATTTCATTGGTATCTTGGATACGGAAGAAGGTAAAGAATTAGGATATGAGTTAAGTTTCTTCCGAGCTTACCTCGGGCCGAAAGTTGCATTGTATCCAGTTCACTTTGCGATCTCTGATCTGGAAGATGAAAAACATAAGATCTCACAAACCATCGAAAGAGAATTAGGTGGAGTAGCAGGCCAAGACAAAAGCAATTTATGGAGCGGTGACTATCGTATGGAAGTTACAGGTCCCGCGGATTTTAGGATCTCTGCTTTTCCAAGAACTGATTCTGGATTTGGTTTAGAATTAGAACTAAGCACCAAATCAAAAAATATACTTACCCATGGCAAAAACGGAAAGTCTCTCAAGAGCAGAAAGAATCCTAAATTTTTCTCCAATTATTATAGCATTCCTCGTTTAGAAACCAAGGGTTCTCTTTATCTAGAAGGAAAAGAATATCATGTAAAATCCGGCACAAGCTGGATGGACCATGAATGGAGTAGTCCAGAAGGAACCGAGGCAGCATTCGATCTTTCTTCCAAAGATATTTCCTGGGACTGGATCTGTATCCAAATGGAAGATGGTTCCGATATCATGGCTTTCAATTTTAAGAACAGATCTGGAGATGTGGAAACTTTCGGGACCTATCGGTCTCCTGAAGGAAAAGTAACATCTTTAGAAAATGAAAACGATCTGAAATTTGTTCCGGAAGATAAGACCTGGAAAAGTGACCAAACCGGAAATTCCTATAAATTACGATGGAAATTAATTTCCGAACGATTTAACCTGAATATCTCGCCCAAATTCGAAGAGCAGGAATTCGACGCAAGATCTAGCACTGGACTAATTTATTGGGAAGGTGCAGTTAAAGTCGGTGGAGATATCGAAGGAAAATCCGTAAAAGGAAAAGGTTACCTGGAATTAAAACCTTTCCGTTAATTGCCGATTTAGGCCGGAGAAAAAACCTTTATCCCTGGCAAACGGTATGGAAAATTGTTCGATGCCCGAAGAGGGATTCGATTTATAACGGACTTTTATCAGAATGAGAAATTATTTTTTAAAAAGGATCTTTCTGATCATTCCCACGATCCTCGGAATCACATTCCTTGTATTTATTTTATCCCATTTGGCTCCGGGCGGACCCTTAGAAAGAGAGATCGCAAAGCTAAGAGGATACGGCAATGAAGATGGAGCTAGGTCTTCTTTAATCAACAACGAAGAGATAGACATACTAAAACAAAAACTTCGTTTAGACAAACCTCTTCCAATTGCATACCTTTACTGGTTATGGGATGTGGCAAGTTTAGATTTGGGAGAATCTAGATTACATTCTCGTCCTGTAAACGAACTCATCTTTGAGAAAATTCCTGTATCTCTTACATTCGGTCTTTCAGGGTTTCTACTTTCTTATTTGATATGTATTCCATTAGGAATTCGTAAAGCGATCCAAAGTGGACAAACATTCGATAGTGCAACAAGTATCATCATATTGATTGCATACTCGATCCCTGTATTCGCACTTTCCATGTTATTATTATATCTATTCTCTTCCGGAGAAGTATTTTCCGTATTTCCTCTAGGCCATGAATATTCTGATAATTACGATGACCTGGATTTTTTCGAAAAGATCATAGATAGAGCAGAGCATATGTTCTTACCGGTACTTTGTTATGTTTCCGGATCTTTTGCAATGCTCACTCTTTTAATGAAAAACTCTCTCTTAGACCAAATCTCTAAAGAGTATATTAGAACTGCAATCTCCAAAGGTTTATCTTTTAAAGATGCAATTTACAAACATGCTTTCAGGAACAGTCTGATCCCGATTGCCACTGGTTTCGGCTCTAATCTAAGTTTGGTTTTAGCAGGATCTTTGATTATCGAGTTAGTATTCAGCATAGATGGGATCGGGTTACTTGGTTTCCAGGCGGTCACAGAAAGAGATACAAACCTGATGATGGGATTACTACTGATCCAAAGTTTTCTATCATTAATCGGAAATATTATCTCAGATCTTTGTTATGTAATCATCGACCCAAGGATCAATTTCGAAGCATGAACTCTTTAGCTAAAAGAAGGTTCGAAAAATTTAGATCCAATACAAAGGCATGGATCTCTCTTTGGATTTTAGGGACTTCTTATATCATTTCTTTATTTGCACCAATACTTGCAAATAATCAGCCTTGGATTGTTTCTTATGATGATTCCTGGAAATTCCCTATCTTCTTCCGTTATACGGATAAGGATTTCGGAGGATCCGAATATTCTCCGGTAAATTACAAAAAACTAAAATTGAGAGAAGAATTCCAAGAAGATGATGATAACTGGATCTTATTTCCACCAGTTCCGTACGGATATAACGAAGACAATTTAGAAACAATCGATAATGACGAAAATCCACCTTCTTCTCCTAGCCTAAAACATTGGTTAGGAACTGATGATAGAGGAAGAGATGTGTTCACTCGTATCTTTTATGCGTACAGAAATTCTATGAGTTTCGGACTAATATTAGTAATTATAGAATTTATCTTTGGAACAATTGTAGGCGGGATCCAAGGATATTATGGAAAAAGAACAGATATCATCACACAAAGGATCATAGAAATATTATCCTCTATCCCATTCTTATATTTGATCCTTATCATGGGTTCCTTTTTCGGCCGAGGATTTATTGTACTCGGGATCACTTATTCCGCATTAAGCTGGATAGGGATCAGCACATATATGAGAGGAGAATTTTATAGATCCAAGTCTCTCACATATGTGGATGCAGCAAAAGCGTTAGGCGCTAGTTCTTGGAGTATTATGAAAAATCATATTCTCCCGAATGCGATCACTCCACTTGTGACCTTCTTACCTTTTGCCCTTATCAGCTCGATTTCTATTTTGAGCGCTCTGGACTTTTTAGGTTACGGAATTCCAGCACCAAATCCTTCTTGGGGAGAAATGATCAGCCAAGGAAGAGATAATCTTAGAGCTTGGTGGTTGATCGCATTTCCTTCTTTGTCTTTGGCAGCGACCATTCTTCTTTCTTCTTTTATAGGAGAAGGTATCCGTGATTCTTTTGATTCTAAGGAGAAGGTAACGTACGAATGAATTCGGAAGCTATTCTCCAAGTATCTAATTTAAATCTAGAACTTTCTAAAGAAGGAAAGTTCGTACCATTATTGGAAGATATCAATTTCGAGATCCGTAAAGGAGAAGTTCTTGCACTCGTAGGAGAATCAGGTTGTGGAAAATCTGTATGTTCTGCGGCGGTCACAAAATTACTTCCTAACGAATCTTTTAGATATTCGAATGGAAAAGTAATATTTCAAGGAACAGACCTTCTTCAAGCAGACTCAGAAACTTTAAGAAAGATCCGAGGTAAAAAAATCTCATACGTATTCCAGGAACCCTTCTCCGCTTTAAATCCTTTAAGCAAAATAAAAGACCAAATGACAGAAGGATTTTTAGCACATGGACTCGGGACCCGTAAAGAAGCGGAAGATAAAGCCGAATATCTTCTTGGGGCAGTAGGAATTACAGATATAAAATTAAGGATGAATTGTTATCCTCATCAGTTGAGCGGAGGTATCTTACAAAGGGTTGGGATCGGGATGGCGTTGATGTGCGATCCGGAACTTCTGATTGCGGATGAACCTACTTCTGCTTTGGATGTTACAGTCCAAGCCCAGTTGGTGGAACTTCTGCTAAGACTCAAAGAAAAGATGAACTTATCTGTATTATTCATCTCACATGATTTTGGTTTAGTCAGCCATATTGCTGATCGGATCTGTGTATTGTATGCAGGAAGAATTGCTGAACTCGGAACAGTGGACCAAGTTTTGGATGAGCCGAATCACCCTTATACAAAAGATCTTTTAGATTCTTTACCTTCTCATTTTTCTCAGACTGGAGTTTTTAAACCTATAGAGGGAAGATTACCTTCTCCCGGAAATTATCCTAAAGGTTGTCATTATTCCGACAGGTGTGATTTCGTTTTCTCCCACTGTAATACAATAAAACCTATATTAAAAAATACGAATGGGTCCGCACATCTTTCAGCATGTTTCTTAAACGAGAAGAAGGAGCTTGCGGGATGAAACTTTTAGAGATCAAAGATCTGAATGTAAGTTACGGAAAAGAAGGTTTTTTCGGTGGAAGAAAATCAGTAATTAAAGCTGTAGAAAACGTAAATTTAGAAATGGAAGAAGGAGAAACCTTCAGCCTAGTAGGAGAATCTGGCTGCGGCAAATCCACATTAGGTAGAGCGATACTCAGACTTCTAAAATCAGATTCAGGATCTATATTTTTCAAAGGAAAAGAGATTTTAGATATAAAAGAAAAAGAATTTTTGCCATTTAGAAAACAAATCCAAATTGTATTCCAAGATCCCTATTCCTCGTTGAACCCAAGAAGAAATATTAAAGATATTTTAACGGAAGGATTGTTTATCCACGAAAATTATACGGACGAACAAGCAGAAAAGGAAGCTTCCGATATTCTGGAAAAAGTAGGGCTCTCTCCCGACATCCTAAATAGATATCCTCATGAATTTTCGGGAGGGCAAAGACAAAGGATCGCAATTGCAAGAGCACTCATCCTAAAACCTGAATTTATACTTTTCGATGAAGCAGTCTCTGCTCTGGATGTATCCAACCAAGCTCAAGTTCTTCTTCTATTACAAAAGTTGAAAGCAGACTTTGGACTTTCTTATTTGTTCATCTCTCATGATTTGGGAATCGTTAAATCTATCTCAGATAAGATCGCAGTTATGTATTTGGGAAAGATCGTAGAGATCGGAACTAAATCACAGATCGCAGAAAAACCTTCTCATCCCTATACAAAGGCATTATTCGGAGCTATATTCGAGGTAGAAAATCGTAAGATCCGAAAAACTCCTCTCCAAGGAGAAGTGCCAAGTATATTAAAAAAGCCGAAAGGTTGTCATTTCCATACTCGTTGCCCAATTGCAAAAGAGATCTGTTCCGAAACAACTCCGGAATGGAAAAATCTAGGCGAAGGTCATAAGTCCTATTGTCATTTTCCGGACGGAAAATAAAATGCGCTCCTGGGATGTACTCAATCGGTATTTAGAAGAGAATAAGATCCGCTATATCTCTGCTCTCGGATTTTTTGTATTATTATTCATACTGATCGTCTATATCCCTTTCGTTCAAAGAAAAGACGTATATAAAGAATTTATACTAGATCGTCTCAGAATTTCAACCGGTCTTAATATCAAAGTCGCAGACTCGGATCTGTATCTTCTTCCATTCCCGGGGATCGAACTAAATCAAATTGAGATCAGAAAGGACAATGTACTGATCGCAGTCAGCGACAAAGTAGATATAGATATCTCGTGGTTTGGCTTGATCAAAAGAATGATAGAGATCCGAGATGTTTCCATTAATGGCGGCTCCCTTCATCTAGAAAGAAGAAAGGATGGATCTTTTGATATAGTAGAATATTTGAATGGAAAGAAGAAGGAAACAGAACAGAAGAGCAATGTAAAAGAACTTTTGGATGATGTAAATTCTCGGATCGGATTTTCTACTGAGGACTTTCTTGCTATTAGTTTGAAAAATATTGAAATAGATAATTTCACATTAGTATATAACGAACAAAGCCACGATAAAAAATATATAGTATATTTCAAAAAGTCCCAGGTCTCCGTTTCATTTTATGGGAAGGATGTGGATCTTTTATTCCAAGGAAGTATAGACGATCAACCTATCGATCTAGAAATGACGGGCGGCTTACAAAACTTCCCAGTGAATTGGGAAAAATTACAATTCAGCGCAATCTTAAAAACGGAAGAACTTTCACTTTCATTGCTTAGAGGAATATTTAATATTTTTCCAGCTGGAGACTTCTCTAAAACAAAACTTTCAGGAAGAACAGAAGTAGTAAAAGAAGAAGGTACTATATTCAGATTTAAAGTCAGAAACCAAATTAAGGATCTTGCATATAAAGGCGGGCTTCTTTTCGGAAATATCAGATTGAACGTAGATTTTGATCTGGATTTGATCAATAAAAAAGTAGTTTTTCCCTTTATAGAAACAGTTTGGGAAGGAGTGGCAAAGGCCACTGCAAAAGGAAGTGTGAATTGGAAAAACAGAAGTTTAGGCCAGTTCGATATCAAGGCAGATTATGGAGACTATCATAATCTTTTAAAATTAGGAAAGCTATTCCAAGTCAGAGAAGATCTTTTCGATCCAAATTCTCCTCCAGGTATCTTCTATTTTACCGGAGAATTGAATAATATCTTCGCGTTCAAACATAGATTTGCTCATATCAAAATGGAAGCAAAGTATGTGGATCCGCTTCTTTCTATCCCAAATTTCCACGCATATATTTATAATGGAGAAATATTAGGAAAAGCTAAAATATATCCTGATATTCCAAAAATAGAAGTAGAGGGAGATGCTCATAGACTTCAGGTGGATAAGGTCCTTCTTCCTTACCTATCCGAGAAAATTATGGAAGGCGAACTTTCCAGTTGGTTCTCCTTTGAAACGCAGATAAAAAATCATTCCAGAGATTCTGTGACCGAACTTTTCGCAAACATGAAAGGGATCGGGAATATCACGATTAAAAATGGAGAGCTAGTAGGTTACGCAAACTTCATGGTGCCAGTTTTGAATACCGTCGGTAAAATTATCACATTCAAAGGTGTGGATGGTAGAGAATTAAAATTCGAAGCTCTTAGATCTGACGTAAAAATTTCTGGCAATGAGATGTACTTCCCCAACATGAAGCTGGAGATTGAGAACAGTGGAATGGATGTGGATGGGAAGGGTACGGTAGGCTTTGATCAAAAGATAGATATGAGATTACATCTTCGTCTTGGAGGAAAGTATATAGGCAAAGGTTTGCAGATCCCTATTATCTACGCAGGAACATTCGGAAAGAGTATACCTTATGTAGATCCTATCTGGCTTGGAAGTGTGTATACAGGTATGACTTTATTAGGGCCTTATTTAATTCCTCTTGGCGGACCTTACGCTGGTGGAGTAGCCGGTTCCGTGATCGGAGAATATGTAAGAGATCTTTGGGACGGCGTTACCGGTCTATTCGGTGGTGGCAGTCCCGAATCTGATAAAAAACAAAAAGAGAAATAATCAATATTCTTTTCGTTCTAATTCTTCCTTAGTTGGAAATACCAAATTTTGATTCATCAATTCATGGCTAAGATTCAAGAATGCTCTAGCCTTATTAAAATGTGAATCACAGATCTTTGGTTGAATATCACAAAGACTTACTTCTTGCCTTGGACCTTTCGCAGAATACTTTAAGTTACGATTTCCATCCACGAAATGGATATAGAATAGATCAGACTCAATCCAACCGATCAAATTCCCGTAAGCAAAGTAAGCAGACTCTGTTTTTTTAGGAGCGAGCAAATTTCTTCCCATAGCAGAGAAGTAGGCCTCTTTACCAACCATGCTCAAAATAGTAGGAATTACATCCAATTGAGAAGCATCTCGATCATCGATAGCAGGTAAAATTCTCCCTGGAGAATATATTAAAAATGGAATATTTCTGTCTTCATAATAATCTAAATAACGATGGTGAGTATGATCCGCTACAAATACAAAGATCGTATTATCAAAGTATTTAGATTTTTCAGCACGATCCATAAAATCTCTAAGGGCCCAATCCGCATAATGATACACATTTAGATATTCAAAGTCTCTCTCGTCTTCTTTAAAGATCCTAAATTTAGGATCTGGAGCACGATAAGGATAATGTGTAGATAAGGTTAGAGAAACTCCTAAGAAAGGTTTTTTGGATTCTGAAATTTTTTCGTGCAGCACCTGAAGTACATCTGCATCATCATAACCCCAGGCTCCGATCTTAAATCTGTTCAACTTAGCGATCTCTTTTTCGCCCAGAACAGAATCGAATCCCCAATGAGGCATTAGAGTGGCTTTATTATCAAAACTTAAATCTCCGCCGGTTACGAAGAATGTATCGTATCCTAAACCTTTGAAAATATTTCCTATCCCGGAAAAATTTCCCAGTACTTGATGAGTGCGAACAACAGTCAATCCAGGCCGATCCGGTAATCCCGTCAGGATGGACATCATACCATTCGTTGTTCTTCCACCGGAGGCAAAAAATCTGGTATAAAATCTTCCTTTTCTTAAAAGTTTATTAAAATTAGGGGTGAGTTCTTTTCCGAAAACTTTTCCATCGCTTATCGGATCTATAAATTTCCCGGTCCAGTTTTCAAGAAGGATTAAAACTATATTCGGAGGTTTTCCGTTATTGGTTTGTTTCTGTTTTCTTAATAAAGGATATTTTTTTCCGACGAATTCAGCACCATCGTAAGAGATTTCTTCTCTTACGATACGAACTGATTCTTTAGTTTCTAATTTTAAATAATTCGGAATGGATTGACTTTTCAAATCCATAATAGAAGTGAATACACCATTCAATGCAATATTGTTTACGAAAGAATGTCCTGAAACAATTGCATTACTAGCTCTTAAAGGAGTTTCTTGAACTCCTCCTCGGATCGCAAAAACAGCTAATACTAAAACTACAAAAGAAAGAATAGAGTCCCTTTTCCAGGACTCAGGTTCGTGTTTGTAAGGATTAAATTTTAAGAAAAGATAAGTGGATAACGGTAAAAATACCAAAATTAAAAGAGAAGCAACTACGGCTAAGAAAGGATTTTGTTCAAAGGCTGATTTTAAGATCACACCCATATCCTTTCCAATAAATACGAAACCTTCGTAACCAATATGTTTGTTCGCATTCTCGAAATAAACTATATCGGCGATCAAATGTGAAAGCATCCAAACACTGATCAAGATTGGAAAATATCCCCAGAAAAAATTGAAAAACTTGAATCGATTTATATATGGAAGACAGGAAAGAAAAGCGAATGGTCCTAAGATCATTCCGATCACTGAGATATCGAACCTAAGTCCTACCAAGATCGCCCACAAAACATCCTTGGTTGCTGCGCCCTCTAATCTATAGGAATACACCCAAAGAAAAGCTGCCTTATAAAGGATTAGAATGAGAACAAAGTAGATGGCATAGCCGCCGATCAATTTAAGATTGCTTGGTAAACGTTTCATCTTTTCCAATTGATTAGAATTTTAAAGAGCCTGTCGGGCAAGACAAAAAACAGGGATACTGGCTACCAACCCAAGTCTGATTTAATCCAGGTCCAAACCTTCTAATCTTAAAACTTCCAGAGCATTACTGGATTGAACTATACCGGATCTGATCTTATAATCGAAAGTCATCTTGCCATTCTCGATTTCTTCTCTGAAGTGAAATAAAGAAAGTTCAGGTAAATCTGCTAATTCCAGATCATGAGTTGTAATAATTCCGAACACACCGTACTGTCTTAACTTCTTCAAAATCCCTTTGCAGGCGATTGTTCTTTCTCTAGAATTCGTACCTTTTAGGATCTCGTCTAATAGTACTAATTTTCCTTTTTGGGAATTTTTCACTTCTTGTAATATTTTTCCGAGGCGTCTGACTTCCGCATAAAAGAAAGAGATCCCTTCTTCTACAGAGTCTTCGTTTCTGATACTGGAATGTACTTCTAAGATAGGAGTTATAAATTCAGAAGCAGGTACAGGTCCTCCTGCCATTGCAAATATTCCTGAAATTCCCAATGCTCTTAAGTATGTGGTTTTTCCAGACATATTCGATCCGGTTAAAAGAAGAAGTTTCCCTGGTTGCATAGGCTCCAGATCATTCGACACTCTTTTGTCGGCAGGGATCAATGGATGCACTAAGTCTTTCGCATGGATTGTTGTATTTGATTTTTCTAATTTAGGAAAAGTAAATCCAGGTTCTATCCAGCTCAAGTTCGCAAGTGGAAGTAAGGCATCCAATTCAGCAAGGTCCGACATAGATGCCTTTAAAGAAGCACCGTCCTTATTCCACCAAGATGTATACCTTCTCCAGATCCAAAGATCAAAGAAGAATAGAATATTTAATAATGCATGAGCTAAAGGCGATTGAGTATAAGCAGCTAGATTGGAAATTTTTAGAAATTGTTTCCAAGAGTTTTTGAGATCCTTCTTCTTCCAATTGGATAAAAAGATCTCTCCTTTTGTCCCGGAAAGATTAGAAGAACGTATGTAGAGTAGAAGTTTTCCTAATTCCTCTAGTGTTTCAGAATCTTCTGCAATTGGTTGTAACATTCTTAAGGATCTATTTCTATAAGATCCAAAAAATGCAGAATGAAGAATGAATATCCCGAATCCCCAGGTCTGTCCGAATAGAAGACTTCCTAATACTGAAAGCCACACAAGAGTTAGCCAAATAGGAAATAAAACTCTGAGTACATCTGAAACTTTTCCAAAAGAAGATTTCCAAAAATCATTTGGCTCTTCTTCAAATAGATTAAATGGAAAATCTATCTTATTCTTTTCAGAACGTTCTGGCTGCAAATTTCCGATCTTAGGAATATAAGAAGGAAGTTTTTCTTCTTCTCCTTCTCTTCTAGCCGGAAAGGAAGCCTCATATAATCTAAATTGTCTGAGCAACTTTTGTAGAACTTTCGCTCTTTTAGAAAGACCAATGATTGCAGTTTGTCTCGCGATAACCTTTGATTCTTCGGGAGTTTCTAAGAAGTATTCTAAAAATTTAGAAGTTCCTTTTTGGATAATAGTGGTGTCTATTCTGGAAAAGACACCCTTCTCCCCTAAAAAATCCAAATCTTTGGTCCAAGAAGGAAGCCCTGTCTCTAATACCAGATTTTTATAATATTCTCTTTTAGATTTTGGATAATGTTTTCCATCCAATTGGATCCTGGAGATCTGTGCTGTTAGGAAATCTGTCCAGACATGTAACCTTCTGATCTTCTCTCTTCTCTTTTGGTACGCTGATAATAAACGATAGAATACAGCTAAAATAAGGATCGAAGGTAAATAATATAGATCAGATAAAGTACGGAGAAGATAAACTCCAACGATCCAAGAAAGAAAGAATAAGAAGGAAAGTATTCTGAAAGTGGATAATAGGGAAAGAGTGGATTCTTCTTTTTGGATGATCCTTCCCAGGCGGGAAATTTGGGATCCAAGTCGGCGGACCCTATGAGGGGCGTTCATACCGCTAAAGTAACGTTCTCGTAGTTTTCAGTCTCTCTTTTGTATATTTCATGGTCCAAAAGACGAACCAAAGAACCTACATCTTGCATCAACCATGTGGAGACCATTTTGCCTCTATCGCGGCCCAAAAATTTGTCCACGTAGACATAGCCGAATAGATCGGTTCCGTACTCGTACACGACGAATCTTCCCGATCTTTTGCCAGTCTTATTTTCCAGACGGATCTGCATTTTACCGAATTTACTCCGCACTTTCTTTTCGTACAAGAAAAAAAATATCTCAAGTATTTTCGCAAAGTCCCGAAGTACAGTTTGGGAGAAAGCTTCCTTTCCAAGGATGGAAACCCGGAACTTTCTCCCTTTTTTCCCGAATGGGGTCGCACGGAGGCGATTTATGATATATCCCGAAATGGATCCGGATCTACGGAGTTCCTTTGCAAAAATCGGAAAAACCTTTGCTAATCTTACAAACGACACTGCTTTACCGGAATCCGGTCTAAAAGCTGGGAATTTGTTAGATAGAAGACAAATGAAAATCCTAGTCGAAATTCGCAAAAGAAGAATCAATTCCAAACAATGGAATAGTTTCCAAAAAGATTAAAACCCAAACCAGGAACAAAAAAAGCCCCTCGATCTCTCGAGAGGCTCTCTTCCTGAAAACTAAATATTCTGTTCTTAATATTTGGTTTTAGTAGATGGAAGTTTCACATTCAGGATAATATCCACTTCAGTTACTTCTCCCTCTCTCACCTTAATATCAGCATTATTCAAGTTTAGATCTTCTGCGAATGTAGCCTTGATCTCATACTCTCCCGGTTTTAAATTTGTAAACCAGAAGTTACCGTTTTGGTCAGTATTCAATTTTTGGATACCGCTTACGCTTGTAATCGTAGGCATAAAGATCGGCTGGTTAAGCACAGGGTTATCCAAGGTTCTGTAGAATACTTTTCCTCGGATCGCTCCGTAACCTGTCATAGATGTTACTACTTCCAGATCGTTTCTCTTATTCGGAAGAACTGCCTGGGTCTTTTGGACTTCTGGATAATCATCCGCTTGGATGGTTACCTTATGAACACCTGCTGGTACACCTTTTACAGTTAAAGTATAAGTCGCACCCGGAATGAGTTTCCCCATTCTTTTGACTGCTCCCCAATAATTGGAAGATTCAGTAGTGATCGTCTTATCCACTTCCTTATCGTCGATAAGTACTCTGATAGAACGATTTCCCACTCTCTTCTTACCAGAAGTGATACGTATTTCTGGAGGAAGATCAGACACAGCATAAGCTCTATCTTGGATGATAGTTGTTTTAATAACTAAGTCACCTTTCAGATTTGTAGGAACAACTGGAGGTTCTTCGTTTGTAACAACTGGAGTTTCAGGCTCTGGTTTAGGAGGTTGAACATCCGGAATAGGAGTAGGATTTACAGGAGGTTTAACAGGCTCTACAGGTTTTGGAGGATCAGGCTTTTTTTCTCCAGCTAAGAAGATACCTGACGCGTTACCCGAAATCTGAGGCACTTGTTCGTGATCATACTTTTTAGCCATATTTACTGTTTCATCTTTAGAAGCGAAGAAGGCTTCGAGTGCAGTGATCACATTGTCCTGGTTTAAGTCTCCACTAGAAAGAGCCTTTCCGAAATTATAAGTAAAGATCCCATGATTGATTGTTCCGCCGACTTCGATCGCAGTTTGGTTATCATCCGCGCTGGAAATGATCGCCTTATCTTGGAAGAAAAAGTCCTGAGAGTCTTGTTTAACTGTTCCATCACTTCCTTCTGGAATTGGAACGTTAGCAGAACCTCTAGTTGCCTTTCCTTTTTTAGCAATACCTCCGGAGAAGCAGCAGTCGAAAACGAAAACCGTTTTAGGAGATTTGATACCTTCTAGATAATCATTTAACTCATCATCGGAAAGGTGAGGCCTATCATAACAGATGATCAGGTTTCTCATTCCGTTCTTTGCTTTTTCATCTCTTTGAAAAGCGCCGTGACCTGAGAAATAAAGAAATACTGTATCATCCGCTTTTGCTTTGGAAGCAAGAGCCTTAATTTCTTTCTGTATATTGTTTTTGGTTACATCTTGGCCCAAAACAATTTTGATCTCATCGAATTTTCCTACACGTTTGATCTCATCGTGTAGATATTTGGCGTCAGCCTCACAAAGATTTAATTCAGGGATTCCGGCTTTGTTTCCTTTATAGTTGGATCCGAAGATAAGGCCGAACCTTTTCTGTGCGAATACATCTGTAGAAAATAAAAAGAGGGAAATTCCGATTATGGAAATTAAGGATTTCAATCAGAGCCTCCTGGCTTGGGTGTCTCAAAATAGCAAAAAGCTAGGCTTTGTCATTATTTTTTTGCCCTAAGGATAGATACCT
The DNA here is from genome assembly GCF_004769555.1 of Leptospira koniambonensis. Lineage (NCBI taxonomy): Bacteria > Pseudomonadati > Spirochaetota > Leptospiria > Leptospirales > Leptospiraceae > Leptospira > Leptospira koniambonensis. The sequence continues at coordinate 882,321 of NZ_RQFY01000004.1, read as the reverse complement.
TCCTAGAGCGAGTACCGGACTTATGACCTATGATTTTCTGATTTTTTTTCCAAACTTAGAACGATTTTAAGACTTTGAGCAAGAAATTTCCAATTATGTTCCCGGCAATCCGTTCCTGTTTTCGAACAACTATGGGTTTTTAGGGATCTTTTTAATTACGTACGGGGCGAGAAGATATTAGTAAGTTTACCAAATAAAAAAGGCCGGAAAATTCCGGCCCTTTAAATCCAAGTATTAGGATTTTATTATTTACTCAGCCATTTCATCATGCTGCGTAATTTTTTACCTACGTCTTCGATAGGGTGTCCTGCATTTTTCTCTCTCATTTTATTGAACTCAGGATAACCAGCTTTTGTTTCTGCGATCCAAGCTTTTGCGAACTTGGAGCCGTTTGCTTTTTGGATATCAGCAAGAACATCTTTCATACGTGCTTTAACGCCAGCATCAATGATACGAGGTCCAGAAACATAGTCTCCGTATTCTGCAGTTCCGGAAATGGAATAACGCATACGAGCTAATCCACCTTCGTAGATCAGATCAGTGATCAATTTAACTTCGTGTAAACATTCGAAGTAAGCGATCTCAGGATCGTAACCAGCTTCAGTAAGAGTTTCGAAACCAGCCATGATCAAATTAGAAAGACCACCGCAAAGAACTACTTGCTCTCCGAAAAGGTCAGTTTCAGTTTCTTCTCTGAAAGTAGTTTCAAGGATCCCTGCTCTTCCTCCGCCTACTCCGGCTGCGTGAGCAAGTGCTCTTTGTTTTGCTGTTCCAGTTGCGTCTTGGTTTACAGCGATCAAACAAGGAACACCACCACCTTCTACGTATACTCTACGAACCAAGTGTCCTGGTCCTTTTGGAGCGACCATGTAAACGTCTACAGTTTTAGGAGGTTGGATGAATTCGAAATGGATATTGAATCCATGAGAGAAAACTAATGCATCTCCGTCTTTCAGGTTAGGCTCGATATCTGCTTTATAGATGTCGCCTTGGATCTCGTCTGGAGCAAGGATTTGGATAATGTCTGCTTTTTTAGCTGCTTCAGAAACGGAGAATACTTCGAAACCAGCTTCTTCAGCTTCTTTCTTGGATTTAGATCCTTCTTTTAGACCGATAATAACTTTCAGTCCGGAATCTTTCATGTTCTGAGCTTGTGCGTGACCTTGGCTTCCGTATCCGATTACGGCGATGGTCTTTCCTTTTAATACGGAAAGGTCCGTATCTTTATCATAGTATAAATTAGCCATTGTGGCACCTCGAATGTTAGAAAACGGGAGTCGAGCCGGTTTCTAATAGGGTCTTTTTTACAAAACATTGTGAAATGGCCGATTCCACAATCTAAATTTGTTTTAGTAGCCCTTCGATTTCAATAGTTCGTCCAGCTTTCTGACTCCAGGGCTTTCTCCATCTATGGACTCTGCTGCTTCTAAGATCGAACGCGCCTCTCTAAAGCGACCTAATAATCTATAATTATCCGTAAGGTTGATCAAGTTCGCAAGACGATGAGGTTGGGAGATACGGACCTTCTCCGCCGCTTGGCTAGACTTAGAGTATTCTTTTAAATGTTTATAACATACAGAAAGTAAGAACCAGATATTGGGAGAATCTGAATCAAACTCTAGATATTTTTCAAGCCATCGAGAAGAAGGATCATACTCCTTTCTATCATAATAAACTTGTCCCAATAATCTTGCGGCTGCTTTGAAAGAAGGGACAGAATGTAATGCTTCTTCCAATAATACTACTGCAGTTCCGATCTCTCTTTGTTGTAATAGGGCTTTGGCCTCGGTATATTTTCTTAGTATAGATTCAGGAATTCCAGTTTTAGATTCAGTAATATTCGGAGAAAGTTTTTCATGGAATCCAATGCGTATTAGAGAAAGGTCGTCTGATAATGCACCCAAACTATGGATACGATCTACTAAATTATCCAGATCTCCTTTTGATTCCTCAACCGTTTTGAGAAACATATTTTCGTCAGAGTTCATGATCCAATTCACACCATCTTCGGTTAAATTGATATCGTCTCTTCCGTCTGAGCCTACATAAAGAATATCTCCAGGCATCAGATCGAATTCCAAAATTCTAAAACTCATCTCAGAAGGAGAACCTAGTTTACGAAGAGTTAATTCTCTTTCTAAGAAAGATGCTTTTCCATCTCGAAGAAGTACTGCCCAAGGATGTTCCGCATTAAAATAGTACATCTTTCCGGTTTTTTCATTTATGAGACCAAGAATAGCAGAAGCCATCATTACTCCGTCGAACGTTCTAAAAATATCATCCAACTCTCGATAAGATTCTCTAACCCAGTCTTCTGGCGAAATATTTAAAACCTTTCCTTGGCTCGCAGATCTAGCCATAATATTGTTTATAGCCGTTCCGAGTACGATGGCTCCTCCTGCTCCTTGCATGGATTTTCCCATCGCGTCTCCGTTTAAGAACACAGACCATCTTTCTTTTTCAGAACCGAATAGAAGATTTCCGCTGATACAAATATCTCCTCCGATCTCCGATTCTTTACTCTTAAAAACGAATTTTTTCTTTTGTTCTATGTAAAAGTTAGTCGTAACCGAAGAAGAACGATTCCAATTCGTCATCAAAGGTTTGCTTAATAGAGAAGTTAAAAAATAATCTCCGTCCTGCTGCACCTTGAGCGACTGGATCTCTTCCATTTTTTCGGTAACTTCTTTCGTACGAGCATCGACCTTCTCTTCCAAAGTGTCTGCATACTCTTCTAACTTTGTTCTTCCTTCCAGAATACTTCCCACCATCTTGTTGAAAGATTCAGAAAGATAACCTATCTCATCCTGGACGAGTACTGGAATTCGGATTGTAAGATTTCCTAAATTTACTTCTCCCACTCCTCGGATCAAAGTGTTCAGAGGACGTACCAAACTTCGATTGAAGAAGAATGGGAACAAAACTAAGATCACGAACACAAGAGAAAGAGTTAAGAACACCAACCAACTATTCGTTTCATCCAAAAACTTTCTGTAATGTAGATAGGGAAACGCTACAAGAAGAGTTCTTTCTCCCAGTTCGTCTCTTAAATAATAAGAATAGAATAGATCATTTGGAGAAGGAACGTAATCTACTGAAGTTGTTTTTGGAAGATTTGTAGTGGGAGTTCTTTTCAGGAAATTCCCGGACTTTCTATTTTCTAAAATTTCCTTTTGAGCCAGATTTAAATTAGGCTCTATACCTGCAGATTTTATCAAAATCTTAGGTTTATTTGAAGAATCCCCTAAAGAAACTGCATACGCAATCGACGAACCTTCTGATTTGCCAGTATTCAAAAATGCTTGAGCTTCTTTAATACTGATCTCATCAAATAAAGATTCATTTTTCAAGTTCACTACTGTAGAAAATGCCTGAGCAAAAACCAAACAAGTCGCCACAGTAATCCCGATAATCTTAGTCATAAAAGAAGTTTTATCTACTGTATTATTAATGAATAATATAGTCAGAGTAAAATATCCTAAGATCATAAAACCAACGTATAATTGTTGGAATGCATTAAAAGTGATCACACCTTCTCTAAACAAAAGATTAGAAACCACTGGGACTAAGTATGTGACGTCCATTCCCAAGGACATCTGAACTAATGCTTTTCTTTCTTCCTTATCTGCCCTGATAATTTTTCGGACCTGGATAAAGATCATAACCAAGAGAAAAGCAAGAAGTGATACTGCTAGAATATTACCCACCTTTTGCTGATAATTATAGATCTGTCCTGCAAAATGAAATAACGGCTTATTTGTAAAGATTTGAAAGTAAGAATAAGAGATCGTAATTAAAGAGATCCCAAGAAGAGATCCAATCACGTACTTAGCTTCTTTAGGATGATCGTTTCTGGGATATAAGTAAGCGAATATACAAAGAAAGATTGTACCAAATGCTGCCGCAGGACCAGTGATAATTCTATGATACGCAGCTTCTGGATAAGGAAAGATCGCAGAAAAAAAGAACCCGAAATTGATCAAAAATACGAAAAGAAAAAGATAAGAGAACGCGCTAGTATAATTCGCTTTCTTCTTTAACGCAGCTAAAAAAGCAAAAATGATAAAGGTAAAGATGGAACAGATGAGCGAAGAGATCGCCCATGAGTTAAAATAAATCATGGAGCGACTTTTCTAATCCCTAGTGTTTAGAATTCAAGATTTTTCTATACAAACTAGTTCGGAAATTTTATCGGAAGTACGACTAACCTTTCGAAGCCAATGTTTGGGCTTCCGTTTCCAGAATTTTAATAGTTTCCGCTAACATTTCACTCTTTCTTAACAAAGAATCCATAGAACTTTGCAAAGAAGATACTGATGTCATGATTGCATTCGCTCCAAGGGATTGTTCTTTTGAACCAGTTTCAATATCAGAAGATAAATTTCTTAAAACTGAAAGACTGTTCAGAAAACGTTCGTTCACTGTTTTCTGTTCGCTCAATAATTGATTCAGTTGTTTAAAACTATCTAAAAAGTTTGTGAACAAAGTATCTTGCTCTTTCACTTTCTCATTTGCAGTATGAGCAGATTTTTGTCCGTCTTGTACATATTTCGTACTTTCGTTTATAATTTTAGAAATACGATCTGCGTTCTCAGAACTACTTTCTGCAAGTTTAGAAACTTCTGTTGCGACAACTGCAAATCCTCTTCCTGCGGCACCGGCTCTTGCCGCTTCGATAGATGCGTTCAAGGATAGAAGGTTGGTCCTATCTGCAACATCAGACATGATCTGATTTACTTCGCCCACGGAGCGGAAGGAACTTCCTAAAGATTCTAAAGAAGTTCTAAGACCATCTACGAATTCACTTACTGCTTTTCCTGCATCTAAAACTATATCCATATTACGATTCAAATCGTCGGAGTGTCCGGAGATACGATCAATTAGAGTATTAAGATTTCTACTTTCTCCCAATAATCCTTCAATCTTTGTGAATTGGTCTTTAACTGTTTCTGTCGATTGTTCCGTTTGAGCTAAAAATTCTTCCATTGTGGAACTGATCTCTTCGAAAGAAGCAGCATGATTGCTGATCACTTCCGAAAAATCATCGGAGAAGTCTTTTAACTTTTTGGAATTCTCTTTTAAGGAAACAGCGGACTCAGTCATTCTGATCCTGCCGTGTTCCAGATCTTCTTTGGACTTTTCGATAGCTTGGGATTTTTCCTCTTCTACACTCTTTAACTGTAAAAAGATCCGGATTACCGCTACTACAATAAATGCAGTGGTCATTAAGAATAACATCTTGGTGATCTGTTCAGACATTGCAGCATAACCAGGAGTTATGGAAACAATACTATCTTCCGTAAAGACTACTCCGGTATAAGCTGCATTCACGGTTACTAAACTTTGGCAAAGAATAGTTAAGAACCCAGTCAGATATACAAATCTAGGAGAAAGTAAAAGTCCCGCATAAACTATATAAATAACATTAATAGTATATAGGACTACTTGTTTGATAACATTCGAAGCAAGCTTTGCGTCCTCTGTGGTCGCGCCAATCATTACCAAACAAAGAACGACCACATCGGCCACTATAAAAACTTTTCCCAAAAAGGGGGATACCCCGCTTCCAAATCTATTTTTAAGGAAGGTATAAGTGACATACATCACCATCACGGAAGTCCCTATAATATAGAGCGAGTTTTGGAATAGGGTACTTCTCTTGTACCCCATGGCTATGGAAGCAAAATAGAGTAATGTCAGTCCGAATCTGATTCGATTGATTGTGATCGGACCTTGAGCGAGAATTTTTTCCGTTTCGGAACGTGCTACCATATTAGAAAAACCCGCCTTAGGAACATTTTTATTAACTAATATCCAAGACGGTAAAAGGGCCAATAAATCGATCCTTTTTCGGATTTTATTCGTGGAAAATTTATTGCAAAAGAAAGTTAACGTTGCCCTTTATTTAATAAGTCCCTAATATATCCGACCATTCAGCTGATATAGATCAATGTTCTTTTCCGAGGAGCTCGGCTTCTTCTTCCAATACCCTTATTGTATCAGATAAAAGTTCACTCTTTCTCAATAAAGAATCCATTGAACCCTGCAATTCAGATATCGCTCCCAGTATCATAGAAGCCCCTGAGTTTTGTTCGTTTGAAGAAGTCTCAATTCCTGCAGAAAGTTTACGTAACTCGGAGAGACTGGCTAAAAATTGGTCGTTTATTTTGATTTGGTCTTCAAGAAGTCCATTCAATTCATTGAATCTACCTAAGAACGCAGCAAACTGATCCTCTTGGTTTTTGACTTTTTCTGAAGTCACCAAGGCTCGATTTCTTCCTTTGTCTACGTAATCATTCGACTCACCTATTATTTTAGAGATCCTTGCAGCATTTTGACCGCTGCTTTCTGCGAGTTTAGAAACTTCAGTCGCAACCACTGCGAAACCTCTTCCTGCAACTCCTGCCCTTGCTGCTTCTATCGAAGCATTTAAAGAAAGTAAATTGGTACGATCTGCAACATCGGCCATGATTACTGTAACCTCTCCCACAGAACGGAAAGATTCTCCAAGGGATTCCAAAGATTCAGAAAGTCCTGAAACAAATTCAGTCACTTCTTTTCCTGTATTCAAAACAGAATGGATACGATCATTTAACTCAGAAGAATAACCCGAAATCTTATCGATCAAAGATCTTAAATTTTGGCTTTCTTTTACGAGCAATTCTATTCTTCCGAATTGATCCTTAACGCTTGAGGCAGCACTTTCTATCTGGGATAAAAATTCGCTTAAAGTACTTCCTATCTCATCGAAAGAGGCCGCGTGATTATTGATCACATCGAAAAATTCATTAGAGAAGTTTCTTAAAGATCTGGATTTTTCTCTTAGCGATACTGCAGCAGAATCCATTCTTTCCTTACTTTTTTTCAATTCATTTCCGGATACAATGATGGTGTTTAATTTTTCTTCTTCCGCATCTCGCATAAGTCCGAATATGTTAATTACACTTCTCACTATAAAAGCGATCACGATCAGAAAAATTAGTTTTAAAATTTGTTCAGAGGTGGAGGCAAATCCTGGAGAAAGTACTTCTAATGGCTCTTCTGAAAATACAACTCCATGAAGATAACAATTTAATATTACTGCACCTTGTGCAACTGCCGATACAATTCCTGCAATAACTACAAATCTTGGAGTTAAGAGTAATCCCGAATAAACGATCAATATTACATTAATCGCATATAATATAATTTGTCTAATGATACCCGAAGACATGTTCTTATCCGTAGAAGCGGCGAAAAACATAACACTCGCAAGTATTAATATATCTAAAATGACTGAGATCATCCCAAGCGATTTCGGGATCTTTCCATTTCGATAAGAAAAGAATAAATTCACCAGAGAGACGATCGCCATTGAGATCGTTCCCCCTAGGTAAGCCATATTTTGTTCGAAGGAACTTTGTTCCCAAGAAGCAGCTAAAGAGGCTAAAATTAGAAAAACTAATCCTATGCGGATCCGGTTAATAGTCAAAGGACCTAACGCGGCGATCTTTTCCATGGTTCGTTCATCATTCATTGGAGCCCCCAATAATGTTTGGTTTTATTCAAAGAATACTCTAAATTCAAACCGAAGGCGCATAGAATCGATCTTATTTTTTATAAAGTGAGCAAAAACTCACATTTTAATTTCATATTCTAAGGGACAAAGCTTAGAAGTTGATATTAGTCAGCAGTATAAGTCTACTACTGACGCCAATTTTTCCTAAGAACATCTCTGATCCTAAGCACCGCTTCGTTTTCAGGTTCTATATGAAGAGCAGATTGGACCATAGACATTGCTCTTTCATAATTTTTTAAAGCGATATATACTTGAGCCAGATTCATTAGATTTTTGAAATGATCCGGCTCTCTTAATCTCAATCTTTCTCCAAAGTCTAAGGCCTTTTTTAACTGCCCCGCCTTTCTTGCGGCAAAGGAAGCTACATACAAAATTTCCTTATCTACAGGTTTGATATTCAAGTAGTCTTCTGCGTAATGTGCTGCTTTGGAATAATCCTTGAGCTTTAAGAACAATTTTACGAAATTTTTCTTAACTTCTGGAATGCGACTGTCTAAATTCTCCGCTTCTTCCAGATAAGTAATAGCCTCTGAGACATCTTTGTTTTGAGAAGTTTCCTTAGCTCTATTAAGTAGTTCTTTTATTTTTTGTTTTTGCTCATCGTGAACTTTTTGATCTGAATCATCTTCTTTAAAAGAGAGTCTGATAAGAGAAAGGTCATCAGTAAGAGGTCCCCTACCTGTAATACAATTATAAATTCCACCTAGGTCACCTCTACCTTCTTCCACGATCCTTAGGAAAAGTTTTTCGTCATCATTGATAATCCTTCCCCCATCTGCGTCTGTCCCGATCAAAATATCGTCTCTACCGTCGGAGCCAGCAATGATCACATCTCCAGGTTCTAATTGGAAGGTTTTGATAAAAATACGACCTTCCATTCCAGTGGTTCCTAATTTTCGGAACATCAACTCATCTTCTATGAAGCTTGCAATTCCATCCCTGTATAGAACTGTCCAAGGGTGTTCTGCATTAATAAAATATAAAATACCAACTTCGTCGTCTACAAGACCCATTACCGAAGAAACCAACATGGAACCGTCGAAACTTTCGAAAACCTTATGAAGTTCCGTAAACGCATTTTTCAACCAACGTTCCGGAGACTGATTTTTCATATTATCGGCAAGTCTGGTTCTTTCTATTATAGATTCAAAAACAGATCCAAGAACTAGAGCACCGCCAGCACCTTGCATGGATTTTCCCATTGCATCAGCGTTCAAAAATACAGTATAAGATCTTCCCAATAAATCTATATGATTGGAGATGTTTAAGTCTCCACCGATCTCATCATGATATCTTCTGAATGTGAATTTTTTCTTTTGTTCTAGTAAAAAATCTACCTTTACGTTTTCATGAACTGCCTTGTTTGCACCTAAAGGTTTGATCAAAAGAGAAGTTAAGAAATAGTCTCCATCCTGTTGTTGTTTGAGTTCTTGTACTTCTCCCAAGGTTTGTTCCAATTCCTTGGTTCGTTCTTTTACTTTTTCCTCTAACTCATTAGCGTATTGTTCTAATCTTTTTCGTGCTGCTTGGATGGACCTTGCCATTCTGTTGAATGATCTTGCGATAAATCCAATCTCGTCTTCTACCCTTGGTTCAAGTCTATAATCCAAATTTCCTGAATTTACTTCAGTTAAACCTACGACGACTTCGTCCATAGGTTTGATTAGAGCATTTTGGAAGAAAAATCTGAATCCCAAACTAATCACCAACATGATTGCAAGTAAACATACAACCAAGATTAACGCAGGTTCATGTATGAATGTTCTGAAGGATATGTAAGTAAAACCTACTTCGTATACATTCCCGTTTGTAGGATGTACAACCAGGTAGGAAACATAGTATTGCGGCTTATCATCTCCTACTTTATAATATTTCGTTCCTCTATAGATCCGTTCTCCCACTTCTCTGATCGGAGTTAAGGGTAGAAGTATCGTTTTATCCAAGTCCGACTCTGATATATCTGCCTTAAGATCAGCTTCTGCCTTTACCTTGACTTTTTCTAAAATTGCGGAGAGCCCAACTTCTTCCGATTTTAAAAGTTTATAAATTGCAGGAGCATCTGATTTAGAAGGTAAATGAGAATATTTACTTCGAACTACTTTTAATTTTTTGTTCAGATATCTGAAAAATTCTCGTACATCTTCGTCAGAAACTGAATCACTACCCTTAGATTCTAAAAATTGTTTCAGTCCGTCTTGGTATGCATAAAATTCTTTGGGAGAATTTTCTAAAATAGTTTTGGATCTTTCTAATCTTGTACTTGCTGGGAGCCTTCCTAAACTCGTAAGATTTTTAGAAATATAAAAGAATTTTATCTCTAATCTATCTTCAGAATCGAATCTTGGGTCCTTAAAACCTCTTTCAGTTAGAAATTGATTTTCGTTTGGATCATAAGAAGTCAAATATGCGAATCCGTTCGGAGTTTCTCCCTGTAATACGACCAGTTTCGCTTCTTCTTTTTTGATTAGATCGAAAGAAGAATCATATCCGTTTAATATTGCAAATCCCACCAGCTGAAAAGCGAGAAGGAATGTTGCCATACTCACTCCCACAATCCTGCTTAAGATTGTGGTTCTTTCTTTGGTTGCATTTACATAAACGATCAGAATTAAAAATAATCCTGCTACAAGAAGAATGTCCGCTGTTTGTTGATATACTGCTCTAGAAACAGTACCTTCTCTACTTAAAGCATTTGTAATGCCTGGTAAAAGTGTAATTGTCAGATAAGCAAGAGTGATATAAATTACGGACCTTCTCTCCCCTCCTTTTTCAACGATCGCTCTCCAAATCGCTGCGATCAAAAAGATGAAGTTGTAAAGGAAAACTATAAGAGAAAAAACTTTGTAGAATAAATGAGTTTCAAAATCCCAATAATGACTACCCATTACGAAACTTCGAGTAGACTTTAAAGAAAGCATAATATAGAAGATTGCTAAGGTTATAACTCCTGCATACAAGACCGCATACAAAGTCAGTCCTAACTTTTCTTTTTTAGGAGTTGGGAAATAAAAGAAGAAGATAAAAAGCTGAGTGTACCCCACCATCGGGAATGGGATCACGATCCACCTATGAAAGATCGTCCAGTCTTCAGGAGAGCAAAAGGCTACCAAGTAACCAAAATGAAATATGGTTGTTGATAAACTCGAAAGACCTAGATGAAATGCCGCCTTACTTCTGTCCTTGATGGTCAGAAAGAAAAAGGAAACGTACAAAGAAAATAAGGAAGCGAGTAAGGATCCGAAGAAGTAAAAGTTAAAATAAAAAGGGTCCATAAAATAGCAGCCTAAGAAATTGATCCGAAGGACAACTACGTCAAGAAAAATGCGAAAAGAAGTCCGAACTCAGAAGACGAAAGTTTTTTACTAAAACTAACAATGAGAATTCGAAGTTTTTAAGATTAACCTTGTCCGCCCCAGCAGATATATTTTATTTCCTGGTATTCTTCTATCCCATATTTAGAACCTTCTCTACCCATACCGGACTCTTTTACTCCTCCAAAAGGTACTTGCTCCGTTGATAGAATACCTTCGTTTACAGACACCATCCCAGCTTCTAATGCTTCTGAAATTCTCCAGATCCTGGCAGAATCGTTTGTATATACGTAAGATGCTAAACCTACGTCGCTTGCGTTTGCAATTTGTAATGCTTCCTCTTCCGTTTTGAAACTTTTAATAGGTGCAAGAGGACCGAATGTTTCTTCTTGAAAACATAATGATTTTTCGGAAATTCCCGAGAGAACGCTCGGTTCGTAGAAGTTCCTACCAAGAGAATGAGGTTTCCCTCCCACCAAAAGTTTTCCTCCTTTTTCGATGGCGTCCTTTAGATGAGAGTCTACTTTTTTAACTGCGGCAGAATGAATTAAAGGGCCAATATTAACTCCTTCTTCAAAACCATTTCCTACTTTGAATTTGGAAACTTCTTCCGCTAAACCGTGAGCGAATTCTTCTGCGATCTTTTCTTCTACCAAAAATCTGTTCGTGCATACGCAGGTTTGTCCTGCATTACGAAATTTTGAAAGAATTCCTCCACGTATTGCTTCTTTTATATTTGCATCCGCGAATACTATAAATGGAGCATTACCTCCTAATTCTAAAGAAATTCTTTTCACTTGGTTTGCTGATTTTTCCAAAAGTATTTTTCCGACTCTTGTAGAACCTGTAAAACTGATCTTACGAACAATTTTGTTTTCTAAAAATTCGTTTGCGATCGGTTCAGGTTGCCCAGTAATAACTTGGAAAACTCCTGAGGGAATTCCTGCTTCTTCCGCAAGAACAGCTAACGCAATGGCAGAATATGGAGTAAGTTCAGAAGGTTTAGAGATCACGACACATCCTGCTGCAAGTGCAGGTCCTATTTTTCGAGTGATCATGGAAGAAGGAAAATTCCATGGTGTTAAAATTCCAGTAACGCCTACTGGCTCTTTCCAAGCCATCAATCTAAGTTCTTTTCTGTGAGTGGGGATCAAATCTCCATAAGCACGTTTTGCTTCTTCTGAAAACCATTCCAAATAAGAAGCAGCGTAATCAATCTCACCTCTGGATTCTGCCAAAGGTTTTCCCTGTTCCCAGGTCATAATTTTTGCTAGGTCTTCTTTATTTTGGATCATTAGATCTGCCCAGTTCCTGAGAAATCTAGCTCTTTGTTTAGCGATCGTCTTAGCCCATTCTTTTTGGGATTTCTCTGCAAACTCCAAAACTTTTCTTACTTCTTCTCTTGGAAGATCTGGAACTTCTCCAATCTTCTCACCTGTTGCTGGATCAAATACTGGGATTGTCTTTGAGAAGGTTCTCCATTCTCCTGAATAAAAATTAGAATTTTTGAATAAAGAAGGTCGATTGAGTTGGATCATATTTTTGCCTGAAAGAAGCTCTTTCTCCAAAGATAGATCTTTATTACGTTGCTGAAAACCGAATTTTCTATTAGTTAAAAATACAAAATAGTTTAAGGATCAAATCTTCGTGGGACTCTTAGGAAATGAAAAAGTTCATGGCAATTCTGAAAATAAAGAATGTTATACATCAATTAAGGGATTAGTAAATAAATGATTACAAATGTATGTGTATTGAAGAAACTCCCCCAATTTTGGATAATGGTTATATGGGAAGAATTTTAGGTATTTCCTCAATCCTCCTACTGATCCTCGCCTTACCTCTCGAATCAATTTTAGCAGTTACGATCCAAATGAATGCGGGTCGTATTTTCAAAAAAGTTTCCGTTCAAAAAGAAACAGAAACCGAGATAGAGGTGGTCGACCCAGACGGAGTCATATATAGAATCCGCAAGGATAAAATAAAACAAATCTCGGAAGATGCTCCGGATACCGTTCCGGAATTTGCCTCCGACGAAAGTGTTCCTACAGGAGCGGTCAAAGCTCCTTCTCCCAAGGACTCACTTCCGGAACATTCTATCTTACTTTCTCAGTCTTTGTCTAATGATGGAGCCTTCCAAGGTTCCGATCTATTCGGAGAAAGACAGGCAAGAAGGAACGGAAAGTCTTATAAAGATTTTTACGAAGCTTATTTTCTAACTACCAGTGTGGAAATCCTAGGTTTGCCTAAACAATTTAAACTTGGGCTTACCGTTATGAACCCTTTGGTTGATAGAAGTAATACCGATACGGATATGAGATTACAATCCACTCCTGGTGGTCCTGATCAAACTTATCTGTTAGATAAGTCTCTTGCCACAGGAACTTTACAATTCGATCCAAATGAAGTAAAGACTAGGAAAGAAAAAAACGGACTCTTTGATTATCTATTCACAAGAGCGATGTATGATCATGAGACCAAACTTGGTACATTCTCCGCTGGGTTTTTATTCATCAACCAAAACGATCCTACTTATGTAATGAGAGGATATTGGGTGATCGGATGGAAGGCTCCTTTTTGGGAATGGCTTAATCCTCAGTTCTCGATTAATAATAAAATGTTAAACGATTACGGTGGGACTTTTCAAGGAACACATAACTATCGTCTAACTGTTTCTCATGAATTTTTTAAAGGAGAAACTTTTAGGATCACTCCTAGTTTAGTTTTAGGTTACGCAGAAGTAAATGATAACACAGATCGAAAAAAAGGGATCAGTGATATCAGCCCAAGACTTCAATTTGATTTTGGAAAATTTTTCTTTGCAGCCAATATGATGTATAGAGCAACACCTGCTCTGGTCGATAATCCAACCTACACTCCGAATATAGGAGCATATCCCGATAGTAATTCAAATGACGGATTAACGATTGATCCTGCTAAAGCTTACGGATATAAGAATGATTTGATCATTAACTATATATCTTCTTTGTCGGATGATCCTGCAGTAAAAAGGGCCTTAGTGGATCATTACCAGCAGCAACATATAGTTCATGTGATTTTCTTCTATAATATAGGATACACGATCCGTATCTGAAATTTCGATTTCTCCGGTTTCTACCTGAACCGGAGAATATTTACTCCATAAAATATAAAAACTGTAAAGTAGCGGCAAGTTCCATTGCCAAAGCAACCCCTATATGTATCAAAATTCCTGCATATACTGATTTAGTCCTATAAGAGATCATTCCTAGTATAAAACCACCAAAAAAAGAACCTAATGCTTCATATTGGGGTTTTGTAAAATGTAATAAGCCATACATGAATGCCATTCCCAAAACTGCAGGTTTACTTCCCACTCTGGAAGCCAGAGGAAAAACCATAAACCCTCTGAAAAAAGTTTCTAAAACTGCAAAGTCTAGTGCATAAGAAATTTCGAATAGAATGATCCACAAAGCAGGAGGATAGATCAAATAACCATCTGATAGTCTTCCTGCAAATCTAGGGTATACCGAGAGAAAAGAAAGAGAGAAGGATGCGATCGCGATTATAGGAAGCATCAATCCTAATAAGAATAATACTTCTCCGAACTTTGGAGACTTACTTAAACCTAAAAATCGATCTGGAGAATTTTTGCGTACAATAATCCAAGCTATTGGTAATACAATATATGCAAGAATGGTTCCCACATAGTTAATAGTAAGCATTGCAATTTCTATGGAAGAAGAGCCAGCCCATCTGAATAACTCAGAGTCCCTGATCCTTGCAGAACATACAATCGCAAGGACTACTACAAAACCTAAGATCAAAGGAATAGAAGGTTTGAATTCGTTTAGTCTTCCATAAAACGCGAGAACGATCGGATAGATAACCAATGCACCAGCGGCAAAGAATAAAAAGTAAAATAGACTTAAACCGATCTGGTTATCTTTTAAAGCCTGAGTAAAAAGTGGAGCAAATCGAAAGGAATAATTATAAGACCAAAAAATTAAAAATAGAAGGAACACTCCCCCGAAAGAGATCCAATCTTTTTTGGTTTGAAAAAAATCCTTTAAACTTTCTTTTAATAAGCCCAAAATCCTTCTCCGGATCGGTGATACCCGATACGGAGAGAATTTTCTTTCATGAAGTCTAGGTCTATCGTTTTCGGATCAGATTTTAGGAAAGACCACAGATGTGATCCCAAATTGTTTCTCGAATTCAAAATTAGATACAGACTTATTTTCTTTTGGAGGGATCATTGACATTGCTCTTTCAGTCATTGCAGTTATAGAAAGGGAAGGGTTTACTCCAAGATTCACAGGGATCATAGAGCTATCGCAAACTCTTAGATTTTTATAACCGTAAACCTTATTTTCAAAATCGATCACACCTTCTTCTGGGTCCGAGCCCATCACGCAACCGCCCATGATATGACCTGTGATAGGAGCATTCAGAAGAACATCATTTAAAGAACTTCTAGGAATTCCTCCTATCTTCTTAGCGACCTTTCTTGCTGTTTGATTTGCGATTGGAATATAAGAAGGTACCTTCTCCCCTGAACTAATAGCAGATGTCATGGACTTTTCGAAAGGCCAGGACATTCTTCTTGTTCTAACCAACTTTACCTTATTGTCCAAGGTCTGCATGACGAGAAGAATGAGAGAATTTTTAGCAAACCCGAAAGGCCAAGATGCTTTCAAAAAGTAAATTGGCTGAGTGAACATTGTGAAAAAATATTTAAGAGGTCTAGGAAAGAAACCTCCGCCATCAGTTAGAACACTCGCCAGAGCCCCGAAAAAATCAGAACCCCTTGAATAACGAACCGGCTCTATATGAGTGTGTTCATCAGGATGAATAGAAGAAGTGATTGCAACTCCTCTAGAAAAATCCACGTCCTTTCCGAACTTAGTAACTCCCAAAACTGTTTCACTATTCGTACGAACATCATCTCCTAAACGATTAGAAAGACGTCTCATATGTCCTGCTTCCCTAGAACGCAAAAGTAAACCTACAGTTCCCATCACTGCAGCAGAAAGTACAACAGATTTAGCTTTAAATTTTCTTTTGGGAGAGCCGAACCAACCAGTCGTAGACCTAGTAGAAAGTTGATAACCAAATTCTCCACTTGCATTCGGATCTGGTTCTCCATATTCATTTAATGGTACTAGATCAGTTACTTTTGTTTCAGGAAGGACTTTAGTCCCTAACTTCTCCGCAAAAAATAGATAATTTTTATCTAATGTGTTTTTAGAATTAAAACGACATCCTACCATACAACCTCCGCAAAGATTGCATGTAGTTCTTTCAGGACCTTCACCCAAGAAAAAAGGATCTTTTACTGTTTGTCCTTGTTTTTCACCGAAGAATACTCCAACAGGAGTTGGTGAGAAAGTCTCTCCTCTTCCCATTTCTTGCGCGATCTCTTTTAAAATAGCATCCGATTTATCTAAGTGTGGATTTTGAACAACTCCCAACATTCTGGAAGCAACTTTATAAAAAGGAAGCATTCCATCTTTGCCACCGATCTTTTTATATGTAGGATGATTTAATGTTTTTTCAGAAGGAACGTAAAGTGTGTTTGCATATACCAAAGAACCTCCGCCCACTCCTGCACCACTAACTAGAAAAAAATCTTTTAAAAGATTCAATCTTTGGATCCCGTAAAAACCTAATCTAGGCATCCATAAATATTTGTGAACAGACCAATTCGTTTTAGGAAATTCTTTAGCAGTCCATCGTTTGCCGGACTCGATTACTAAGACAGAATACCCTTTTTGGCTTAATCTCATTGCGGAAACACTTCCGCCAAAGCCTGAACCTACTACGATATAGTCGTAATCAAAATGAACATTTGTTTTCTCTTCTGTCTTCATACGTCCGACCTAAACATATCGATTTATTAACTCAATCCATTTTCGGACTTGACTATGCGTTCGAAAAACTTCTACTACTAATTCGTTTTATCAACCTCATAAAAAGATCGGAGAACTATATGCAAGAGTTGCCGAAAGTCTGCGTTATTGGCGCCGGCTCTAGTGGAATCACTGTTTGTAAATCATTGCAGGACAAAGGAATCCCTTACGACTGTTACGAAAAAGGAAGCGATGTAGGAGGTAACTGGAGATTTAAAAACGACAACGGTATAAGTAATATTTATAAATCATTACATATAAATACTCATCGAGATAGAATGGAATACAGGGATTATCCTATGCCTGATTGGTATGCGGATTATCCAAACCATGAACCTATACAAAAATATTTCGTAGATTATGTAGAGCATTTTGGTCTTCGCAAAAATATGAAATTCAAGAACGGCGTTTCAAAAATTGAACCCCAAGACGACGGAACTTATTTAGTTACTAGCGAGAAGGGAGAAAAAATATTTTACGATGCAGTCATTGTTGCTAATGGGCACCATTGGTCTCCACGCTGGCCTGAACCTGATTTTCCAGGTAAATTTAATGGAAAGATAATACATTCTCACGACTATGTAGATCCTGAACATCCAATCCAATTAGCTGGCAAAAGAGTTGTAGTACTCGGTATGGGAAACAGCGCCATGGATATTTCTGTGGAGTTAAGCCGCCCTGGAGTTGCAAAAAAAGTTTTCTTAAGTTCCAGAAGAGGAGCTTGGGTAATTCCAAATTATCTTTTTGGAAAACCTTTAGACAAACAAACTGAATTACTTCCTCCTGGAACACCTTTCTGGTTAAAACAACTTTTGTTTGGAACAATGTTAAAGATCGGAGTTGGTAAGATGGAGGACTTTGGTCTTCCTAAACCAGATCACAAACCAGGAGAAGCCCATCCAACTATCTCTCAAGATATTTTAGTCAGACTTGGAAGAGGTGATATCAAATACAAACCTGTGATCCAAGAATATAATGGAAACAAGGTAAAGTTTGCAGATGGCTCCGAAGAGGAAATCGACGCGATCATCTATTGCACTGGATATAATGTGAAGTTTCCATTCTTCAAACCCGAGTTTATCTCAGCGCCAGAAAATCATCTTCCTTTATTTCATAGAACTTTCAAACCGGATCTGAATAATTTATTCTTTGTAGGATTGTACCAACCTTTAGGTGCAATCATGCCTCTTGCAGAATTCCAAGGAAAATGGTTAGCTGAATATCTAACTGGAAATTATAGTCTGCCTACAATTCCAGAAATGCAAACCCAGATCCAAGATTACGAAAAGAAAATGAAGAAGAGATATGTAACTTCTGCAAGACATACAATGCAAGTGGACTACGAAGACTTTTTATATTATATGCAGAAGGAATTAAAAGCTGGGAAGAAAAGAGCTTCTAAAAGTCTACAAACATTACCTGTTCCATCCAAAGCAAAATATAAACAAACTGGAAAACAAAGTTCTTCTAACGGAAAATCAGAACCAAGGAAAAAGAATGCTCTGGCAAAAGTTTGAAACCTTAGCTGCAAGAGGTTTACTTTCCTTACCGGATCCGATTCTCAGGATTTTTGGAAAAGATATCAAAAGAGGTAGGATCTTAGACCAAAGGATCCGTGCAGCGTTAGTTCTCGCTAGAATAAAGCCGAAACCTGAAAATCTTCCTCCACCTAAAGCGAGAGAACTTGTTAAAAAGATAATGGCCTCTTTCGATCTGGATAAAGAAGATATTCCCAGAGTCGAAAATTTTTCCATTCCAGGAACAGGCCCGAGGATCAAAGTTAGATTATATTCTTCTAATGTAACTAAAGACTTAGAACCTTGTTTACTTTATTTTCACGGGGGAGGATTCGTAATCGGAGATTTAGAATCTCATGATTTGCCTCTAAGATATTTAGCAAAAGTTTCAGGTAGAGCAATACTCGCAGTTGATTATAGATTGGGACCTGAACATACTTATCCTTCTTCTTGGGAAGATGCATATTCTGCATATAAATGGATCAAAGAAAATGGAAAATCAATTGGTATTGATCCAAAAAGGATTGCTGTTGCTGGGGACTCTGCAGGTGGAAATTTAGCGATCTCCATTTCTACTCGAGCTAAAAAAGAAAAACTTACTCTTCCTCAATTCCAAATACTCATCTATCCTTGGATCGATCTAATCCAAGAAAGAAAGAGTGTAGAAGAATATGCAAACGGTTATGCTCTCACTCGAGATCTACTTCGTTATTTTAAATATCATAGTGTGCCTAATTCAAAAGATTGGAAAGATCCGAGAGTCACACCCTTCCAACAAATGAATTTTTCCCATACACCTAAGACTTACATTTTGATCGCGGGGTTTGATCCGCTACAGGACGAAGGACTTGCATACGCGGACCTTCTTCAAAAAGCAAAAGTAAAACTGGAGATCAAAACCTATGAAACTTTGATCCATGGGTTTTTTAATTTAGGCAGAAGTGTTCCTGAAGCCAAAAATGCTTTGGACCAAATTGCAAAATGGATACAAACAGGGTTCTCTGGAAAATAATATTCGTTTTCTATAAAGTAACTTGCGAGGTGACTTCTTCAAAAAGCTCTGTAAACCAAATTGTGTTGAACTGATTCTACAAAACCAGATTTGGAAGACGCTGATTTAAGAATGTCCAAACCAGGATCAGATCTATAAGTCACCTTATACGTATCTTCCATAATCAATTCAATATTTAGAATGGTAGAATTTGGAGCTAATTCTTTGATCCTTTCTGAGTTAGTTCCAGAGGCTAGTTTAAAAATATATTCGTTTGGAACAATTCGGCCCGGCTTCACATATTTACCTTTTTCAACAGTAGGGTTTTTAGGAAGTCCTTGTGCGAATGTTGAAAACGAAGCTATCGATATAAAAACCAAGATCGATAGCTTTTTAAAAAAAGATCTAAGGAACATCTACACTTAAGTCAGCAGGAGCTTCTAAATTGCGCATCGCTCCATCTGCATTCGCAGCTTTACCAGATTTTGTACTGGACTGTAAATTACTTACTGTAGTTCCACCTGCTAAAATCGCAGTAATCGTATCTTTATAAGTGAACTTAGGATTATAAGATCTTAATAAAGCAGCTACTCCAGTTACGTGAGGAGTAGCCATAGATGTCCCGTTTATAGTATTGTACTGATTGATTGTTCCTACATCTAATGTATGTATGCTGAATGCAGTAAAAGCAACCCCAGCACGATTCACAGTTTGATCGGCAATGAATTCAAGCCCGATGTAACAATTCGCTGATCCTACACATTTAGGCACCGGAATTTCTAAATTCGAAATTAGCGCCCCATTCGTCTCGCCGGAAAGAGTAGTAATAATATGCGAATTATAGTATAGAGAAGAATTCCCATTCGCATAAATATTGATACCGTCATAACCTGCTTCTGTATCTAAATATAGACTCATTACAGCTGTCGCTGCATCTGCGGCCGTACTGATCGGAAAGGCTACGTCTGCTTGCGAATAGGAATATGCATAATAGCCGGAGCCAGCTCCGGTGAATGCAAAAGTACAACTATTCGATAATAATAAAACTGGAATAGAGAAACAAGTAGTTGCAGTCCAATTGGTTCCGCTTCCACCGCTAGTAAACCAACTTGTAAATGGCAAATTAGATGTAGCTTCTAAGCCTGCCCATGAACTTCTGATATTTGTACCAGGAGCACCGATATCCACATTCTTCTTAGAAGTATCATAGTTTGAAAAACTAGCTAATTGGAATTTCTGATCTAATGCAGCTACACAAAGAATATTTGAGTCACCATATTCGCAAGGATACGAATTCTTAATGCTCAAATCTCTGCTTTCATTTCCGGCTGCAACCACAAACAACGCATCGTATTTTTGGCCAGCGTTAGCCATTGCGGAGCGCATTGCTGAATCGTAGCTAGGACCACCCAGGCTCAAATTTAAAATCTTCGCTCCGTTCTTTACTGCAAAATTAATTCCTTTAATAATGGTAGCTGTATCTCCAGAACCAGATTGATCCAAAACTCGGACCGCCATAATTTTTGCTACCCAGCAAACTCCTACAGTACCTGTTCCATCAGCTTCTGCTCCAATTGTACCTGCCACATGAGTGCCATGACCATTCAAATCCATAGGATTCGAATCCTTATCTACATAGTCCCAACCGTTTGTGCAAGTTCCCAGAGATTCTCCTTTCTCGGAAACGCAAGAATTGGAGCTCCACATATTTGCATTTAAATCTTGGTGATTATAATTCACTCCAGAATCAACAACCGCTACGATAGTATTAGAACAATCAGTCGTGATAGCCCACGCGTTTTCCATTCTCATATCGTTGGTGCTCGTTCCTGGATTATTCGTAGCGTAAGTTGCAGTAGCAATCGTCTGGCCTGTATTGTTCAATCCCCATAATTGAGAATAAAGAGTATCTGTAGGAGCAACACTCGCATGATAGATATAGTTTGGTTGAACATATTCTATATCAGGATGAGAAGAATATTCTGATATTGCTTCTTCTACAGATTGGCCTTCTCTAAGTTCTACCTGAGATATCCCACTCTCGTCTAAATTGTTTACAACTTTTCCTTGGAAAGTATCGACTGCATAAGATTTAACCGAATCTCCTGCCTTCTCTCTAAATTTTACAATTAGTTGAGAGGATCTAAATGGTTTTTTCTCATCCTTTTTTACATTATCCTTATTACTGATGCCAGAAAGCGGCTTTAATAATTTAGAAAAGATTTGGATCGAATCATCTTCCTCTGCAAATAAATAACCGATTGATGCGAGAAAGAAAACCGCTAAAAAAACTAATATTTTATTTTTCATGATAATTCCTTAATACCCAGGTGAACTTACTTTTGCCTGGATCGCTTTGGAAAATACTGAACCAGTTGCATTAAATTGAGAAAAAGATTTCACTCGGATATACCAGGTCCCAGCAGAATCTACTGTAATTGTTTTATAATTAGAAGTATAAGGATCTCCTGCATACATCACGTCCGGATCACAGGTAGCCTCTGCTTCTAAACTAAAGTCTGAACCTTTTTTATAACAAACTCTGTATTTACCTGATGCAATATGCACAGCATGCTCTTTAGAATGTGCCCAGGTTACAATGATATCCCTTCTTCCTCCTGCTCCAGAAACATTCAGAACAGAACTAGAAGCATTCCCACCTTTACCATTACTTGTATTTAAATTAACAGTAGCAGATTTAGATCCAACGGTCGTGGGTGCAAATTTAACCAAGAAGGTAGTAGATGTGTTCGGAGCAAGACTCGTAACAGAAGGCTGAGTTACAGTAAATTGTCCCGGATCAGCTCCACTTAAGGTAACAGGAGAACCTGAAAGATCTAAATTAGAACTTCCTAAATTACGAATTGTAACTGTTTTACTGGAAGATATTTTATTAGGAAAAATACTCCCGAAAGAATAAGAGAATCCGGCTCCGCTTGTAATATCTCTGGAGATACTATTATTATCCGTATACGTTACTGAAATTTGAGGAACATTTCCAGAAGTTCCAACTCCAGAAAGCCCGATAGCATAACTTGCAATATTTGGATCATTACTATCGATTGAGATCGAAGCAGAAAATGTAGAAACGGAAAGCGGACTAAACGAAACCGTAAAAGTATAAGTTTTTTTAGGAGAGATCGTAACACCTGAACCATTCTCGCTAAACAAACCTGCATCCGCACCACTTAATGAAATATTAGAAATTACTAAATCTTGGACTCCGATATTTTTAATCTTAATCGTTTTGGAAGAAGTTCCAGCAGAAGGAGTATAAAAATTTGTCTGTGCACTCGGAATAAAATTAAAGTTACCTTCCGAAACTTGGATAGAAGGAGCAGGAGCTTCTGTTCCTGTTCCTTTCAAATGAAGAATATAAGTACCAATATTCGGATCATCCGAATTGATAATTAAGTAAGCAGATTTTACACCAGCAGAGTTAGGTTGAAAAGTGATTTGGAAAGAACTGGAATCCCCATCCGCCAGGCTCGCACTCGCAGGCTGGGAGTCTATTGTATACTGCGAAGAATGGACCCCACTTTTGGAAACTACATCCGGATTTCCAGTTAGACTAACAGTAAAATTTCCATCGTTCTCAATGTTCAAGGTATTCGAAGAAGAGGAACTGATCAAAACTGAACCTAAAGAAAGTGTAGATCCAGAAGAATACCTATTACCTTCCGAATCGGAAATATGTAGACCCTTGATACTGGAAGAAGAAGCGGAAAATGGAAATAATTTCATTCCACCGCCCCCTCCGTCACAATTCAATTGAGGAAAGATTCCCACCAAAACACATAAAATAGAAATAAAACGATTATAACCTGAGCTCAATCTGTGATCCTTAATATGTTGGAATTCCTAGAGGAACCCAATCTAAGATATGATATTATTAACAATTAGAGACAACTTTTCTTCAATTTCTATTGCCGGAGGATAGGAAAAGTACGTCCAGAAAAATACGATCTTTGAATTAGGAAGAATTGATAGAATAATTCTAAAAAATTGCGAAAAAAGGAACTTATAAGAGAAAAATCGGACTGATTATGGCTCTTAGTAAAATAAGAGGCGCATTACGTAGCTATTTTCATTTAAAACTATTTTTACTTTTTGAGCAGTTTATTTTTTCTTAGATTTTCTATATCAACCTTTGTACGTTAGATATTTTTTCTAAAATTTTCGAAACGGACCATTTACAAAGATTTAACAACATTAGTTCCTATCTTCTTAAAAAATTTACAGAATCAGCAACCTTAAGCCATTCGACAGGGAGGAATATCCATTCACAGCCGTAAAAACTTCTCCTGAAAACCGTAAATAAAGTCAGTTTTGAAACCAGATTGTGATAATTTGGAAAGAAAAAATTTCGATATTTTGCTTTGGATCGGCGTATACGGGGAAAATACTTAGACCTAAGAATACGAGATGCCGATAGGTAGTAAGAGCCCAAAAACCTCGTCCAATAGAGATTTATGACCTTCAGAAAATATTCAGTCTTCCTCTATATTTCACTTCTATTATCCCAGACCCCGGTGTTTGCCTTGGGAACCTATTCTGAAGGCTGGACAGTCGCCAAACTGACCCAATTCGAGAGCCGGGGAATTGTATACGAATCCTATGAAGGTGTGATAGAAGTCCTGACTTTCGATCCAGCGGAAGAATGTGACGAGACCAGAGACGAATGTTATATGCCAATGCGTAAGAAGGCGAATGTTAGCGTTCGTCCCGAAAACGCAGACGTAGTAAATTTTCTGATGAAAAATCT
This sequence comes from Leptospira koniambonensis, assembly GCF_004769555.1. NCBI lineage: Bacteria > Pseudomonadati > Spirochaetota > Leptospiria > Leptospirales > Leptospiraceae > Leptospira > Leptospira koniambonensis. The sequence goes on along the minus strand of NZ_RQFY01000004.1, from coordinate 858,291 downwards.
GAACCAAACGATATTGATCCAATTTAATATCCATAGGATCCAACCTATCTCACTTTCGAGCAGCATTGAAGTAGTCAACGCACAATATCAAGAAAATATAATACCTCATAGTACTCCTGTAAAAGATCCAAGCGGAAGGATTACAGTTTGGGTCCAAGCCCATGATACTTCTCATCCTATCGAAAAGATGGCGACTAATAAAACAGGTGGAAAAAGAAACTTCTCTGTAATGGGAAGGATAGTAAGTTTAGAATACAAGGGAACTGTCTTAGGGACCTATGAAGGTCTTTATATGGATGAGTCTAGGGGAAGAATACATCCATTCTCGATCACTTCCGAAGAAATGGCGGAATTCGCCTGGAAGGCTATGAAATATACGGGAAAATATTATCTAGGCGTCTCTGTGGCTTTCGTAACCGGTGTCAGAGAATCACATTACGATATTTTCGAGATCAATTTCAGAGAACCTGCAGGCGCCCAGGAAAGGCCTAAAAACTAAAATTACTTAAATAAGATTTAGAGTCAGAAGTGAATTGTCTGCAAATTAAGTAGCCTTCGCTGCCATTTCCAGTTAGAACAAGTACCTCTATATTACCTGAAAAGTTTACAGATAAATCCTCTCTAATGTAGACCTTAGCATCCGTTAATTCGACCGGAGCTTCTAATCCGAAATGAAGAATGTCCCAAACAAGTTCTTCTTTCCAAAAACTCTCATCAACTTGATTCCCTTTCTTCCAACCTTGTTTCAAAAAAAGTTCAGGAGAACCTTTCAGATTAAAATGAGCGTATACATTATGGTCAGAAGGTTCAGCAAAAATTCTCAAATTCCGAGTTTCTTCTAACTTGTGAGCCTCTACATAATAGGCGGCGTCTTTTACCATTCCCAAAGAAGGATCTTGGATTTCGTACAGATCACCCTCACAATTCGAACTCATTATAAAAGAGAGTAAGAACAGTAGAGAATAAACGAAATGTCTGAACGAAAGTCTCATATCTTATTATACTAATAATTTTAACATAAAGGGTCAGAGTTTTTTTCAGAATTTTGAAAGAAAATCAGATTGGAAATAAATTTCTAAAATTCTAAGGAGACTAAATTATAACCCAAATTATATAGAAAGTTTGACCCTAAATGGTTAGAAATCCCTCCCATTTTTTATACTTGACAAAACTTTGTAATTATTTCGATGTCTAAATAAATGAAGCCAGAGTATGTAATTCACTTATTGTCCAGGACCAGGGATCGGATCCAAAAACATTTATCCGAAGAATTCCTAAAACAAGGAATCCAGGATCTGGTCCCGGCTCACGGAGGAGTACTTTTCATTTTGGGTAAAGAAGGCCCGCTTACGATGAGTGAATTGGCAAAATTATTGGATAGAACCAATTCTACAGTAACCGCTCTTTTAGATAAAATGGAAGAATTCGGCTATACTAAAAGATCTAAACCTTATGAGGACGAAAGAGTAACATCAGCAGAATTAACGGAGAAGGGAAAGCAGACCTTAGAAAAAGTACAAAAAGCATCCAAGGCAACACTTGCAAAACTCAGCCAAAATTTAGAGCAGGGAGAAAAGGAAGAATTTATGCGAATTTTAACTAAGATCCATTCGAATTTCGATCTTATGATCTAAATTTTTTGGACAAATATTTCGACATCGAAATAGATAGGAGAACGATTATGTTAGAAGGTAAAACTGCGGTAATTACAGGATCAGCCAGAGGAATTGGTAAAACGATCGCGAAGATGTTTTTAGAAAGAGGTTCCAATATTATTCTTTCAGATCTAGAAGATTCCAATTGTAAGGAAACAGCTGAAGAATTGGCAAAATACAATCCACAACGAGTCTTCTGGAAAACTTGCGATGTGACTTCGAAAAATCAAAATAAGGAATTAGCAGAGTTTGCAATTGAGAAAACTGGAGCCTTGGATATTTGGATCAATAATGCTGGGGTAGTTCAAGATGATCTTCTACTAAGAATGTCTGAGGAAAAATGGGAGAAGGTACACTCAGTAAATTTGAAAGCTTCCTTCTTTGGTATACAAACTGCTGCCAAGTTTATGTTAAAGAAAAGTTCAGGTAGGATCGTGAACATTGGATCCGTTTCTGGATTTTATGGAAATGCAGGACAGGCAAATTATTCTTCTGCAAAAGCTGGACTATTTGCTCTTACAAAATCTGCAGCCAGAGAACTTGCTTCCAGAAATATCACCGTGAATTGTGTAGCTTCTGGTTTTATAAATAACCGATTTGCTGAACATGTTCCGGAAGAAATTAGAAAATCTATTTTGGATTCTATTCCTTTAAAGATCAAAAGAAACCCAGAAGAAGCAGTTGCCTCTGCAGTTGCATTTCTTTCCTCAGAGGAAGCTGATTGGATTACTGGAGCAACTCTTAGAGTGGATGGAGGAATGTTGATCGGTTTTTAGACTGAATACTCATTTTATAGTTTTATGAACAGGTAAGAGGAGAATTCAAAAAATTTCTTGCCTGTTCATTAGTAAGAAGCGACCTAATTCTTAGGATTATCTTCTTCTTATTTTATGAATTCTCTTACAAAATATTGTCATTACGTCCTTTCTCTCGAAAAGGGTAAAGATCCTGAAAACAAAACCTATCACGATACAGAGTATGGTTTTACCTTAAAGTCGGACGATGAATTATTCGGCAGGTTTATCTTAGAGATCAATCAAGCTGGCCTTTCCTGGACTACGATCTTAAGAAAGAAGGAAAACTTCCGCAAGGCTTACAAAAATTTTTCTATTAAAAAGATCTCGAAGTTTTCAGAAAAAGATTTTGATCGGCTTATGAACGATGCAGGGATTATACGTAACCGACTTAAGATAAATGCTGCTATTCATAATGCTAATGTGATTGTTGGTCTCCAGAAAGAATTTGGAAGTTTTCAAGATTGGTTACACTCTAATCATCCCAAGTCATTGGAAGAGTGGACTAAACTATTTAAAAAAACTTTCGTGTTTGTGGGAGGAGAGATAGTGAATGAATTTTTAATGAGCACCGGATACTTAGAAGGTGCCCATGGACCAGGCTGTCCCATTTATAAAAAGGCATTAAAGTCAAAGCCCGCTTGGAATTTTAAAAAGAAAAAATAGATCTATTATATAAAAATGAAATCTCGTCCTCCTTTCGAAAAAATCAAAACGATCCCAGAATTCGAATCCCATTATTGGTATAGAGAAGAGCTACAAGATATCTGTACAAGTTTAAACATCTCGTCTAAAGGTCCCAAAGCAGATCTAGAAGAAAGATTAAGATCATATATTACACTAGGCAGAGAGAAGTTCCTAAAAAAGGAAACTTCTTCTAAAAACCTAGTATCCATTCGAAAAAAAACCAAAAGTGAAAAAGAGATCACCCTCAAATCTAAAATTATTCCGGAAGGAATTCGATTTGATTCTAAATTCAGGGAATTCTGCAGATCATATTATGATCTCAAAAAATTCAGTTTTACCAAGGCAATGGCTGAAGCAGTTCGAGATGCGGAGAAGATCGGAAATCTAAAACTCTCTGTCCAAGACCTTCTGAAGGTGTATGAAAATCCTCCCAAGGAAGAGCGCCCGGATGATCGCGTTCTAAGATGGAATCGTTTCGTTAAAGACTTTCATTCAAGTCCAAAAACTTCTCCACTTAAAAATAAACTGAATATAGCTGCTTTTTTATGGGGGAAGGTTCGGGACCGACCTGGCAGTAAAAAATTTGACCCTTCTCTTTTGGAAGAATTTGCAAAGGAGATCCAAAAGCTGGAAGCTAAGGGTAATGAGTAATGCTAAATCTGTAATGAAAACCAGATTTTTCTGCTGGTAGACTATCCTAACTCATTATAAAATAATCTTCCAACCAGATGAAAGTTAAGTTATTCTTATTCTCCATTCTATTTTGTTTTTTATTCGGTATTCCTTTTTTCTTAGGAGCTCAGCCGGCAAATAAAACTGTATGTTTAAACTGGGAAAAAAATTTTCCCAAAATAGATTCTAAACTATATTTAGAGATCAGCGGTTTGGAATTAATCCTGGATCCTCAATCCAGTGCAATAATGAGGAGCAGAAGACCAGGCGAATTAGTACCGGTAATCCATGGATCATATAAGACCGAAGGAAACAAAGAAGTACTCATAGAATTTCCGTACGAACCTTCTGATCCAGACGAATGTTCCTTCAATTGTAAAGAGCAATCACTTACTCTCCGTGCCAACCGAAACGCTGAAGAGGTATTCGATAGTTGTTTTAAATCATGCAAAGACAATACAAGTTTCAAATATGGAAAAAATAAGTTCAAACTTCATTTGAAATTCAAAATTTATAGAGATGAATCGGACACTTTAAGAATAGATTCGGTTTCTTACAGAGATCTAAATCCAATCACTGGAAAATTAGCTTACTCTTTCCCTCATTATTTTGCCGGCGATTTGGTAGAATGTGCTAATTCAATTTGGGACTGATATATTTTAAAAATATAATATTATTTGTCTAAAGATAAAAGTGATTTTTCCAAGCGATGAATATGTTTGAAATCTCCTGACATTCCATATAGCTGTAAGGCGCCTTGGTAATAAAAAAGAATACTTTCTGAAATTTCTTTCAGCTCAGATTCAGTTTTTGCCTTTTTAAAACTCCAAATAATATCTTTCAGACAAAATTCAAAATCATTTACCCAGCGGTTCAAAGCAACCTTTACAAAATCTGAGATCTCAGGTTCATCATGTGTTTGATTGGATAAATTTGCGTAAGGGCAGCCATAGATATAAGTATTTTTCAGTCCTCTTCTCAACATCTTCATCCATGATTTGATAAAGTCTGAATATTTTTTTTCCCTCTTCGCGATCCTTTTAACAAAACCTAATATAGCTTCTTCTTGTTCCAAAAGGTATGCCTTACCTAGATCCTTTTTGGAAGGAAAATGGGTATATAAACTCTTCTTAAAGGCTCCGGCCTCTTCTAAAATTTCGTTTATTCCTGTATTGGGATAACCCTTTGAATAAAATAATTTGAAAGCCGCTTTTAAGATCCTGTCCTTTGCAGGGTCTTCCGACCGAATTAAGTCCTTTTGGATTCTCATCTTTTTTCAGCTTTGATTATAATTGTGGTAGACTGATCTGTCTACCACAATTTATTCTGGAATTAATCAAGTAGACCACTCTGTCTACCGGAGGCTTTTTATGAGGCTCATGGAAAAAACGGATAAGATTATCACATCCTTCACCGTTCCTGTCCGTAAATCTGATATAGATGTTAACGGGCATGTAAACAACGGAACCTACCAAAGTTATTTTGAAGAAGCTAGGATTAAAACCTTCCAACTTTTAAAAGAAGAAGGAGAAACAATCCTAAGTTCAGACCGCTTAGTAGTCCGCCAATGCGAGATAGAATACAAAGCAGAGCTAAAATATCCAGAAGATGCAATCGTTACTACAGACATTCTTCACTCCGATCCAGAATCCACAGAGATTATGCAAGAAATCTTTCGAGCTTCCGATTCTGTATTAGTATGTAAGGCAAAATTTGTTTTAAGCCTTTTTGATGATACGGAAGAAGTCTTCTATTCCGAAGAAGATTATCCTTATGCGTTCTATCATCCTATCAGCGTAGGTTGGGCAGAGATGGATCCAGAAGGTAAAGTAAATCTAGAAACAATCCAATATTATTTGGATGATGCAAGGATCCGTTCTTCTTACCAATGTGGCTTGGATCTACATTCATTACAGGCAAAAGGGATCGGCCCAGTAGTCTACAAAGCGGAGTTGAATTATTTTGATACAATGGGTTTTCCAGATGATTTTGTAGTCGTTACCGTTTATCAAAAAGCTGAGAAGAATCGATTGGCATTTCGTCATGATGTTTTCTCTAAAAAGACCAAAAAATTGATCCTTACTTCGATAGTACATGGGCTCTTTATGGATCTAAAAAGAAAAAGACCTCATCAATTCACCGAAGAAGAAATGAAAATGATCTTCAGTGTAAAAAATAAGTCTCTCTTTGATTGAATTTATGATTTGAAATTTCACTAACGTAAGGAGAGGGTAGCTTCGATGAGATTCGAACATTGGAGCCCTCTCCATTTTATTATACTTTTTCTTACTGCATTTCTCGGATTCTGCCTTCCATACTTCGGCAGAAAATTTGCTTCTCTTAAAACCAAAAATACAATCGGATACATTTTAGGCGCCATTCTTCTTTTAAACTATTTCGTTTATGTAATATATAGAATTAATTCAGGATATTGGCAGATACGTTATGACCTGCCTATGGAATTTTGTAATTGGTCAGCGATAGTAACTTCACTGGCACTATTTACTCGGAATAGAACACTTGCAGAACTTTCTTATTTTTGGGTAATTGCTGGTTCTATGCAAGGAGTCATCACTCCGGATCTTTCCGTTACTTTTCCTCATATTTACTTTTTTATATTTTTCATCGCACATTCCGGATTGGTGATTTCTGCTCTTTATGTTGTATTCGGCCTGGAGTTAACTCCCAGAAAGGGAGCAGTACTTAGATCAGTCCTTTATAGCCAGATTTATGTAGTTGTTGCTTTAATTATAGATTTTGCATTAGAAACAAACTATGGATATATGAGGGAAAAATCTGCTGCAGGTTCTTTGATGGATTATTTAGGTCCTTGGCCTATTTATATCCTTTGGATGCAGGCCTTAGGAGTGATCGTATTTACTATCTTATATCTTCCATTCTGGAAGAAGAATGTAGCGAATCCAGATTAAGCAGATTTGATAAGCAACGCGAGTGTAGATTACTCCGATTCTATTCTTTCTACAGCATCTACAGGGATGATCAGGTTACCATCAGGTCTTAATACTACGTAGAAGCTATCTTGTTGATAGATAATCCCTCTTTCCATAGACCCATCTTTCAGATAAAGAATACGAACTTCTTGAGAGATTGCTTGAGTTACACCGCCCGGACCTTTGCCATTTAAAATATCCGTAATGGATGCTTTATCCACCTTCTTCACCAATTCCATCAGTTGTTCTCTTTCTTTCAGATCTTTTGGAGGGAAGCGGACCATACTCGCGAACTTTCTTTCTAGATCGGCTTTTTCGTCAGGGAGTATTTTTTTGAGGGAATTTTTGAGTTCTTTAGGAGAGATTAAGAACGGATCTTTAGGTAGTGAATCCACATGAGGTTTTAGGCTTTTTATCAAAGTCTCGTCAAGCTGAGCACTAGGCTGGGACTTTTTACTAGCCTTGATAGAATCTTCGATCTTTTTAAGACCTTTCATTCTCGCAGGAGAGAATCCTTTCCATGCAAGTTGTTGTCCTGATTCTATCGTTAATTGTTGTTTATCAAATAATATTGGATATTCTTTTGCGAGTAGAGCAATCTCTTCCTTAGTTAACCAACTAGAGACAGACTCAAAGAAGATAGCATCTCCAGATTCTAATCTGACTTTTCCCTCTAATACTTTTACAGAAAGAGAAGAATCAGTCCGTCCTTTATTGACCGCGACCTTAGTTCCTTCTAATATCAATCTGAAATCATCAGAGCCTATGGAGATATTCTCAGAATCTTTAGGACCTTGGCTATCCAAAAGGATGGTGCCGTATCCAAGAGAAACATGGATTGCGTTTTCTTTACGTTCAGCAGTGAAGTCTGTATTAGGCAGTGCTCTAACAGCTACGCTCTTTTCTCCTTCTAGCTGAACATCACATACGGAAGATTTTCCGGATACGATCCTTTTACCGGAAACATCTTCGCCAGCTTGAGAAGTTTTACCTTCGATAGAACAATCACCATAAGAATAAGTGAACTTGTCTAAAGTGGCTTCTCCCTTTTTGATCGAAGAATTTCGATAGAAATATATTCCAAAAGATGCAAATACTAAAGCCGCGGTAGCGAGATAAACAGCAGGTTTAGGGAAAGGAAGGATTTTTTTAGATGAGGTCTGAGGAGAAAGGTTTTTTAATTCGAGGGAAGCACTGGATGTTCTAAGCTGAGATTGTATTTGAGTAATTTTTCGGTATTCGGCCGCTCTTTCCGGATCCTTTAATACAATCTCCAATAGTTGTTTCTTCCCGGCTGCATCTAACTCGCCGGAAAGATATAACTCTAGCAGGTCTTCGAAACTATTTGACTGTTGGGTATGTAATGCCATCTTATAGTCCGATCCCTTCCGCTTCGAGATGCGTTCTTAATAATCTGAACGCGCTAAGCAAACGACGACTAACGGTCCTCTCAGATATCCCGAGAGCATCCGCAGTCTCCTTAAGAGTTTTCTTTTGAATTTCCTTCAGTAATATTATACTCTTTTCAGGCTCAGGAAGACGGGAGACCCCATCTTTTAACGCTAAATTAAGAGAATTTTTTTCTAATTCAAGAGGATCTTCATGATTTCCCCCTGAAAGTTCGGGAAAATTCTCTACATTAATTGAGACGTTCCCCGTTTCCTTCTTTGTACGATTGAAATATTTAAAATAAAGATTTTTAGCGATCGTGCAAGACCAAGAGGAGAAGCTTCCCCTATCTGGGTCAAAGCGATCCATGACCTCGAAGGCTTTTAAGAATGTCTCTTGAGTCAAATCTTCGGCAATTTCGGGATTTCCTGAAAGTTTGAGCAGGAAATGATACACTGTATTCTTGCAAGACTCGTATAGATTGATGAATTCCTGTTGGGAAAGACCTTGCATTTTTAGTTCAATCGGGCCGAAAAAAAGGATTTCTGCTAATTTTTGGGATATTCCGATTCTGCGGAAGCAGAAAAAATAAGGCCCCCGAAAATCGAGAGCCTTACCTTTTCGTATGACGTGGCGGTTTTTCCCGCCCCGTATTTTAGCGTAAGAACTGGAACTTTTCGTTATCAGTCCAAGCACAAGGCCATTGGATCAAGAGACCTCCGTCTCCAGTCGCACCGCCTGCAATATCCAAACATTGGCTGCTATGTTTTGCTTGGAGAGCAAAGAATCCATCTCCGTAAGAGAGTAATTGGAATCTTTCATTGTTTCCTCCGCCGCAAGAATATTGAATTACATTCATTCCTGCTGCAGTAGATCCACCCTTCACATTCATACATTTGCCGCTATGTTTTGCGATAAATCTAAAGTATCCGTCACCTGTAGACTCAAGTGCCCATTTTTGATTGTCTTGGCCAACATTCGTCCATTGCCAAATATTAACATTGTCGCTAGTGCTTACACCGGAGACATCTAATACCTTGCCGCTATGTTTAGCAGAGATCGCTGAATATTCCAAACCTATAGGATCGTTTACGAAAGGAATGCTTCCTCCTACGGAAGATTTACCACAACCGTCAGATCCGCAACCTGCGTTGGAACGCCAGTCTCCTCTTTCCATTGGGTGACCAATTCCATCGAAACATCCGCTTCCTTGGCAATTCATCCAACTAGGAGCATCTCCACCTCTTCTCAATCGAACTAGATTATTCCAAGTGTCTTGGTGATAATCATTGCCGCCTGGATTTCTGAAATCTTCGAAATATAAACATCCGCCGGATCCACCACTGTCATGGAAAGACCCATGTGCGTTTTTACCAACGTATGCAACTGGGTGAGTACCATTTGCAACTTCAAAGTTACCAGCTTCCTTGGAATACCATCCGGAGTGTTGAGACCAAGCAACTCGTTTCATTTGTCCGTTTACTACTAGGACGCTCATCCCTTCCCAGTCAGCGGCGTGGCTTCCGAAACTTAAGAAACAAGTACTTTGCCAAGCGTAGAAGAACCAGTATCTAATAAGAACTGCATTCGTTCCAACTAGAGAAGTCTCATAAAAAATAGGAACTTGGTTATTTGAAATCGTAGAATAATCTTTATTACAAAGATCTTGTGGAGCAACTCCAGCAGCTCTTTGAGTGTAATAAGTTTGAGGGTCGCTAGTAAAACATTTTCCAGAATCTCCGGAACCTGTAGTAGTCTCTTGATCGAATCTCAAACGAGGTGCAAATTGTTGAGCAAGTGCATCTTGATCAACGTTTGGTCCGCCGTTATCAGCTTGGCAAAGATATAAGCTCATGTTATCGCAATAACGACCATTACAGCTTGCACCAGCAATATACATAGATTCAGGAGCTACGAATTTTCCGCCGTCTTCTTCAGAAATACCGGAAGTCCAATAACATCCTGTTCTTACACCATTATTGTTTAATTGAGAACATTTTAATGAAACGTTATCACAATAACTTCCCGAACATTTAATACCGGTTACGAATGCATTATTATCGCAAACACGATAGTTGGTTCCTTCTTCAGAAAACCAATCTGTCCACCAGCTATTAGTTTGAGTGTATCCGGATTCGCTTGCGAGAAGATTTACATCATCGCAATAACGACCACTACACTTCAAACCGCGAGTTAAGAAAGTAGGTCCAGTTTCAATTGGGTTCGCACCATCAGTGGTCCAATTCAACCAATGTGGTGGAAAAATCTCGTTATGAAAATAAGTGCTAGCTGCAAATAACTTAGATCCATTTCCGCTTTTAGAAGGAAGAAGACTAGAAAGAATTCCTACTTCAGCTCCGTTTGACGAAGACTTATCGTTACAAGCCACGAATGACCCACCGAGAAGTCCTATGATAACCAGAGTATATACACCCCGGATGATGATTCTCTTCATTATGATCCCTCTATAGTTTTGATTTGGAGGTTTTATGTATTTAAACGACAGGGTAATATAAGCCTCTTAATTCTCACTTATTTTCGAATCGAGATAATATAATTTCTGAAATAAATAAAATTTTTATTTCGAAGGTTCGTTCGAATTCAACGAGTAAAGTTTGTTCTATATTTTATAAAGAAGAAGAAATGAATTACTAAAGGGATGATTAAGGCTTGCGGCCCTTCTTCTTTGGAGAAGCAGCTTTTAAATTTTTAGGATCTGTATCTTTACTCATTCGGATTAATTGTGGTCCCATAAATTTTAGGAACTCCTCTAAGAAGGTAACAAATCCTTTAGAAGCTCTGTTCTCGCTAATGAAGATCAAGATTCTACGAATTGCAGGATCTTCCGTTAGATCACCTAGAGCAGTTTCGTGAATATTCTTCTTATCTTTGTCTAAGAAAGCTTTTAGCTCCAAACGAAAGAACAAACAAAGATTGATAAAATCGTGAGTAAGTAATCTGGATTCTCCCCTTTCTATTTTTCCTAAAAGGTTGGGATTGAACGGTACTCCATATTCTTTTTTAAGAGCGTCGGCAAGTTCCTTTAAAGAGAGACCTTTCTCCATCCGGCAATATCGGAAGACATCACCTATTTTAACATATATTGATTCGATGGAGCCGTTTTCCATATTTTGAACACTCAAAAAGTGTTAAGAATAGAATATGATCTGCGAAGCGGCCCTGCTTCGAATCGAATTCTTTTTCTAAGGATTGACTTAGCTCGATTTGTGCTGAATTTTCTATTCTAAGAGTATTTTAATTACTTTTATACATTTTTTATTCTCTTTATTACTTCTAGATTTTTTCAGCAAGCTGTTCATTCCCTAAATCTTAGGGATTATTTCTTTCCTAGGAAAAATTTCAGACTTCAGAATTTAAGATTCAAAATTTGGTTTGGGGCTTTGTTGTATAATTAGAATGGAAACAGATACAAAAAAAACACTAGACCGTATTATCTCTCATCCTTCCATCTGCGGAGGTAAACCAGTCATCCGGGGAACCTCGATCCGAGTTTTAGAAATATTAGATATGATTTTTCTAGGATTCGGATACCGTGAAATCCTGAATGAATATCCAAATATTAAGGTTTTGGATATCGAAGCTTGTTTGGAATATGCTTCTAAAAGATTACATTCTCCGATATTAGATAAAGCGAATCGAGAACTTCCGAGAGAATTTGCTTCGGAACTCAGAGAAGCTAACCGGAGAGTTTCTTAAAAATCTGAGGTTGGCTTTTGAAGCCCGCGAAGCGGGCTATGAAAAGTGAAATTTCGGAGGATTATAGCCTTTCTCCTAAGATCGGCCCTCCAACTTTTTGCATCATTCTTTCTTTAGTAAGAATTAGATCTTCTCTATTGTCCGCGGCCATCTCTGCAGGCCCATCCAAATAGATCGCACCTTTAGGACATGCCTCTTCGCACATTCCACAGAATATACAACGTAATAGATCTATCTCAAACTTCTTAGCAAACTTATCTTCTGGATGAAGATGTTGAATTTCAGGAGTTACATGTCCTGCTTCTATCTTGATCGCGTCCGCAGGACAGATCCACATACAACAGAAACAGCTGGTACATCTTTCTCTGCCAATCTCATCCCGCTTCATAGTATGCATTCCACGGAAACGAGTAGAAAACTTTCTTTTCTTTTCGGGGAATTCTAATGTGACTGCGCCTTTTAGAAAAGCTGCTTTGATAAAATGTTTAAGAGTGATCCAAAGACCATTCGCGATCGAATAGGAATATAATCTTTGGTACCAAGCGGGCTTATGTTTTGCCGCTACATTAATTACATTAACGGTTCCCAACGGCTGCCTCTCTAGAGTTAGAACGTAATTCTAAGGTTTTCTTTTCTAATAAGGAGAAGATTTCCGCAGAGCCCGATAAACCTTTTGGTGCTTCCATAGATTTATTAAAGTTCTGGATCCATCCTTTTTTATTCGTGAAACTTCCGCTTTGTTCTGAATAAGCTTTGATCGGTACGGAATATTTAGCTTTAGTCGCATCTTCCGTAAGGTTCGTTTCTAAGACTATAATAGATTCAGAAGGAACACCAGCCAAGATTTCAGAAACCTTTTCTTTAATTACAAAGATCAGATCAAATTCACCTTTTGCTGCTGCAGAACGAATGGAATCGATCCCTTCCGCAGAAACAAATCCTGCGTCTATAGCACCTTTAGTGTTCGGTCTTTTGTCAGTGGTATATTGGAAATCCACTTGTTCAGGTTCTTTGTATTGTTCTGAACTTACTCTTGCTTCCGTTACGAAAGCAACTCCAAGCTTGGATAAAGATTCTTTTATCGATTTTAAGTTTTGATCCGACTCGTGAGCTCCACCGATCACTGCGATCTTTTTGGATCTAGAAATTTTTTCAGAAATTTCATCCAGAACAGTAGTGCTTACACTTGTTTCTCCATTTTTATAGAAGGAGAAAAGTCTATTCGTATTCAACCAATCAACATTGAATCTTCCTTTATCACAAAGGAAATACTGCTCCTTCTCCTCATCTACACGAGGCATATAGCGGAACATTTTGTTGTCTCTTACGTTTGTATAAGTTTTACAACCTGTGCTACATCCCGGACAAACAGACTCTTCTGATTTATACCACCAAACCCTGGACTTGAATAATGTTTTATGATTTAATAATGCACCAACTGGACAGATATCTGCAAGCGCACCTTGGTAGTTATGATTGATAGGTTCTTCTTTTGCGAGACCTATAATGGAATGATATCCTCTTTCAAAGAGTCCAAGGTTGGATTCTCCCACCATTTCTTCTTCGAAACGAACACAACGATAACATACGATACAACGATTATGGTTGATGATCAGGTTGGAACCGATCTCTTCCTGAGGAATATTCCTTTTTTCTAATGTGAATCTGGAATTTCCTTTTCCTGAACCGAAAGAATTATCCTGAAGCTGGCATTCTCCAGCCTTATCGCAAACAGGACAATCTAATGGGTGGTTCGCAAGCAGGAACTCCATCGTCCCTTCTCTTGCTTCTATAACTCTATCACTCTTAGTGACGATCGAAAGTCCTTCAGTAACTTTAGTATTGCAGGCAACTTGTAAACGGGGAATCCCTTCTATCTCGATGAGGCACATACGGCACATGCCCACGACAGACAATTTAGGATGATAACAGAAAAACGGAATATCCACTCCGGCATCTTTAGCTGCGGATATTAGATTTTTTTTCTCGTCGACCTCGTATTCGATCCCGTCTATCTTTATCTTGACCACTCGAACCTCCGTTTTTCTAAACAAACCAGGGCGCCAAATTTCATTTGAAACGTACTATTCTAAGTTGGCAACCCGTTTCTAGAAGTAAAGATGTGAGAGCCTGTCTCAGGTTCTCAAAGTCCGCTTAGCAGACTGAGAGACAAATTCAGAGTTTTAGATCCTTGTAATAATCCGGAACTTTGGCCCATTTCTGGTACCACTGAGGATTCATCGCCCTTTGGTAAAGATAGGCATCCACTAGAACCAGGTTTATCGCTGCTTCCACGATCGGAACTGCTCTAGGCAGAACGCATGGATCATGCCTGCCTTTCGCTTCCAATGTGGTTTCTTTTCCGTCGATATTTACAGTATTTTGTTTTTTGAAAATGGTAGAAGTAGGTTTAAATGCTGCTCGAACCACCAAAGTTTCTCCGTTGGAGATCCCACCTTGGAGTCCTCCGGAATTATTTGTGCGAGTGCGGACTCTTCCGGTTCCTTCTTCTACATAAAACTCGTCGTTATGAGTACTTCCAGTTAGAAGAGTTCCAGAAAATCCAGAACCAACTTCGAATCCTTTACAAGCAGGAATGGATAGAATTGCTTTTGCTATGTCACCATCCAGTTTATCGTACACTGGATCTCCAAGACCTGGAGGAAGATTATAAGAAGCAGAGCGGATAATTCCACCCACACTGTCTCCAGCTTCTTTCATTTCAAGAATGAGAGAACGCATTTTATCTGCAGCCTGAGGATCAGGACAACGGACCTCATTTACATCTACTTCTTCTCTGGTCCCCGGATATTTACTTTCTGCAATTTCAGAAGTGATGGTGCCGATTGTATCTACCCAAGCGACTGTTTTGATTCCAAGATCATCTTCTAGGATCATTCTTGCAATTGCACCCGCAGCTACTCTTGCAATTGTTTCACGAACGGAAGATCTTCCTCCTCCTACGTGAGCACGAAATCCGTACTTGGTTTGGTAAGTATAATCTGCGTGAGAAGGACGGAAAGTTTCCCTTAGATTTTCGTAATCTTTCGAGATCGTGTTCTGATTGTTTACGATCAATGCGATCGGACTTCCGATCGTCTTTCCCTCAAATACTCCGGAGAGAACTCGAACAGTGTCCGATTCATCCCTAGGAGTGGTGAGTTTACTTTGTCCGGGTCTTCTTCTGTTTAAATCCTTTTGGATCTCATCCAATCGGATCGGAATTCCTGCAGGAACTCCTTCAACAACAACTCCCACGGCCTCGCCATGAGATTCTCCGAACGTACTAACTTTGAATATTTTACCCCAACTGGAAGGCATACAGTACCAGAAAACAGGAGACCGCCAACGGAAGAAAGTAGGATTCCGAAGTGAGAAGGAAAAGAGAACTGTTTACGCGACAGATTTCGGAGCTGTTTTACGGTAACTTCTATCAATCAGATCAAACAAAGGTGGATCCAATTCAGGATCGATAGAATAAATCACCCTTCTTGGGTCCACTGCGTTCGCAAGATTGAAGACTGCCTTTCTAATATCAGGACGGAAAGTTTTACGATCGTAACCTACGATCTTAAGTTTTCCTTTATTAGAGAAAACAGGTCTGATTGTTCCAACTCTTTCTAAAAGAGGGCGGGTTTGGTTTTTGTTAATCTCTTTAATAACGCAGGTCTCAAAGTGAATCTTATGCTGAGAATCTGTAGAAACTACGATCACATAGTCCCCTACGTTCAGAACACTTTTGTTCTCACATAAACTCAATGCCATAAAATCGAAAAATTCCTTAACCACTCTTTCATTATATGAAAAAAAGCTATTATTCAAGATCAACTTCATGGCGGTAATAGGAGAATATGCAGATCTCCAATGTTGTTCGCTGCTGAGAGATGCAAATTCTCCCGCGATAGAAATAATAGCAGGATCATCTTCGCTATAAGAATTGTTTTGCAGAATATACAATTGCCTCTGCATATCTTCTACAAGTACACTCCTGGAAGGATCGTTCTTATATTTTTCGTAATATTCTCCCAGTCGTTTCTGTAAGAAAGTTGTAGAAGGATAGTTATTATTTAATCCTTCTCCTCTGTACGGTCTATGACTGTTTAATACTGCGGTTTTTACTGGGCTTTGGATAGAAGCCATATTTCCGATCATCAAGTAACTAATGATAGGATGATTTTTTACATATTCGAATTCTTCAGTACTTAGGTTTCCATGCACAGGAAATTTCATTCTGACCTTGCCTATATCTACCATATAAGCTGCCATCATCAGATTCAATTGTTGTGCCTTGGAATTTTCGCTATCCTTAATGGAAATCGCTTTCAAACTGCGCAGTTTCATCGCCATAGAGATGACAGTTCTTTTGGTTAGAACTTCGGAATCAGTTTCGACTCCTGCGGCTTTCATTACTTCGATTACGTTAACCAAACCTAATTCAACGTCTTGGCTGTTCGCAAAATCATCTAAGATCCCGTCGATCGCCTTCGCAACATTCTTCACATGATTTCCATTTAAAGGATAATCTCTTAGGTCTTTGAGAAGATCAGAAGCCTGTCTTGCCATCTGCAAAGTAAGATCAGGATTCACTAATTTGATAAAGGAAACTTTTTTGCCGTTTACCGAGTCGGGTTGGTCTGTTTGAATTACAACTTTATGTCTTTCGGATAGAAGGAAGTAGATCCCTTGTAATTCGAACTTTTGCAGTTTGTTAATATCCGCTTCGCTAGCACTGTCTTTGCGATGGATTAAGATCTGTCCGTTCTTATTGTAAAAGTCGACCGGGATGGATTGACTTTCTTTAAATTGTCTAATTACTTCTGCATTGAACTCAAATCTTTCAAGTCTGAGAGGATCGATTGGACCACTTTGAAATTGAGTCATAGTAAAAATCCATACGCATTACCAGAGGGCCAAAAATATAAACCCAAAGTACATAACGTTTAAGTAAGATATATGTGTAGTATCAAAGAAATGATTTAACCTAGCTAGTAGGCAAGAATAAATTTCCGAAATTGTGTCAATCGATCAAGAAACGGGCGCTTTAGAGGCAGAATCCGAATCGGAAGAAGTCCTAGAGGGATATGTTTCCCTTACTTTGCGATCCAATGAGTCAAAAAACTCAGGATCAATTTCCGGATCTACCAAATAGATAATCCTTCTAGGGTCAGCGTTACGTTCCAGGTTGAAAATTGCTCTTCTTCTATCCACGGCCAAGCTGCCCATCTCGAAGCCTGAGATCCTTACCTTTCCGTTATTTGCAAACTTCGGTCGGATAGTTCCCACTCTTTCCAACATCGGTCGGATTGAATTTTTGTGTGAATCTTTGATAATACAGATCTCGAAGAATACCTTACGATTTGAATCCTGAGAAGCTACAATAACGTAATCTCCGATTTTCACGAATGGCTGGTTATCACATAAGGATAGACCAACATGATCGAAAAAGTCTTTGAGAGTTTTCTCGTTATAGGCAAAAAAACTATTATTCAATATAAGTTTCATTGCCTTGAGACCATCCATCGGTTCTCTCCAAGGCTGAGGAGTTGTTAAAGAAGCAAATTCACCCGCGATGGAAAGGATCCCAATATCTTCGTAAGAAATTGCGTTAGTAAGAATAGACTTTACTTGTCTTTGGATATCAGTAGCTAAAAGGTTTTTACGAAAATCGTCTTTATACTTTTCTCTGTAACCCTGGAGTTTTTGGACCAAAGGTTTGGTTTGGGGATAATTATTATTCATCCCTTCTCCGCGATGAGGTCTATGGTGATTCAAAACTACTGATTTGACCGGATCTTCGATTTCTGGAAGATTAGCGATCATCAAATAACTGATGATTGGATGGTTTTTAATATATTCCAACTCTTCCGGTTTTAGATTCGCGTGAGTCGGGATCTTCATCTGAGTATAACCGATGTCCGCGAGATAAGAAGCCATCATCAGATTCATCTGCTCTGTCTTCTTCTGGTCCATATCTACTTTGGTAAAAACCTTTGCGGCCCTTACTTTCAAAGCCATTGCGATCACAGTTCTTTTAGTGAGAACTTCTGAGTCAACGGGCATACCCGCATTCTTCATTACTTCTATAATATTGACTAGTCCAGTCTCCATGTTCGGAGAAGATTTAAAATCGTCTAGGACTGCGTTAATGGATTTATTGATCTCTTTAACATGATCTCCGTTTAACGGAAACTTTTTGATATCGGATAATAGATCGGTCGCTCCCCTGGACATATCCAAAGTGAGTGTAGGATTAATAAGCTTATCGAAAGAAGGATCTAAGGAACTTTTTTTAGCAGAACCCGGATGGATCTTGGCAATCTCAGCAGTTAAAAAATAGATCCCTTGTTTTTCGAATTTTTGAAGACGACTGATATCGTCTCCGGTGGCCATATCCTTTTTATGAATTAGGATCTGTCCGTGTTTATTATAAAAATCGACAGGTATAATTCTATTTTCTCGAAAGTGTTGGATCACTTCTTCTGTAAAATCGAATTTTTGTAAATCTCTGGCTGCGTCCATCGTTAGGTGGAAGGAACTCCTGGATAATAATATCGGCAAATCGATCCAATGAATCGAATCATTCCGATACCATAATACGTCTCTTTATGGGTTTAATAGTTTGGACGTTTCAAATATGCCCGATCAAACTTGATTTAGGCTGCTTTGTAGAATATATCTACGGATCCTTTCTTCTGTGGAGCTGCCAGCAAACCCAATCCCTGTACGAGAGTCGGTCAGTATGAATGTATCCTGTGCTTTCAAAGACTTACCGTCTGTTCTAACTTCGCCAGAGAGAATATTGATCCCCAGATCCTTTAAAACTCCGGTAACAAAGTATAATAATCCTTTTCTATCGGGAGCTTCTAAGTAGAACTTTGTAGCAGAATTGCCAGGTACGTCTTCAAATTCCAATTGAGAATCTTGTCCTAGATAAAATGTATTTCGAATATCTATTTCACTTGAGGTTTGGATCATCTCTTCCAACGCATTATCATCGGAAAAGACAGAAGACATTAAGATGCCGAGTTTGGATGCCTTGATTTTAGAATCTGTTTCAGGAGATCTAAGAAGAAATTCGTCGTAACTGATCATGGAGTCCCCGTCCTTGATCGTGCGAATATCTCCGGAAAGGATCTCAAATCCCATAAAGAACATTGCCTTCACCATTTTATGAAGTGTTCCTGGGGCAGTTTCAGAAGTCTTGAGAGTTACTCTATAGACTCCATATTCTTCTTTGTAGTTAAATTCTATCATAGTTTCCGCTTTCCTACAAAGCCTGCATAATACTTGAAAAATAACACTCAAAAACCCGAGTTTTTGAGGAATGTTTTCGAAGTCTAAATGAGTAGTAGCTCCTTTTTCAATATTCTGTCTCCTAAAATTTTTCATCAATGAGACAGAAGTTCGAGGAAAATCTGCTGCTACCGGATATACGCGGAAAGCACTCCCGAATATACTGGGGAAATCGGAGAAATTTTTTTACTAACCGATACGCCCTTCTTCCCGCTGGGGATACATATATGACAAATAAACAGAAATTTACCGAAGGATTCAAATTCGGAAAAACACAGGCGACTCAATCTAATACAAAAACTGCAGTACCTAAGGTTCCACAAGGAAGCCAGGCTGCTCGAGGCTCTTATTCTTCTTCTTTAGGGCCAAGTTTTGTAGGGAGTGAACCTTCTTCTGAATCTCCTTTTCTAATTCTTCTTGGACTAGGCAGATATTTTAAAAATTATAAAGTTCGACTAGGAATCGTTTTAGGCCTTCTTTTTACTGAAATCATCGTTTATTCTGCAATTCCTTTCTCTTTTAAGTTTTTAATCGATGAGGCTCTCATCGGAAAGAATGAAACAGTTCTCTATGTTACAGGTGCACTTCTAATTGGGGGCACGATCTTAATCACTGCCGCAGGAACAGTCAGAGACTATTTATACAATTGGGTCTCAGCTCGTGCTATAAGAGACATGAGAGAAGAGTTATTCATTCACCTACAAAGAGTGAACTTGGACTTCTATGCAAATACTCGTTTGGGAGATGTTCTCTCAAGATTCTCCACCGACCTTTCTGCTTTAGAAAACGCAGTACTTGCGCTTATTCCTTGGGGAATTTCTCCATTACTCGAAGCAATCTTCGGAACTGCATTATTATTCGCTTTAGATTGGAAGTTAGGAGCAATTGCTACCTTGATCTGGCCAATCACTTTCTTGGGGCCTGTATTCTTCTCCACTAGATCTACTGCAGCAAGTTACGAAAGAAAGATAGAAGAAGCCAAGGTCCTCACCGCGGTTGAAGAATCTATCTCCGCTCAGAACTTGATCCGAGTTTACGATTTGGATGGAGCTTTCTGGGATAAATTCAAAGGGAATTGTGAGAAATTATTTCACGTTTCCTTAAGATTAGGACTGACCAATTCATATTTAGAACGTTCTGCTTCCGGCGGAATTTTACTTTTACAAGCAGTACTTTTAATTTCGGGCGCATGGTTTGCATTCCATGGAATGGTGAGTGTTGGAGCTTTAGCGGCTTTTCTT
This sequence comes from Leptospira koniambonensis, assembly GCF_004769555.1. NCBI lineage: Bacteria > Pseudomonadati > Spirochaetota > Leptospiria > Leptospirales > Leptospiraceae > Leptospira > Leptospira koniambonensis. The sequence goes on along the minus strand of NZ_RQFY01000004.1, from coordinate 837,892 downwards.
CCTCCATTCTTGAATTTGTCTTATTCTCTACTTTATGTGTCTCAATATTTTCCTACTATGAACCAAGCAAGCGGATCCGCTAGAAGAATATTAGAGATTTTAAGAACTCCTACCTTCGAATCAGAAGGAGGAGAACGTCCATTTGCACCTTCTGAATTACAAAATTCAATCAAACTAGAAGATTTACATTTCCGTTATAAAGGTAGAACTAAAAATCTAAGCGGCGTCAACTTAGAGATCAAAAAAGGAACTTATACAGTAATCCTTGGACAAAGTGGTTCTGGAAAAAGTACTATTTTAAAATTCATTTTAGGAATGATGGAACCGAACCAAGGAAAAGTTTCTTTGGATGGGATTGCAATGGAGAAGATCCGTTTGGATGCACTTCATTCCATGATCGGAATTGTATTCCAAGATACTTTCTTATTCCATACTAGCATTCTGGAAAATATTCGTATGGGACGCCCTGACGCAACTCCTGAAGAAGCGATCGAAGCAGCAAAACTTGCGGAGATCCACGAATTCATTTCTGCACTTCCTGATGGATACGAAACTATCGCTGGAGACAAGGGCTCAAAACTTTCAGGTGGAGAAAAACAAAGGATCGCTCTTGCAAGAGCCTTAGTAAGGAATCCTCAAATTCTTCTCTTGGATGAAGCTACTTCTGCATTGGATCCAATCACAGAAGCAAGGATCTTAAAAACTCTCCAAAAATTGAGAGAAGGAAGAACAATCGTTTCTGTGACCCATAGACTCACCGGTTTACATGCCGCCGACCAAGTAGTGGTCTTAAAAAATGGAAGTCTGGAACCTTATCCTTCTCCGGAAAATGATTCACTTTCCGCGGCCGCAATCGGATTATAGAAATATGCTGAAAGTTCCGACTTACGTTTCCGAGTCTCCAATAGGAGGCCTTGGGGTTTTTGCAGGTAGAGATATTGAAGAAGGTGAACTCGTGTGGGAGTTCCATCCTAAAACTGTTTGGACCCTAACAGAAGAAGAAGTCCAAGCTCTTCCAGAAAGACTCCAGAATCTGATCTATACTTATTCTTATTTGTTCGAAGGACAATGGTACTTCTGCGTGGATAATTCCCGCTTCATGAACCATAGTGATCAATCAAACACTTTAGAAGATAAAAGTGGAGTCCAAGGAACAAGCAATCCCGCAGGAAAGGACAGAGCTGTCCGTAAGATCCTAAAGGACGAAGAATTGACCTGTAACTATAAACAATTTGATCAGAACTGGAAAGAAAAACTTCCTTCTTAATAATCTATCTTAAGATCTTTGATCTTTTTATCTAGAGTGTTTCTGTTGATTCCTAAGAACTTAGCAACTCTGGTCTTGGTATATTTGAATTTTTTCATCGCATACTTGATCAGTCTTGCTTCGACTTCTCCTACCACAACTTCCATAGCTCTTCCGTCCAACGCATCTAAATGAGCAGGAGAGAACTTGGAACTTGCAACTTCGGAAGAAGCTTCTGGATCCATACCGACTTCAACATCTTCTCCCTCGTCGCCGTAAAGTATACGTCCACTGATCTCGGAGAAGTCTTGTATATCTAACATTTCTAATTGAGAAAGTACAACTGCTCTTTCAATTACGTTCTCTAATTCACGAACGTTACCAGGCCAGCTATAACTCATTAAAAGTTTATGAGCTTCCCTAGTGATACCCTTGATCTTCTTAACATTTTCAGAAGTATACTTGGTAATGAAGTGATTAATCAGAAGAGGAATATCTTCCGGTCTCTCGCGAAGAGGTGGAGTCAACATATTGACAACGTTCAAACGATAATATAAGTCAGCTCTGAATAATTTTTGAGAGATCAGTTCTTCCAGATCTGCGTTAGTCGCAGCTATGATCCTTACGTCGATCTTCTTAGGTTTAACTGAACCTACTGCTTCTATTTCTTTTTCTTGAAGAACTCTCAAAAGTTTGGACTGAAGATTGAGATCCATCTCTCCTATCTCATCTAAGAAGATGGTACCAGTATCGGCCATCTCAAACTTTCCTTTTTTATCAGCGACTGCACCAGTGAATGATCCTTTTTTGTGACCGAATAATTCAGACTCCAAAAGATTTTCAGGAATAGCAGCACAGTTGATCTTGATGAAAGGTTTATCACCTCTGGAAGAATTATAATGGATCGCAGAAGCGATCATCTCTTTTCCAGTTCCGGATTCTCCAGTGATCAAAACTGATGCACGAGAATCAGAAACAAGTTGGATCATTTCGAAAAGTTTTTCCATAGACTTGGACTTTCCGATCAAAGAACCAAACTTATACTTATTCTTAAGTTCTCGTTTTAATAAAATGTTCTCTCTAGAGATCTCACGTTTTTCTTCATCGATCAGTTTTTGAATACGGATCGCTTGGTAAATTACGGAGGCGACTACTTGAAGGAAGTCTAAATACGTTTTAAGATCCACGTATTTTTTATGAACGAAGAACACGCTAACTACACCTAACACGTCAGTATCAGATTTGATAGGTGCTGCTAAGAAACTAACGTTCTCAGGATTATTCTTAAAATGACTCGCGTTGTTAAGCCTATTCAGGAAATTCTCATCGCTTACGATCGATTCAACAATAACAGCTTCTCCGGATTCATAAACTTTTCCGGTAACTCCTTCTCCAGGAAGATATACTCCCTTTTCCATTTCCTCTGCGGTAAGTCCGGAAGCCGCACTGAGTTTTAGTATATTCTTCTCAGAATCAAATAGAACGATGGAACCTCTTTCAAGATTGAGAGACTTATCCAATCTATCCATCACATCATCAAAAATTTCTTGGAGTACTAAGGTAGAAGTTACAGTTCTAGAAATATCTATAAGTACTTGTTGGATCTTATTTTTCTGCTCCAACTGTCTGAAAGTTTGGAGGTTCTTAAAGATCTGAGCCGCCATATTGGCAAGAGTGGAAACGAGCTCAAGATACTCTTCAGAGAAAGCTTGCTTTCTACTAGAGTCTAGAGAGATAACTCCGATTACCTCATCTTCTACAATCATCGGAACAGCAAGCTCGGAAAGAATATCGTCCTTAATAGAAATGTAATGTGGATTTTGGGTAACATCGTTAACGATCATCCCTTCGCCGGAAGCCGCAACAATACCAGTAATACCTTCGCCAACTCTAAGTTTAACTTTTGTACGAACAGAAGGGTTCATCCCTCTGAAAGTAACGATATCTAAAACCTCATCACCCCTGCTGATCAACATGAGGGAACCAGATCCAACCTCACAAATTTGGATACATCTCTCCAAAATCAGATCCAGAAGACGATCTGGATCTAAGGTCGAATTCATTGCGGTTGCCACTTCTTGAATATGGCGGAGTGGGCTGGGTTTTATGTAACCGGACATCTGCTTAAAAAAGGTGCTGATTGATGATTTTGCGGTCAAGGAAAAAAACTTAAAATCCAAGCAAGTCGCTTTGTTTCAAGCAAGAGATGCAAAATTTGCATTAGAATCGAGTCATGCTTAGTATTTCAAAGGACATAATATTACGAATGATCGATATACTTTCGAATTTTAGAATAAGATAATCTTCAAAATTTAGAACGAATTCTCGTTATCTGATGATTTTATTTAAAATGAGATGAAAACGTCTTTCCTCAAGTAAACATTTTCTTTACCATCTTTCTCCGGATGTCCTGCGTATTTTGCGGAGAATTTTATCTTCCAGATGGGAAACTCAAAGATGGAAAATTTCTTTGTAATACCTGTGGGAGAGAATGGATCTTAGAAAAAAGAAAACGAAACAGGATTAAACCTCCGGAAGTTCACGCATTATCGAATGAGATATTATTAGAATTTCTTTCTCTTTTTAATACTAGTCCAAATCTAGACGACCTTCTCCAAAATTTTACAAACCTAGCATTTAGAAAATTGAATCTTCCAGGGATCTCGGTCATGGTGTATGAACCAAGATTGGATCGTATCTTAGTAAAATCATGTAAGAATAAAAAAGGTCCTGCATTAGAAAAATTAGCCTTTCGAATGGAGATCAAAAAAGGAGAACAGAATGGGCCTCTAGGACAGGCGATCGAAACATGTAAATCAGTGTATTATAGATTTGATCAACAACCTCATAAACAGATCAGACAATACGGCCGAGTAAACAAGGTAGAATCAGAACTTTCTGTACCAATCCATCTCAAAAAAGAAGTATTAGGGTTAATTAATGTAGATTATGAAAAAGACGATCCGGTGCAAGCGGAGAAGGATCGTTATTTTCTAGAATTGATCGCAAGCCAGTTTGCAACCACACTAAAAAATAGAATTCTTTTCGAGGTCTCTCAAACACAATCCAGGAATTTTAGAAATCTTCACTCAGCGGCTTTAAAACTTAGTAGTTTAGGATTCAAGTACAGAACTGAAATTTTCCGGGTCATTCTTCTTTCCTTAACCGAATTTTCAGAAAGTAATCTTTTCGTTTTGTTAGAAAGAAAAATAGATGAGTCAGGAAAAACAATCTCCACCGAAGGACATATACTTACTGGAAGTCCAAGAGCACCAGAGATCAAATTAAATGTTCAATTAAAGGGAGAATGGAACGTACTTAAGAAACCTACTGAGTCCGCCATCTTAATGGATTCCGTTGATTTAAAAGAATGGAAAACTTTAGGAAGTAACGGTAGAAAAAAACACTTAGCAATCTTACCAGTATTACGTTCTGATAATTCAGAGATCTGGATACTTCTCGCCAAAGAAGAAGAACTACATTGGAGTCCTGAAGAAATAGATGTATTAAACGCATTCGCAGTCCAAGCGGGAATCTCAGTCCAAAACTTTCATCTATTTCACCAAAGAGCTGAAAAAGAAAGATTGGATAAAGAAATTGAGATCGCTAGAGACTTACAAAGATCATTACTTCCAAGAAAAATGCCAGATCATCCGAACTATGAATTCGGTGGGATCATGATACCTGCAATTGGAGTAGGTGGGGACTATTACGATTTTATAACGCATCCCACCAACAAAGAAACTTATGTTTGCATTGGTGATGTAAGTGGTAAAGGAGTTCCAGCTGGAATTGTAATGGCAACTGTCAGAACAGTGATCCATTCTCTAGTCAGAAAAAATCCAAGCCCTTGGGAAATTTTACAAACAGTTAATACCTATCTATATCAAAATTATTTTAAGGATATAGTCTCTCCCCGTTTCATGTCTTTAACCATTATTCATTGGGATCGAAACGAAAATCGTTTTGTATTTAGTGGAGGAGGTCAGGGAAATATTTTAGTATATCGTAAAAAGGAAAATCGTTTAGAGGAAATTCCGACAGGAGGAGTGGTTTTAGGAATAGATCCGGACATTGACCATTTTGAAAATAGTGGAGAATTTAATTTAGAACCAGGTGATTTTTTCCTGATGTTCACAGATGGGGTTTGGGAAGCAATGGATCCTTCTGAAGACTTTTTTGAAATGGAACGTTTGCATAAATGTGTTTTTGAAGCTAGAAAAGAAAGTCTTCCTCTTCTCTTGGAAACCGTATTAAAAAAGATAAAAAACTTTACTGGGGAAAGGGAACAGACAGATGATATTACTTTAATAGGCGTAAAACGCTTAAAATAAAAATGAACGAAACCTTAGAATCCATTTTTCAATCCGCTTGGTCCAAATTAAAAAACTACCAAGACTTTATGAAAAGTAAACCTGCTGTGATTGCTTTTTCTGGCGGAAAAGATTCTTCCTTACTTCTTCAATTCTACCTTTGGCTTCATCATAAAGATCTAATCTCTCATTTTCCGACCATTTATCATTTGGATCATTCGATTCGTGATAATAGAGAACAAGAATCTGAAATCTTAAAATATATCCGCTCCATAGCTCCTAATTCTACCTTTAAAAAAAAAACGTTCCTAAGTTTGCAACTAAGACCAAACTAAGTTTAGAAGAAGCTGGAAGAATTCTCAGATTCAGAGATCTAGAGAAAATTTCCGAAAAGATAGGCGGTTATATCGTAACCGGCCATCATGCAGAAGATTATTTAGAAACAGTACTTTTGCAACTTATCCGAGGTGGTGGCTGGAATTCTCTGCGTACATTAGGAATTTTAGAAAATAATAGATTCAGACCATTAATATTATTCGGGGAAGAAGATCGTAAAACCGCATTGGCAAAAGCCGATTGGCCTGTATTCGAAGATGAATCCAATTATTCTTCACGATATCTTAGAAATAGGATCCGATCTGAACTTCTTCCTGTACTTTTGAAAGAAGGAGCCGATCCTGATAAAATTTTTCATAATTTTCATGATCCAGATTTTCCTAGAAGTGGAACTACAAGTCGCAAAGTAAACGAAGACGAAATTAGAACAATATCCAGGCAGATTTTGGAGGAAGAGCCAGCTTCTATTTGTAAACAAGTTCTGGACCTACATTTGAAAAGTTTAGGCCTTCATCCTCTGAATTCTCAGTTTCTTACGGACCTTCTTCATAACCTGGACAGAAAAGTTTCCTTCTCTTTAGAAAACAAAGAAGTTTGGTTTTGGAAAAGTGTTTCGTCAGATTTGTACATCTTACCTAAAACTGCTTCTTATTTGAAACCGTTCAGTTATAACTCTGACTCTTTCTTTTTGAAATGGAATGGTAAGACAAAAAAGATCCCGAAAAATTGCGAGCCGTCTAACGACGGAGAAGGAGAAAAAATCCTGCTTGGAGGAATCCATCGAGACGTTTCCGAAATCCTTAGAGAGAAAGAGATTCCGGTTCCGGTCAGAAAAATGCTACCCATTCTAAAACGGGAAGGGAAAACTGTATTGCTTTGTCTTCGTATGTGGGATGCCCGTTTGGATGATATTCGATCGGATGATTTCCTTCAAGATTAGAGAGTCCAGAGGTTTATGGAAGAACTCCAAGAATTAAAGCCGGACCCATTCTTTAGAGAAGTTAGATTTCTGTCTTCTTATGCAGACGCTTCTAAAGTTCCTTCCAAAGGTATTCCTCATATCGCATTTGCTGGTCGTTCCAATTCCGGAAAGTCCAGATTATTAAACGCAATCGTAGAAAGAAAATCTTTAGCTAAGGTTTCTGCAACTCCAGGTAAAACGAAACTTCTTAACTTTTTCTTAGTTTCTAAATCTTTGTTTTTAGTAGATACGCCTGGTTTTGGTTATTCTGCAAATTCTCATAAAGATCATGAGCAGATGATGGATCTTTTGATGAATTATCTGAACTCCGCAAAAGATCTAAAATGTTTATTCTTATTATCAGATGCTCAGAGAGAATTACCTGACGAAGAATTAGAATTGATCGGTACTTGTTTCGAAAAAGGAACTAAACCTGTTTTAATCCGTACTAAAGTAGATAAACTCAATCAGTCGGAACTTTCCAAACTTAGAAAAAAAATGAAAAACATCCAAGGGTTGTATCCGATGTTAGAAATCGTTTTTGTTTCTCCTAAGTACGGAAAAGGATTACCCGAACTCAGAAAGATCATAGAGAATATGATGAAATCTTTGATCATTCCTCCAATGGAAGAAGACACGATCCCTCAAGAGACCAACGAACAAGGCTAAAATTAAACGTGAGTTTCTAAAAGGTTACCGGCGGAGTTGATTGCATCTCCATAATATACTTGTCCGGCAAACTGGATCTGTTTTTGATTTAGTTCTTGGATTGTTTTTAAAGTCTCTTCTAAAAGAGCTTTCAGTTTTTCCTGGCTTAACGCCATTTCCAACTTACGTTTTCTTTCTATAAGCTCCATATGACGGCGAGCTTCGTCTTCCGATTTTCCTTGAGGATCATCATGAGAAGAGACCTGATTCTTATCCAATCGATTCAATTCTAGATCAATGTCCCTTAGCTCGGACATAAGTTCCCATTCTTTATCAGAGATAAGCTCAGAATGAGAAGCAGCTTCTTTCTTCTTAGTAGAATCAGCCTGTTTGTTGGAATTCCCACTTTCTTCTTCATTTAAAGGGGAAAGATTGGATTTCTTTTCTTCAGTCTTTTTGACTGTAGTTGCTTTGGTTTCCCCAGCAACGGCTACTAATTTCCCATCTCTAAGTTCGTATTCAATTGATACGTCTATAGATCTGAGTTCAGCATTATCTCGAATTGCTTCGTTACGAAATTCTGCAACATGAGCAAGTTCATGAGAAATAACATGGAGTACAGAACTAGCCTGAGGCGCACTTTCCAGTTGCCCGTGACCAATGTACTTAACCGAAGTATCTTTCGGTCTTTCCATCATGGAAGAAGATTGTATAACTCCCAGGTTCATCCTATTATAAATGTCGGCCTGGCAAGCCTTGAGTTTAGAGTTTTGGAAAAAAATTCCCTTTACTTAATAGAAAAACGTTATCTGCAATGAGCTATCTTATTAAGTATCTCAAGTATGCTTGTGTCACAAAGATCATGAAATACTATCGCATATCTTTGTCCCATATTGTTAACAGTTTTACGAATAACCTCTCCTGGTATCTCGCAGGTAAACATTGGCGACATAATCGTAATTTTTTTACCAGGATTCCAATCTTCATCCGAAAGAATGGAAGCCCCTATCATCGATATATCTACCAAAACACCTTCACTCCAATTTCCTCCCTCGAAAAGTTTAACCCGACTGTCTTTACGGAACCTTGTATAAAATCTTTGGTCCGCCGGCAAATCAGGTAGTACCTTTTCAGAAGGATTCATCCCGATCTCTGTTCTTTGCATAGCCGTGAGAGCATACAGTACTAAGAAAAAATTTAAAAGAAGATTTCTTTTAAAGAGAAGATTCTTTTTAAAAAAGAAATTTAGATATGAAAAGAAAGATTAAGAATAGATCTAAACATCTATTCTTGTACTAATATAAAGATTATATTTGGAATATATCTGATTCCCTAGCTAGCACAATCTCTGACAGTGCAGTTGATTGGTTTTCTTGATTGAACATTCGTATGATTTCTTCGTCTGGATGATCAGGCTCGTGATGAGTTAGTACCAGTTTATTTACACCTAGAACTTCTCCGCAACGAACCGCTAATCTGCCGGATGTATGGCCCCAACCAATCTTACGATCTGCTTCTTCGGAGCTATATTGTGCGTCTATGATCAACATGTCAGGACTTCCGAATTTAGCGCGTAAATGTTCGAATTCGGACAGGTCCTCTTCTCTAACTTCTACATCTGTGCAGAATAAGAAACTTTTTCCATTCTCTTCTATATGATAGCCTGTGCAATTCCCTGGATGTTTTAAAAGGAAAGGAGTTACTTTAAAATCGCCGATCTCGACTGTTTGTTGTCTTTGAAGAAGAGTGAATGTTTTTTTAGACATCATCTCATCCAATGTGATCGGAAAGTTTTCTGGATTTTGCTGGCGATCGAATCTTTCTTTAAGATTAGAAATAGTAGAATAGAAATCTACTTGTACACTTGGAATATATCCAGGTTTAAAAAAAGGCCAACCTTGTATATGATCCCAGTGAGTATGTGTCACTAAAATTTGGATAGCACCACCTTGTGCTATACCTTCTTTCAAAAGATCATTGCCCAGCTCTCTCATTCCAGAACCGCAATCTATAATTAATTTCTGACCTTTTGAAGATTCAACATATACACAAGTGGTGTTTCCTCCCACAGGTCGTAACAGTTCCGGGCTTAAAGATTGTAAGAATGTAGGAACGGAGAAGGTCCCGTTCTTATGTTTGAATTCCCTATGAGCTGACTCTAGGATCTTTTCTAACTTTTCTCTATATTCTGAACCGGAAAGCGGAGTAGGAAGAGACCCTCTCACTCCGTATAATTTTATTTTCACTGTATTAAATTAGACAACTAAGAGATTTGGTATTTGCAGGTATTCAGCGATGACATCGAATTTTCGTGAAAAACAATGGAAGATCGCTACTAGAATCCCCTTTACCTCTGATTATTTCTTAAAATTAAACCCCGGAAGTAAATTAAAAAAAAACGATTTGTTTTCCGAAGAATTCGGGACATATTATCTAGAGCTTGGTTCAGGCTGGGGAGAAGTCGCTGTATCCCTCGCTAAAGGGAGTCCAAACACTGGTTTTATTCTCATGGAGAAGAAGGCGGATCGTTTACGCAAAACAATCCGTGATCTGAAAGAACACAATATCAAGAACGTTAAACTTCTTTCAGTGAACTTCAATTGGTTTTTAGAAGAAATTTTTGAATCAGGAATTTTCGACGAGATTCTTCTGAATTTTCCGGACCCTTGGCCTAAACGTAAACATCATAAGCACAGAACTTTAAATCCAAAATTCCTAGATGCAATCTATCTACTGCTCAATAATGGAGGCAAATTCCATTTTGCAACTGACTATGGACCCTACGCACGCAAAGGAATTCGTCTTTTTAGAGATGATCTTAGATATAAAGCGATCAATTCAGAGTTTTCTCTACAAAGGGTAAACTTTCCAATCTCACATTTTGAGCAGGAAAAACGGGAGGCAGGCTCCCGGATTTACTATTTGGATCGGATCAAAGTTTCTGACTGATCTTAATGATATAATAAAGAGTAAACATTGTCTGAATCCTGGACTAATTTATATGTCCAGACAGCTTCTCCCTTTTCATCATATCTAACCGCTGTATTATCTTTATATAATACGATCACATCTTTCTTTTTACCAGGTAATAAACCTTCGACTTCTTTGTCTGAAATTTTGATCTCTTTCAGACTGGAAGAATCTGCATCCACACGATAAATTTTGTCGTTTCCTGCAAACCAGAGAGAATTCCCTCTTACGCTGAATAGATTAGCTGCTTTATCTGAAATTTCAGTCTTAGTCGCTTTTCCTTTTCCGGAAACATATACGATCTCTTTATCAGTTCTGAAGAATGTTCCATCTTCTGTTGCACCAAGTAATCTTGGATTCGTAGTTCCAGTCCAAGCGGAATCTATATCCTTGCTCAGTTTTGCATCTGAATATAAGATCTTATCTTCTTTGGAAGAAGATTGGACCAAGAACACTTGTCCTTTTTTAGAAGCAGACCAAGATTTAGAATCTAAAGGAATGGATTTATTTTCTTCGAAAGTATCTGAATAACTGGTTAAAGTTCTTTTTCCAGAGGTTTCAGTTTCTACTAAAATTCTATCTCCTGAAACCATTGCTTTCTTAAACATTCCAGGTAAATTGATTGTCTGGAAGACAGAACCAGAGTTTTGATCTCTGACTTCTAAACTTCTATCTGTAAACGCGTAAACTCTGCGATCTGCTAGAACATTACGGAAAGGTTTAGTACTTGTGATCCTCCAAAGACGGATCGCTCTGTTTTTATCAAGTGCTTCGATAGAAGTTCCGTAATTCATCAATAATAGGTCGTTGATGATAACTGGAACCCCGATCAAAGATCCACGATTCGGGAATGGTTGTAAGATTACAGGAGTGTCTGAATCAGAAAGAACCAATCTTTCTGCCTGCCCAGAATAAGGAGAATTTGGATATTTTTCTGCAAGTTCTCTCCCTAATTCTATAGCTAACTTTTTGTATTCTGCATTCCCAGGATTTTTAGTTTTTAATTCGGAAAGGATTCTGATACGCGCGTGTAAAAACTTTTCATCTCTTTCGAGTTCAAGAGCTTTTACAATCTCAGCGTCTGCAGCTTCCAGATCTCCTTTCTTAAAATAGATATAAGAAAGTTGGAAATGTGCATCTGGGAAATCAGGATTTTTCTTTATGATTTCTTTGAATATCTCTACGGATTGTTCCAGAAGATTATCATTAAAGAGAACGATCCCGATATTATAAGGAGCCAATTCATTTTCAGAATCCGCTTTCATTGCGCTCTCGAATTCTTCTTTAGCTTCTTTGCTCTTGCTCTGATTATAATAAGCGATCCCTTTACCGATCCTAGACGCGGTAAACTCCGGATTTAATAACCAAGAACGATTGAATGATTCAATTGCGGTGTCATAATTTTTCTTTTGGAGAGCGATAATTCCAAGCTGATAATGGCTATAATAAGAATCCTGTTTTTTCTCTAAAACCTTTTGGAAACCTTTCTCTGCATTATCTACTTCTCCTTTTCTAAGTAAGAAAGCGTAGATCGCTTCTTGAGCTGCCAGATTTTTGGATCCGTCTGGAGAATTTTCTAAAAGAGAAATTCCCTTCTCTTCCATTCCCATTGCAAGATAACATTCAGCTACTTTAATATATAAAGTTAACTTTTTAGTTTTATCATATGCAGATTGATAGAGAGGAACTGCTTTCTCGTAAGACTTATTATCGAAAAGACGATTTGCTTTTTGGATTGTCGGAACTACTTCAGAGAACTTTCTGTTCTGATCTATTGTCTGTTTTGCTTCCGCAATTTCAGGAAGATCTTTGGTTAATTTTTCAGCCTTAGCTAACCAAGAGCTTGCTGAATCATAATTTGCTTTTTCATTCTCTTCTAAAGCAATCTTATAATAAAGAAATGCAAGACGGAACTGAATGGATTCGTTGTCCGGATACTTCTTCATTAAATTTTTATAAGTATTTTCTGCCTTATCGAATTCTTTTTTGTCTTCGTAAGTTCTGGCGAGTACGATCCCGGAAAGAGGATCATTTCCAGTGATTGCTTCCAATTCTTTAGTGTACTGAGCCACTTTAGATTGATTTTTCTGAGCAGAATAAAGACGGATCAAACCTTGAAGCGCCGGCAGATTTCCTTTTTGAAGACTAAGAGCCTTTAGATAATTTTGCTCTGAAAGTTTTGCATCTCCGCTGATCTGATACAAACGACCATAAGCAGTATACACTCCTGGATCATCCTGATCTTTAGCTTTCGCTCGATCAAAGTAAGTCTTCGCAGATTTAGTATCTCCTTTACGAAGACGTAAATCTCCCTCATGGATCAACTCCGAAGATTCTAAGAATGCAGCAACCTTCTTCGTTTCTTCATCTGGCTTTAAAGTTTCCAGTTCGTTTTTAGCAGTTTTATATCTATGCTCAGAAGCAAGTAGATACACTAAGTTCAGAACTGGCTCCTTATAATTTGGATCCAACTCGCGTGCCTTGCTGAAGGAAACCATTGCCTTTGCGTTTTCACCCAAAGACTTTTGGTTCAAACCGATTTGGTTATAGATGCTTGCGTTTTTAGGGAAGAAAGGAATGGCCTTTTCTAAAACGGAAATTGCCTTAGGATTATTCCCTGATTTGCTATAAGCAGATGCAAGACCTGAATATGCTTCTAAATAGTCTGCTTTTAATCTTAAAGAAGTTTCGAATGCTTTAATAGCGCCATCGGTATCATTAGAAAGTATTTTAGCATTTCCTAAAAATACAAATGGGGAAGGGTTCTTCGGATCTAATTGAGTGGCAGAAGTAAAAAATTGGACCGCTTCTCTGTAATTTTTAGCCTTAAGAGCAGCATTCCCTTTTTCTAATAGACCAGCTACTTTAGTGGCAGAAGCAGATTGTTTTGCAGAAGCCAGATCCGGATCTGCACTTCTAGCCTTCTCAAAATAAGCTTCTGCTGCTTCATAATCTTTTACTTGGACAGCAGTATCTCCCAATTGCATGTACAATTGAGCCTTAAATTTGAACTTATCTTCCGGAATAGATTTGAGTGCTGAATATGCTTCGTCGTACTTTCCGATTGTTTTAAGTAATACTGCTTTTTTGAATGTATAAGCGCTTCCATCTACCTTAGGAAGTTTTTCTAATTTAGAATAAACTTCTAGAGCGTCTTTATTTGCTCCTTGAGAAGTATATAGGATGCCGAGGGTTAAAAGAATTTGTTCATTCTCCGGATCTAGCTCAGTTCCCTTTTTCAAAGAGTTCAAAGAATCTTCTGTTTTACCTAAACGATATTCAGAAGAACCGATCAGATAATACCCCTCTGCAGTAGGATATGCTTTAACTGCTTCTCTACCTTTAGAAAGAGAAACTTCAAATTTACCTTTTTGGAAAGCGGAGTTTCCTTCGTTGATCAGCTTGGATGCTTGTTTTAATTTTTGAGCCGCAATGATGTCTTTTTCTAAGATTGCATCTTGAGAATTCGATTTTCGGAAATCTTTAGAAGCGCATTGGACAGCAAAAACGGAAACTATAGAGAATATTATAAAACGAGAAAATATACGATTCATCACTTGTATCCCTTATAGAGAATCTTCAGATCTTTAATGGGAGTTTTTTCCCTAAACTCTTCTCCTCTGGTCAAAACGGAAACAGTCCAGAGCCCTCCCGCAGGCAAATCTCCCTGCCAAACAACGTCTCTTCCTAAGTATAGAGACAACTTTTTGTTTTTTAAATCCGTTTTGAATGAGAATGGACGACCTATGTCTTTATCCACATCCAAGTATTTATAACTGCTGATTGTTTTTCCATCAGAAGGAAATTGGAAGATGGAAACCTTCTCCTTTCCTGCCTCAATTCCCAAAGAAAGACCATTCAAGTGGAATGTCACGGCTACAGTACCATCACCGTGATCTACAGGAAGTAAGAAGTAACCTTCGATCTCTAACTCTTCTGGAATGAATGGAAGAGAATACACTCCATTCCAACCATTAGGTAAGTTTTTCTTTTTTGCGAATTCCAAACCATTCGGCCCGAAAGGAGAAAATCCAAATTCGCCGGACGGTTTCCAGAATTCTAATTCAGACAATAATCCATATCCGAAATAAGGAAGCGCCAATTCTACTAGACGATCCGGTTTTACATCCAAGATCCCTTCGTAATATACATAAGCACCATCTGCACTTTCTTTTAGGAGTTCCAACTGGTAAGCACCAGGAGTTAAGTTACTACGGAAGAAAGGAGTTTCTCCCTGCTTGTAACCGTCCAAGGAAACAGATAATCCATTTGGAACTGTGATTACTTTAGCAGAACCTAATGTACGATCTTCTTCCCATTCTTGAAAGAGAAAACTTTTTTTGCCTGCTCTTACTTGGATGGTCTTGGTGATCGGTTTTTTTCCTTTTAAGACTACTTGAATGTCTTGGATACCTTCTTGGATTGGAACCTCGGTCAATGGAGTATTTCCTAATGACTTGCCTTTCCAAAGGATCTCAGTATCTCCAGAGGAAGCTCTAACTGTTAAGGTTCCTTTGATAGAAGAGTTTACGATTTCTTTAATTCTAGTTAGATCAGGCTTTCTGTCCCAAACCGGAACAGTGGTTTGTTTAGATTCCAATGAAATAACCCGATCGGAAGATTTCCAGAAGATTGCTTGGTTCCAGGCCCCAACTTCTTCACTGGAAACCGGACGTTTGAAAGAAAGCTCAAAATTTCCGTAAACACTTGCATCCACAGAATCTTTTAATTCAAATTTGAAAGTCCAGCCCGTATCTGATTCAGTTACTGAACCTAAAACTAGAACATCTACATCTTTGGATTTTAATTCTTGGGTTAATCCAGATTTGTTTTTCCAAACGTCTGTAGAAATTTTAGCGTTTGAAAATTTTACATCCTTCCAGATCAAACTGATCTCTTGCTCAAAGTAAGAAGCCAATTTTTTATCCACTGATTTAGGATATTCGATAGGAGAGAAAGCTAAGATCGGGACCTCATGCCCCGCCTTACGAACCCGGAAGTCCGTCTCGGATTCTCTAAAAATGAATACGCTCTCGGAGTCGCCTATTGGCTTGTAATACGGTTCTTGTATCAGCTTAGAAGGTTCGTTTAACTTCTGTACTGAGGAGCAAGTAAGCCCAAAACTCGTAATAAGAGAGAATATAATAAGATTACGAAATGAATTGTTCCCCATCCCGTAAAAAAATTTCCCAGGGACTGATTTAGCAAATCTTTTCCTAGTTCTGGAAAAAATGAGAGCCTTTTTAGAAAGAAATATCCGACCTTGGTAGGTTTTCTAGAGCATTAGAAAATTACGAAATATTTACGCGAGAATGCGTATATGAAGAGAAACCCCGCTGCATAGCGGGGTCCTATAAAATTTTAGAAAAGCGGAAAAGAAGAAAGAAACTAAATTAGAAAGTTTCTTTCGGATTAAGTTTCAACTTTTCTTTTTGAACGTCTTGTTGAACGTATTTAGTTTCGTTCACTTGCTGAGCGGTTCTTGCTACTTCATCCGCGTTGGCTCTAGTAGCTTCACGTTTCTGCAATTGAGTACGAACTTCTTCCACAGTGGAAGCCTGGCTCAAAATGCGAAGTTCTTCGCTGGATGCTTTCAACTCATCTACCAGGTTATTATATTCTAAAACGTCGTTTTTCTTAAGGACGATTAGTCCTTTTAGTTCTTTTACCGATTCAGGTCTGAGAGAAAGGATCAGTTTTTCAGTCAACTTTTGGTTTTTCTTCAGAGTGATCTCTCTGTTTCTTTCCAAGATGACTTCAGACTCTTCTCCAACTTTGGATACTGCAACAGAACCTTCTAATACTGCGAATTTTACATCGCAATGAGCTTCCGCACAATTCACTTTTGTTCCTGATGGATTTTCAACAGAAGTTAAGAAGGTAGTTCCGCGAACTCCCGCAAGAGCAGTAGGAGTTACTACGTTGAAATCGGAGTTTTTGTTCTCTTTGCGAACCAGAGTTACGATCCTTCCATAGTTCAGATTAACCTTAACGTTAGTTCCTTCGTCTCCAACTAGTGTAGCAACAGATACTTCACTTTCTTTAGAAACTTTGATGATACCACTTTCGGCAACCATGATCTCTACAGATCCGTTTTTACCTGTAAGGATAGTGTCTGCAGCAGTTACTGTCTGACCGAATTCGGCTTTTTTCTCACCTTCGGCGGACTGGACTTTTACGTCACCATTCAACCAAACAATCTTAGCAGTCGAAGATGCTGCTTCTGATTTAACTTGGCCACTGCTTGTTTTAGGGCTACAAGCGATTAGATAACTAACTGCTAGTAGGGTCATTAGAATTAGGGTGTTTTTATTTTTTAACATATATTCTCCCCCGCTTTTTAAGCTTAAGAATCCTCTAGATATAACAAACTAACAAGGACTTTTTACCAATACTTATGTTTAAACCATTTTACAAAAAGCAAAAGATTTGGTTTGGAAAAAAATTTCCTAAAAATGTCCCTTTGGCAGATTCTATTAGAAACTATAAAAACTAACCCTTAAGGGTTAGCTATTTGAGAACAAATTCTACTTCTTCTCTGCCTTTTTAGGTTCTACTTCAGGTAAAGAGTCCAGCTCTTCCTCTAATTTACACTTCGGATAATGATCCGCAGGTAGACTGGAGCCCACCCAACCGAATGCTTCTTGAGATGAGATGACGTGAATGTCCCAACCTTGCACTATATTCGGACAATCCCAGACTTTATTCTTACATAAAACCTGGCTTGCCTTAGGTTTTGGATAAGCCCAAGCTGCAGGAGGATGAAGACATTGCATCTCCACTTCTGCTAACTTGCGCATACGTTTTACGTTTTCTTCAAATTGTTTAAATAAGTTCACCAGAGGATTAGCAAGTACTTCATTGAAGTAACCTCTGGAAGTATTATAAGCTAAAAAGTATACCAACTCTTCCATTACATATTCTTTATCATGGGAAAAGGAGCTAACAGTATGAATATATCTAGCGATCTTTAGGGAATCTGTAAGAAGTTCACGTAACAAATCTTCTGATTTATCTGGAAGTCCTGCGTCTTCTTCGTCGTCAGGAGTAGAATCGCTTTCTCCGTCATCTACCATCATCTCTGCGAAGAATGTTTCGTCAGGATTTTCTCTCTCAGATTTTTTCGACCCGGCTGCAGCAGATACATCCACATTATCTTGTAGTCCGAGCGGAACATGGTTAGAAGCGGCGGAACATACGAATTCAGGAAGATCCAACTTCTGCATGAAGTTAGCGCATTGTTTTGCGATCCTTGTTTTTTCCGTATCATCAGGAAATGGTTTATTCCATTGGTCTCCAGTGACACGAGCGATATCCATAAAGATCCCGCCAAGGAAAGAATATCTGCGTAACATTTTATATTTAAGTGCATCCGGGATCAGAACAATTCCCAGAGCCAATAAACCTAATTCGCAGATATGTTTAAAAAAGTGGGGATTTGTTTCGTAAACTTTAAAGAGAGCGAGTAGATGTTTCTTATTATTGATCCCGTTACGAATAATTCCCTTAAAGTTGAATTTATTCTCTTCGTACATGAACTTTAAGAATTTCTTATCTGTATTCTTAAGTTGCAGAACGATTTTTTCGGAAAGTTTATCTTGGATCTGACTGATTAATTCTTTGGTTAATTTGATCTTAAATTCGGGATTGTACTGACCCTTAATTTCCTTGAGTCGGGTAAGAGCAGATTCTTTTACCTGAACCTCTTCCTTGACTAGAATATTGCCGCTATTGTCCTCGATCGCATTTAGGAAACGTAACATATTCCCAGCGTTATAATCGCGCACGAAGTTCAGAACCTCGTCTATCGATCCATATTCTACCGATTTAGGATTTACTTTCATTCTTTAAGTGATCTCTACGTGTGATTCTAAACGGGTTTTCCAAGCTTGCAAGCATAGATTCCAAGCTCTTTCTTCTTTCCATACTTATATCGGTCGCTTCTCCCATAGAAAACAACATTTTGCATCCTGGGCCCGCGTCACAACAGTCGGAAATATCACATTCTTCTTTATACTTTCTCAATTCCGGATAACTTTCCAAGATCTCACCTTTAGATAAATGTAAAATCCCCCATTCTTTGATACCTGGAGAATCGATTAATACGATATTATCTTCCAAGACCAGAAAGTTTGAGTTTGTAGTCGTATGTTTACCCTTCTTAGTGGAAAGACTTACCTGAGAAGTTTTTTGTAATTCCCTGTCGGATAAGACGTTTACTAAGCTAGATTTTCCGACTCCTGAATTTCCTACCAAGTAGGTAGTTTTGGAAGAAAACTTGGAGCATAGTTCTTCTAGACCTTGGCCGGTCTGGCAAGAAACAATAATTATATCATAGCCTAAATCTTTATAAACAGAAGAGCGTTTAATCGCAGTTTCTTGGTCCACTAAATCTGATTTTGTGAATATGATTAGGGGAGGGACCTGAGACAGATAGGCCGCCGCCAAACATCGATCTAAAAAGCCATCTTTAGTTTCGGGATCTTTTAGAGAAGCGAGCACTGCAATTTGATCTACATTCGCACAAAGTACCTGTGCATCTCCCTCTTTACTTTTACGTAAAAGTTCGTTTTTACGGGACAATCTTTCTTCGATTGCCCATTCTCCGCCTGATTCCATCGCGCAAACCCTGTCGCCTACAACAAAGGGATGTCTTTCTTTTGCGGCGATATTTCTGAGCCTTCCTCTAAGTACGGCTCTTACTCTTCCTCTTTCTTGCGAATACAAATCATAGAAGGCCCCAAAGACCCTTGCTATCGTAAAAAACTCCTTTACTGGAATCGTGGAACTAGACATTCTTAAGCCTAATTTTACAGGCACGCGATGAAAATCATACGCAAATTCGGACCAATATTCGGTCTTGTTTTAGCCGCATTCCTTCTGCAATCGGCGCTCATATTCGGTTTGGATTTCAGATCTTTGGATCCGGATCGTACAATCGTGCTTCTCATCAGTTTGCCTTTTACCACATTGGCTGCTGTTTTTGTTTGGATATGGTTCAACGAATTCGGACCAGCATGGAATTTATCATCCGCACTTTCTAAACTGACGGACCAAGAATATGTAAAATACCTTTCTTCGTTAGATAAATTCAAAAGTGATCTGATTGCAACCAACATCACAGAAAGTGTATGCGATAAAATACTGAAATTTCTACCAAGTATTATCAATGCAAGCAGGGCCAAAATTTATTTATGGAGAGAAGATCTTGGAAAATTCTCTCCATATCCAAGAGAATCAGGAGAAGATCATTTTTATATCTTCGATCCATTCCTGTTATGGATCACTGAACACGATAAAATCTTTTATTCAGAAGAATTTGTAGAAAACGCAAAACTACAACAGATCAGAGAACATGCACTTTCATTCGCTTCAAAAACAAAAGCGGATCTTCTTGTCCCATTAATCTTAAACAAAAGTCTTTTAGGGATGCTTGTTTTAGGGCCTAAAAATGATGGAAGAAGATACAATGCTTCCGAACTCGAAAAACTAAATGAGATGCGTTCTGTTTCAGTGATGTCACTTTCCAATTCCATTTTTTACGAAAGGCTAATAGAACTTACAGAAACTCTTGAAGAAAAAGTTCGCCATAGGACCCAAGAGCTAGAGAGCGCTCAGTCCCAATTGATCATGTCTGAAAAGATGGCTTCTTTGGGAACCATGGTTGCTGGGATCGCACATGAGATCAATACTCCTGCCGGAGTAATTAACGGTTCTGCAGATAATCTAGAATCGAATATGAATTATATCGTAAAGAACGTATTCGAAATCGTTCGATTCGCACGAAACAAAAAGTTAAGAAAATCATTCGAAGTAGCACTTCTTCATATCTTAAGAGATCGGAAAAAAAGCCAGACAATGGAATCAAAGGATAAGTTCCGGATCAAAAGAGAAATGAAAGAAGAAATGGTCGAAATGGGGATTGAAGTTTCCTTAGCCGGCGAGGTCGCCTCTTTCATTATTGAAAACGATATCATGGAAGTTCGAAAGTACATCCTGGAAATTTTAGCCCAAGGTGCAAAACCAGGATACGAGATGCTAAAACATGCATCCAACACCAACCGAAATATTAAGAATATCAAATATTCTATCAAAAATATCGTTCGTATCGTAAAAGCTTTAAAATATTATTCTCACCTGGACCAAAGTAAATCATTTACCAGCGCAGACCTGATAGAAGGTATCGAAAATACTTTGGTGATCATGAACAACCAACTCAAGTATGGAGTAGAAGTGAAGACAAACTTCTCCAGTATTCCGAAAGTTGTATGTAATCCGGATGAATTAAATCAAGTCTGGACCAATCTAATCCAAAATGCAAACCAAGCAATTCGAGGCCAGGGAACAATTGAATTATCAGTGTATTCTGCTGGAGACACAGTTACTATAGAAGTACAAGACGATGGCCCAGGAATTGATTCTACAATTAAAGATAGGATCTGGGATCCATTCTTCACTACAAAAGATCAGGGCGAAGGTTCCGGACTCGGGCTAGGTATCGTAAAAGGTATCGTGGAAAAGCACAAAGGAAAAATCACTGTAGAATCCATACCTGGAAAAACAGTATTCAAAGTTGAATTGCCACTTAGACCTCCTCAACCTATTGCAGAAACTAGTCTTGAAAAACCTGCCGTATGACAGCAAAACCTAAAAAGAAAAAGTTAGAACCAAAGCCAGAGAACTTTTACGATCTAGTTTACAAAATCGTAAAGAAGGTTCCGAAAGGAAAAGTCACAAGTTATGGCCGGATTGCAGTCCTGATCGGAAAACCAAGAGCTGCCAGAGCAGTAGGGTATGCTTTAAACGCTCTAAAAAAGGGCCAAGAACAGAAGATCCCTTGGCAAAGAGTTATCAATAGTATGGGAAAAATTTCTCATAGGGGTGACACTCCAAGAGCGATTATACAAAAAAAACTTTTAGAATCAGAAGGTATCAAATTTTCTAGAGAAGAGGTCGTGGATTGGAAACGATTCGGCTGGCCTGATTAATTTAATGTAAGGTTCCGAATGCAAAAGCCGGTAGTATTAACAATCGCAGGTTCAGACTCCGGAGGTGGAGCAGGCATCCAAGCAGATCTAAAAACTTTCAACTCCACCGGGTCTTTCGGAACTTCCGTAATCACTTGTTTAACCGCTCAAAATCCAGATGGTGTCACAGGAATTTTAGAAATAGATCCTGATTTTCTTGAAAAACAACTTATAGCTGTACTTTCTTATTTTCCAGTAAAAGCAATTAAAACCGGAATGTTATTCTCCGAAAGCTTAATCAGAAGAATTTCAAAAATCTTAAAAGACTATAAGGCTAAAGGTCAAAACTTCGAATTAGTTTTAGATCCTGTGATGGTTGCCACAAGCGGTGCCAAACTTCTGCAAGATGAAGCAATCCAATCTTTAATTTCAGAATTAATTCCTATGGCGAGTCTCGTTACTCCAAACTTGGATGAGGCAAAAATTTTAGGTTCTGGAGAAATTTCTAAAATTGAATCCATGGAACTAGAAGCAGTTTCTCTTTCTAAAAAACTAGGAGTGCCTGTTTTATTAAAGGGCGGTCATATAAAAAATTCCATAGAAGCGCTGGATGTATTAGGAATTCCGAATGGAGAATCCTTCAAATACACAAAACCTTTTGTCGAAGATTTCAATCCTCATGGAACAGGGTGCACTTATTCTTCTGCGATAGCCTCTTATTTGGCACAAGGATCCTCGCTTTCTGAGTCTGTCACTAAGGCGAGGGAATTCCTACATGCGGCGATTTTACAATCGTTCCCGGCAGGAAAGACCAAAACACTAAATCATAATCCAAAGATCTAATTTTTAGGAACTAGTCCCAGTTCTTCCTTAGAAGCTTTTTCTAAAATTTCTAATGGAAGAGAACCTTTTCCTAAAACGAAGCCGTGATACTCTTTAATATCGAAAGCTTCTCCTTTGACTGATTTCCAATCCTCTCTCATTTTTAGAAAAGAGATCATTCCAATCTTATAAGAACAGGCCTGTCCAGGATATACAATATATCTTTCAATCTCTGTAGAGACTTCTTTTGGAGCCATGCCGGTATTGTCAGACATATAACGAATTGCGTCTTCTCTACTCCAACGTTTATAATGAATTCCTGTATCCACAACCAAGCGAACTGCTCTAAATAGTTCTGCTTGTAGTCTTCCTAAATCTACATTCGGGTCTGAGTAAAAATTATAATCTTTTGCAAGTCTTTCCGCGTATAAGGCCCAGCCTTCTACAAATGCAGTGAAATGTGTGGTTCTTAATTTTCTAGGGGCAGAGGTTAATTCTTGGGACCAAGCAATTTGTAAATGATGTCCCGGAATTGTTTCATGATAAGTCAATGTGTTCATCCCGAATTTAGGGATTTCTTTTAAGTCGCGTAAATTAGCGTAGAATACACCAGGGCGTTTGCCATCTAGACTTGGTTCTTCGTAATAAGCTCCAGGTGCTCCTGCCTCTTTGAATTCAGGGATTCTTTCTACCTGAACTTTTGCTCTAGGCCAAGAAGGAAAGATAGGTTTAGATTTTTCGATAGATTCTTTTAAGATCTCTTTATAGACCTCGATAACTTTTTCTTTTCCTTCAGGAGTATTTGGAAATTGGAACTCAGGCTTTTCTCTCAACTGCCTCATAGTAGTTTGCAGATTTGAAACTTTGATCCCTGAAGTTTCCAAAATAGATTTCATTTCAGTTTGTATTCTAGCAACTTCTGAAATTCCGATAGAATGGACTTCCTCAGGAGAAAGATTTGTAGTAGTATGATATTTTAAAGTATGTTCGTAAAACTTCTCACCATTTGGAAGTTTCCAAACTCCTGCTTTATTATCCGCCGACTTAAGTTGTTGTTCTAAAAAATTTTGGAGTTTAGAATACGCCGGATAAACAGAAGTTTCTAATACCTTTTTTACTTCGGCCAAGGAAGAAGTTTTTTGATCAGAAAGGATCTCATCATTCTTCTCTAATTTTTTACGAAGGCTAACATATAAAATATTATCTTCCGGATTTTTAACTCTGAAATTTTTTAATTCGTCCAAAACCCTTTTTAAAATAAAATCAGGCGGAATCACTCCGTTGGAATGTCTGACTTCCAAACCTCGGATCACTTGATCCAACTTTTCAGAAATCCCTTTTAACCTTGTAATGTAAGATCCCACATCTTCATAATCTTCTATCATATGAGAAGTTGCTAAGAAGGAAGGAATATGATTTTGAACACCGAATAGCTGGTTTACTGGATAAGAATTATAGATGTATTTTTCGTAATCCGCCGCAAGTTCCAGATCCCATTCTAAAGCTTTATAATAGATCCTATCTTCACCACTTAGTCTAGAAGAATCATAAGTCCTAAGTGTTTCCAGATCTCTTTTTGCTTTGTCTGCTCTTTCCATTTCTTTTTCGGGAGAAGAGTCAGACCATTTGTAATTATGAGAAGTGATTCCCCAAGAATCCAAAATTCTAAGAGATGTTAAAGTTTCAGGATCATCCAGAACATTCTCCCAAAAGATCTTTTCATAGTATAAACCTAATGTGATCGGTCGGAAATTGATTGTGTGCCATATTAAAATTCCGAGAGAAAGGACAAGTACGATAATAACAGATAAAGAGATGATTAAGATCTTCTTCAGCATGGATGGTAACTCCGATGTTTAGAAAAGTGGAATAAGAATTTTAGATAAAAATACGAGTAATAATGTCCAGATCGCGGAGGAAGATACCGCAAAAGAAAAATGATTTTCCCAATTTAACAAAGGAACACATACAAATAAGAACATTCCGAAATAGGACAGGTAAGGATTACGAAGATATAAAGTCTTCTGCCATTCGAAAAATCCTTCTCTAAAATCTTTTGCATCACCTTTGAATTTATTCAAAAAGATCCATTCTGAAATAAATCCGAAGATGGAGAATGTAAAAAAGAAAAAGGAAATTAGAAGCACCCAAGACCAATCTAAAAATGGAATTGGATTCAAGGCGTGTATGATAGGAAGAGCAAAAGTGATCAGAGCCGAAAAAGGGAAAAAGAAAGCAGTGCGGAATAATCGGCTCTCAGATAAAAATTTGAAAAAAGGAATTCTTCCAGGTAACTGATAAGAACCACAAAACAAACATTTTTCCGAATCGGAAAGAATGGAAGAGCCGCAGTTCCTACAATAGAAATTCTTTTTAGAGACTTCGGCTGCTTCCGACACTTAAAACCTCAGACCTTCTTAATTAAACTTTCAATCAAAGCTCTTAAGAAAGCTTCTTTAGGAGTTCCGCTTTGGATCGGTTTATTATTAATAAATAAACTAGGTGTACTGTGGATCTCTACCTTCTCAGCATCATCTACTTCTTTATTGATCTGATCACGAACTGCAGTAGAAGACAAACAAGCGCGGAACTGATTCATATCCAATCCTTCTTGTTGAGCTAAACTCAAGACAGAAGCTGGAGAATGAGCGATACGATTCTCAGTGTTTCTATAAAGTCCTTCGTAAACCGCAGGAAATTTATTCTGTTTATCCGCACAGATCGCGGCAGAAGCAGCCACACAAGAACTTGCATCAGGGCGAGGAGATTGAACCATTCGGTTACAATTCGCATCTAACGGGAAATTTTTATAAACGATCTTCACAAGCCCTGGATAATCTCTCAAAACCCTTTTTAAGATATGAGAAGTATCCATACAGTGACCACAATTGAAGTCAGCGAATTTTACGATTGTGATCGGAGCATTAGGATCTCCTTGTATAGATGAACCTTTCAGATCAATCGGAACCGGCTGGGCCTTTTCATAATCAGCCATTTGTTTTTGGATCTGAGCTACGCCAGTATGTTCTCCATCTACCAGAGAATCATGGAAAGATTTACCACCGATCTGGCCTGCCGCTAAGAACAATAAAACTACTATATAAGAATTTAAACCTTCGAGTTGTAAGATACCCAATGCTTTTTTCAAGGACTTGTCCTTATAATCTTTAATTTGGAAGAAGGTTCCAGCGACCAAAATCAAAGTAGAGATCCAAGTAACCGCGCATAGCCCGCAGATCGCATCTATGTAAAATACAGAAGCAGAGAATAATCCAAGATCGATCACCAATGCTACAAGCAAAATGTAAAAGGAAAGAAGAAGGTACCCTTCTTTGTTTTCAGGACTTTTTTCTGATCTTACAAAAAGGTATGTAACAAATCCGTAAAATGCGAATCCGAATAGAGCGATAGGAAGATCTCCTAACCAAGGAACATTTCTGATCGCAGAAATGCTACTTTCGGAGACCTTAGAACAAGATCCTGATTCACTGACTGCATCACAGAGAGATTGTGCAAGTCCGTCAGCAGTTTCTCCGCCGAAATATTTTCTGATCAATAAGAACGAGATAAACGCCGCGATACCGGAAATTACGGCAAGAATAGAGCTAGGGGACAGTTTTTTCATTCGGGACTCCGATTACAAAATACCTTTATACGTACCTGGAAGGCATAAGGAAAGAAAAAATATGCGAATCTGTACTTATAAAAGGGAATTAAAAATTAATCGGAGCCCAGGCTTGTGATAGCTTCGGCCAGATCTATTTTACCTTCGTATAAAGCTTTTCCAGTAATCACACCATACATCGGAACAGAAGTCCCCAATGCGGACAGCGCCATGATATCTTTCAAAGAAGAAATACCACCTGATGCAATTACCTGAAAATTATATCTGCTTAAAATTTCCTTATATGCGTTAAGGTTTGGACCCGCCAAAGTTCCATCTTGGGCAATATCCGTAAAAATAATATTACGGATACCAGCTTGTTGCATTTTTTCAAGAAGGTCCAGATACTTCACACCGGAGTCTACTTCCCAACCTGCAATTTTGACTATGCCGTCTCTGGCGTCCACTGCTACGACGATCCTATCCTCTCCGTACTTTTTGAGTGCGAAGTCCAGAAGTTCTGGATTATTAACTGCAGCAGTTCCTAGAATAAAACGATCAATACCGATTGAATCGTAATATTCTAACTTCTCCTTATCTCTGATCCCGCCGCCTAGCTGGATTTTTAGCTTAGAAGATTTACGAATTTTTGAAATAGCTTCCGTGTTGATCCCGATCTGGTTTCTTGCACCGTTCAGATCTACAAGATGTAAAAGAGTAGCACCGTTTCTTTCGAAACCTTCTGCAAGTTTCCAAGGTTCGGTGGAATAGATCGTTTTCTCGTCGTAATTGCCTTTGAATAATCTAACAGCGCAATTATCCAACAAATCAATGGCAGGAATTAAAATCATAAGGATTGAATAAAGTTCTCCAGAATCTTTAAACCGAAGGAATAGGACTTTTCGGGATGGAATTGAGTTCCGAAAACGTTTCCTTTCTCAACTACTGCTGGGAACTTCTCCCCATAATAATCGCAGAAGCCTGTGATCGCGGAATTCTCCACTCCAACGGGACGGTAGGAGTGTATAAAATATGCGAAGGATTCGTCTTCTAAATTTTTCAATAAATTACTTTTGGAAGGACTTCTTTGGTATAATTTATTCCATCCGATATGAGGGACCTTATAATTTTTTCCCTTAAACTTTCGGATCTTACCTTTGACATAACCTAGTCCAGGAACAGTTGTATTCTTATTTCCTGAAATAACCTCGTCAGAATCTTCGAACAAAATTTGAAAACCGATACAGATCCCGAACAAAGGTTTTTCTGCCTTTACGTGATCATCGACAAAAGTTCTCAGACCTGATTCATTTAGATTTTTCATTGCCTTATCAAAATGACCATCACCAGGAAGAATGATCGCATCCGCTTCTTTCAAAACGGACGGATCCTTAGTATAAGAAAAATCTTTAGTAAAAAGTGAGATCGCTTTTAAGCAGGAGTGAATATTTCCCATTCCATAATCAAGAACGGCTATCATTCCAAGACACCTTTAGTAGATGGAATTGCTCCGCCGGAAGCAGGATCAATTTCAATCGCCATTCTTAAAGCCTTACCGAAAGCTTTAAAAATAGATTCATGAATATGGTGACGGTTTTCTCCGTAATGAACATGAACGTGAAGATTCATCTTAGCATTCAAGGCAAACTTCTGTAGGAATTCCAACGACAGCTCTGCATCATAAATACCAAACTTACCTACAAGTTCCGGACCGGTGTATTTATAATAATATCTACCACCCAAGTCCACAGCAACAGTGGTAAGAACCTCGTCCATTGGAAGAGTATAATGACCGTACCTTCGGATACCTGCCTTGTCTCCCAACTGCTTATGAAGAGTTGCGCCAAGAAGGATCGCAGTGTCCTCAACGCTATGGTGGCAATCAATTTCTATGTCGCCTCTCAGCCATAGATCAATATCCAGAAGACCATGTTTAGAAACATGGGAAAGCATATGCTCGAAAAACGGAATTTGAGTATCGAATTTATAATTACCTGTACCCCGAGCATTCAGGGAGAGCTTGATGTCCGTCTCCGAAGTTTTGCGTTCTTCTTTCATTCTATCCTGACCCTACTTTCCTATTAATTATCGTGTCAATGAATTCCAAAAATAAGCTGACGGAAAGTCCCTAAAGGCAAAATTATCCGCAGGGAAACACCCTCCAAACACTAGTCGAAGTGGCGGAATTGGTAGACGCACTGGTTTCAGGTACCAGCGGGTAACACCGTGGGGGTTCGAGTCCCTTCTTCGGCAAAAAATTTCACTAATATCAAATTAGGATCTAAGGGACTCGAAGCGAGTCCGAGAAAGCAAACATAGCGACCCGTAGGAAGCGTAATGTTTGCGACCGAAGGACAGGATGTCCTGAGGCTCGGACGAGACGCCGTGGAGCTCAATCGAGCAGGATGCGAGATTGCGAAACGGCGAGTCCTTATTTATTGAGGCCAGTGAGACACGCCGCGGAACCAAGTTTTGCTGGATGGTAAACTGCGTAGCGGGCGAGTCCCTTCTTCGGCAAAATCACCCTCTTCTTTCAGAAAACCAAAAATAAAACGCAGGAACGACAAACCTGCTCAACACTGTCGCCGCAATCTCCCCGAAAATTAAAGACACCGCCAGACCTTGAAAAATTGGGTCGAATAACATTACAGAAGATCCAACAATCACTGCTGCTGCTGTCAAAAACATTGGACGGAAACGGACTACTCCTGCATCCAAAACAGCTCTTTTCAGATCCTTGCCTGCTTCGATCTCTGCTTGAATAAAATCCACTAAGATGATTGAGTTTCGAACTATGATCCCAGCTCCCGCAATAAATCCGATCATGGATGTCGCAGTAAAATAAGCTCCCGAAACTAAATGCCCCGGAATAATTCCGATAAGCGAAATAGGTATCGGCGCCATTATGATAATCGGAAGTTTATAATCTTGGAACCAACCGAGAACCAAAACATAGATCAAGATCATCACAACTGCAAACGCCCCGCCTAGATCACGAAAGACCTCGTATGTTATGAACCATTCTCCATCCCATTTTAAAATTGGATGTTTTGTATTCCAAGGCACCTCGGAAGTAAAAGTTGGATATTTGATTTTTGGACTCAACGAAAGAATTCCGTAAACCGGCGCTTCTTCTTTTCCAGAAAATTCTGCAGTCACATATTCTACAGGTTTTAGATTTTTTCGATGAAGTACTTTTGAAGAAATTCTCTCTCCTTCTCCAACTAAATTTTTAGGAGAAACGGATCCAGAAAATTGAGAGGATAGATCCCAACTGGAAAATGGAGAATGCGAAGATCTAAATTCGCTCGGAACAGATAGATCCACAGAAATATCCTCCGGATGTTCCGATTCAGATAGGATGAATGCAGGAGTTTCTCCGAAGAACAATCCAGCGTTTCTTGCCATTATCGAAGATGGAACTCCAGCAAGTCCTCCTTTATCAAATTTGAAAGGGTATCTTATCTTAGGCCTGATCTCAGAAAGACTGGAATCCAGATCTACAATTCCTTCCTGACCTTCCGCAATTGAACGAATCTCTTTGGCGACTTTGATCCTTTCGCTTTCAGTGGGCCCATATATTTCTATAACTAGTGTAGAAAGTACCGGAGGCCCAGGAGGAATTTCCAACACCTTGCTAAGTACAGAATTTTCCTTATTATATTTGTCTAAAATAGGCCGAATGGATTCTATAATTTCGTGGCTATTTTTCTTTCTGGAATCTTTATCTTTTAATACAATATGAAGATCCGATTTCCATTCCTCTCTTCTTAAAAAAGTATGTTTTACCATTCCAGAAAAAGAGAAGGGCGCAGGCTCTCCCGCAAAAATCTGGACCTTCTCCACATTCTCTTCTTTAAGAATCGATTTTGCAAGTTGCGAACTTAATTCTACAGTTTTAGAAAGAGGAGTCCTTGGATCAAAATCCAGTATGATCTGAAATTCATCTTTATCATCAAAAGGCAACATTTTCACTTTCACAGCTTTAAATGCCACCAAGGAAACTGAAATAGCAAATAGTGCTATAATCAAAAGGATCATTTTTATCAAGTTTGATTTAGATTCTAAAAGCCATCCGGCAATTTTTAGATAAATACCATCTAAACGAGAAATTTTCTGTTTAGTTGGAGCCGCGTTATGTTCTTTCAAAATTTTTAAACTTATCCAAGGAATAACGGAAAACGCTACAAAAAGAGAAAGAAGCATAGCAAGGCTTGCTCCGACAGGAATTGGTTTCATATAAGGCCCCATTAAACCACGTACAAAGGCCATCGGTAATATCGCAGCAATCACTGTGAAAGTTGCCAATATAGTCGGATTTCCCACTTCCGAAACTGCATCTATGATAGATCTGATCTTACTTTTAGTTCCAGGAAACTTAAGATGTCTTTCTATATTCTCGACCACAACAATTGCATCGTCTACGAGTATACCTATTGAGAAAATCAAAGCGAATAAGGTAACACGATTCAGAGTGTAATCCAGAAGATAATAAATTGCTAATGTAAGAGCCAAGGTGACTGGGATCGCTACGAATACTACGAAGGAAGCTCGAAATCCCATCCATAAAGCGATCAAAACGGAAACTGAAATAGTTGCTATAAGAAGATGTTCAATTAGTTCTTTTGATTTTATTCCTGCAGTTCTACCGTAATCACGTATTACGCTAAGTTTTATTCCACTCGGAAGGTCTTTTCTAAATTCATCTGCTCGTTCTCGGATAATTTTCGCTAATTCTTCTACATTCGTTCCTTTTCTTTTTGAGAATACGATCGTAACTGCATTTTCCCCAATACCCAGGTGTTCCTTCTGAAACAAAAAAGATTGTTTGCTTCTCTCTTGAGGTCCTTCGTATACTTGAGCTATATCTCCTAGTTTAATAACTTTTCCCCAACTTTGTTTGATTGGGATTTTTTTAAGATCATCCGTATTTCGGATCGATGACCCGACCTCTATATCGTAAACGTTTTTTGCTCCCCAGTTCTTTCCCGCAGGAAAGTCAGAAGAATTTGCCTGAAGACTTTGTGCAATTTGGATAAAATCTATGCCAAACTCTTTCATTCTTTCTGGATTTGCGATCACTCGAACTGATTTTTTTCTTCCTCCTAATAACTCGACCTTGGAAAGATCGGGAGTAGAAGATAGTTCTCTAGCCAAAGGAGAGATTAAACTACGAAGAGAATAATCATCTATATCAGTAGAGCTGAAAGTAAGAGCCAAAAAAGGAACATCATCAATTGTATAAGAATTTACTGATGGATCAGATGTATTTGGAGGAAGTTGATTTCTGACCTCTATAATTTTGTGATGGATCTTAACCAAAGACGGCTCTAAAGGTTCTCCGACCTTAAAGCGGACGGTGACCAAAGATTGATGATCTTTGGTTGCAGAATAAACATACTCTACTCCTTCCAAACCCCATACGGATCTTTCTACTGGTTCCGTAATTTTTCTTTCCATCTCATTTGCTGAATATTGAGGAGAAGAAAATGAAATATCCACCATAGGAACTGAAATCTGCGGCTCTTCTTCCTTAGGAGTTAGATATACTGATAAAATTCCGGCAAGGATGCTCGTTATAGCAAAGATAGGAGTCAATTTAGAATTGATAAATTTTCCTGCTAGTATCCCTGCGAAACCTTCGGATTGTGTTTGTTTATTATTTTCCTTCATTGTTTTCCTCGGAATAAAGGATGAGCTGAGCTCTCGTTTTTAAATATTCCAAATCCATAAACTCTTTTCTGGATAAAGCATCAGAGGTTCTTGAGAAACTTTCTGCCAAACTTAAAGCAGGAATATTTCCTCTTTTAAATAATGATTGAGAAAGAAGAAGTTGTTCATATTGTATCCGATAGGATTGCTCGGAATCTTTTCTATTTTCAGAAAGTACTCTTTCCTTTTCTAAAAGGATCCTGAACTCAGAGTTTTCTTTCATTCTTGCCTCCTTCGCTTTTGTTTCTGCCGCTTCGGCTTGGATCATCGCTTCCTTTTTGGAACCTATATCAGTAGGACTTAGAAGATTCATTTGCAGAAAAACTCCTGCATTATAAGAATTTGCAAAATTCCTATCACCATTGTATCCATATGCTTCTGCATAAACTCCTACCTTAGGTAGAAATTTAGAATTCTCCATTGTTACTCTTTGTTTGGATATATTTGAATGAGATTCCAAAATTTTGGAAATCGCAGTCTGTCTTTCTGATTCAGAAGACGGCAGTGGTAAAACTTCTTCATAAAATCGAGAAGACATTTCAGTAGGTTGTAAATTTTCAATTACGCCTCCGGACAATATTCTGATCAATTCTATGGATTCTTTTTGATATAGTTCTTTCTCCTTTATTTCAGAAGAAACCCTAAGTTGAACGGATCTTAATGCGAGAAAACCGGAATGTCCGATCGGATTTCCGACGGCATCCAATCTATATGATTTTACGAAGGAGTTCAGTTGACGTAACATTTTCTCTCTCTCCCTAACTCCGTCTAAAAAGACCAGAGAAGAACGAAATGCTACGGCCGTTTGAATATATAAAGTTTTTCTAAAATACTCTGATTCCAGAACATAAGATTGAAGTTCTTTATCTTTAATTTCCTTAAACGCTTTTCCTGATCCACCTTCATATACGGAAAACTCCAATCCCAAGGTTCCGCGCGAATATACATTACTACCCGGATGATTTAAGGTATCTTTCGCAAAAATATTTGCCGAATTCGGATTTACGTTTTGATAAAGCTGGTTATTGGAATCCAAAAAATTGGAAAGATTAGATCGATTGCTCGCAGTGGAAAAATCAGATTGAGTTGCGGATCTTTGACCCAGTTTTCCTGTAAAATTTAACGTCGGATCATTTGTTTGATATGTACGAACGTCCGCGTATAATTTAGGAAACCAATGTAAACCTGCTCTAGCGCTCGCGGATTTCGCGGCTTCTATCTCCAAACTTTTAGTTTGTAAAGAAGGAGAATTCCCAGCCACCTTTTCCCAGACCCAGAAAAAATCCATATTAGAATCGGAAGCTCTCCCCGGTAGAGATATTAAAACCAATACCCCGCCAAGTATGAGTGATAGAACAGATTTATATCTCATTGGAATTACCTATCAGATCCGCATTTATTAGGAACACCCAATCGAGTCAGAATAAACCCCATAGGACAAAATCCAGTTAGAGAAAAAAGAACCATATTGATCCCAACCAAGAAATTCAGAACCAGCCCCCAGGGACTAAAAAAATGGGCTATGATCAGACCGATTAAAGAGAACGTACCCGCAATCAGGAATAAAACCCTTTCCAAATACCAACTTTGATTATTTGTATTCTCCATATTATATACCCCCCTAGGTATACAATATCCATATACCGGTGGGGGTATATGGATTGTCAATAGAAATCAGAAGACTGAGTAAATTTAGGCGTCCGAAAGATATTTCCGAACGCAATGATAGAGAATTAATTAAAAGGAGGGATTAGAGAGAAAATGCTGCTTTAATCGCTTTTTTCAGGTTTTTTTGGATAGAAGCAGAGGATTTTTTTTCAGAGAAACATCTATCCATGTACTCCTGAACGTAAGCCTCTCCAAATTTTTTAAGGGCCTGGCTAGAAGCTTTGAGTAGTATTAATGTTTTTTCACAGTCTTCGTCTTTATTATACAAACTCTTTTCTAATGCATCTAATTGACCTTTAATTCTATGCAGTCTATGAGTAAGTTGTTTTCTTATTTCATCTAATTCCATAACATATACCCTGTATGGTATATCAATATGTCAAGGATTATCCTAAAACCTATCTTTAATCCGCACATTCTTACAATAAAAAAGGATGGATTACACATCCGATTGTTGGATCTATTAGTTCAGATGAAATCCATTCTAAGTCTTAGTTCTATCTTATTAATTTCCTGCGTCGGTTCTGCCCAAAGAATGCAACAGGTCTATACGGATCATCCGGACATTAACAAGGCCTGCATCCAGTTCCTATCTTCCGAAAAAACAGCTACTATTGAAAATGAACAAATCATGTTGGATACTTTATATAAAATATCCGAACAGAATATCCGAGAAACGTACTTAACCGGACAGATCGTGTATGTTCCAGAATCAGGAGAAGGAAAACATCTTCTGTTGAACAAAGATGGAAGACTCGAATATTATCGGATCAAGTACGAGACCTTAAATGCCAAAGAAGGAACAGAATACTTTTGTGCAGAAAGACTTCGAATAGATTTGGAGAAGAGGTTTCAGACAACTTCAGCAAAATTAAAAAAGAATCCGTTGGATTTGAAAGCCAGACAAGAGCTCGAAACCAATTTAGGATCATATCTTAAATTCGCAAATGTAGTGCAGGGCAAGTCTCAGATCATAAGAAATTTTCTATTCTTCTCCCTTGGAAAATATATGAAGGGGGACCAAGGACTTCCTGTTTCTCCTTGTGAATTTACTCAAAAAATATTAAAGCCTATCACAACCGCCACTTCTGATTTGACTGATGCAGATTCTAAACTTGCATGGGCTGCCAATATCCAAATTTTTACAGCCTACGAGTTGGGATTTACGATGGCTGGCTATTGCAAGTAGTCATTCAACTAACTTTGTTTAGTTTAATTTTACTTTGAAAATTTGCGATGTAGGAACTCCAACATCGGATTGTAAAGCGTATGGATCGGTTTTGAGATAAAACAATTTAGAATTCTTCTGATTCTTCTTGACCTCAAGTAATTCAGTGCAATAATCTTGGCCCGACAATTTATGCGGAGAAGTTTATGCGTTCCACTATGATGGATTATCCATTGGTTTTGCCTTCCATTCTAAAAAGAGCGAAAGAGGTTCATCCTCATAAAGAAATCGTAACCAAATGGCATGATAATTCCATCCAAAGACTGACTTACGGAGAATTTTATAAAAGAACCATTCGTTTGATGAGCGCATTAAGGAAAGCAGGTGTAAAACCGGGAGAAACAATCGCTACTTTTTGTTTAAATCATTCTGTTCACTTGGAATTATATTTTGCGATCCCTAGTATTCGTGCAGTTCTTCATACGATCAATATTCGATTATTTCCTGAACAACTTACTTATATCATTAATGAAGCTAAGGACAAATTTATATTTGTAGATAAATCTTTGGCTCCTGCCATCGAAAAGAATTTAAGCCAGATCCATGGTGTGCAAAAGTTTATCATTATAGATGATAAGGAGAATGTTCCATTTCCAAATCTTCCAAATGCAATTTCGTATGATGATTTTTTGAAAACAGGAGATGGGGTAGAAAATTTCGAACCTATAGATGAGTTCGAAGCCGCTGGGATTTGTTATACTTCTGGAACGACTGGAAATCCTAAAGGGGTAGTTTATTCTCATAGATCTACTTATTTACATTCAATGTCCATCTGTATGGGAGATGCTTTGTGTATAAGAGAAGCAGAAACTGTTCTTCCTGTAGTTCCAATGTTCCATGTAAATTCATGGGGAATTCCTTTCGCCTCAGTGATGACCGGATGTAAGTTAGTATTTCCCGGAAAACATCTTTTGGGTGCTTCTCTCGCGGAATTATTAGAATCGGAAGAAGTTACATTAACTGCTGGAGTTCCTACAGTTTGGAATGTTCTCTACCAACACCTAAAGAAAACTAAATATAATTTGAAACTTCATACAATGGTAGTAGGGGGCTCTGCCGCACCTCGAGGTTTGATCGAAGGTTTCGAAAAAGATTTTGGGATCTCCATTCTTCATGCTTGGGGAATGACAGAAACTTCTCCCGTTGGAACCGTTTCTCATCTTCGTGGTTTTATGAAAAACTTGGATGACAATAAAAGATATTCTTATAGAGCCAAACAAGGTGTGCCTGTTCCGGGTGTAGAGATCAGGGCAATCGATGATAATGGCAAAGATGTTCCTAAAGATGGAAAAACTCCAGGAGAACTTTTAGTACGAGGACCTTGGATTGCCGCTTCTTATAAAAGTGGAGAATCTTCCGAA
Organism: Leptospira koniambonensis; assembly: GCF_004769555.1. Classification (NCBI taxonomy): domain Bacteria; kingdom Pseudomonadati; phylum Spirochaetota; class Leptospiria; order Leptospirales; family Leptospiraceae; genus Leptospira; species Leptospira koniambonensis. Next base: position 802,056 of record NZ_RQFY01000004.1, on the reverse strand, counting down.
TCTTTTACTTCCGATGGTTGGTTCCGCACAGGAGATGTTGTTGTTTTGGATGAGTATGGTTACATGCAGATCACAGATCGCAAAAAGGATCTGATCAAAACCAGAGGAGAATGGATCTCTTCTGTTGATATGGAAAACCTAGTCATGGCAGATCCGGATGTATTAGAAGCAGCGGTTGTAGGAAGAAAAGATCCAGTCAGAGACGAAGCTCCAGTTATATTTGTAGTTCCAGTAGAAGGTAAAGAAGTAGATCCGAAAAAAATACATGATCGACTCAAAGATAATTTTGCTCACTGGCAATTGCCTAAGCTAGATGATATTCGGTCGGTTTCTGCGATCCCAAAAACCAGTGTAGGTAAGTTCGATAAGAAAATTCTAAGAAAAGAATTAGAAGAATAGACCTCTAGTATTCGCATCCAATTCTAGGAGAGTGAGTAAATCTAACGGCACTTTAATCCTAATACTTGGGGCATTGACTGCAATTGCACCTTTCTCGATCGATATGTACCTTCCAGGTATGAATGAGATCGCGAAAGATCTTGGGACCCCGATCTCAGACGTGCAACTAACGTTAACTAGTTTCTTTTTCGGAATTTCTTTCGGACAATTATTTTACGGACCAATCGTTGATCGTTTCGGCCGTAAAATTCCTCTACTCGTAGGTCTTATATTATACATCGTAAGCTCCTTGGCTTGCGGATTTTCGAATTCAGTTAATTCATTAATATTCTTCCGCTTTTTACAATCTTTAGGTGCTTGTGCCGGAATGGTTATCCCAAGAGCAGTCGTAAGAGACGTGTTCTCTCCTCATGAAGGAGCAAAAGTTTTTTCTCAGATCATTTTAGTAATGGGAATCGCACCTATACTTGCTCCTACTGTAGGAGGACTTCTTCTTCAGTTTGCTAGTTGGAATTGGATCTTTTTTACTCTAACTGGTATTTCTACTTTGATGCTTTTTGGATCGCTATTGGTTTTCCAAGATACCAAAGGTGGAGACTCTTCTATCTCTCTTAAGATAGCTCCAGTGATCAAAGAATATATCGAAGTATTTTCAAATCCTATCTTCAAAACATACGTTCTTAGCTCTGGATTTTCTGCATCTGTGATGTTTGCATATATAGCTGGTTCTCCATTTGTATTCATGGTTTTGAATGGGCTCTCTCAAACTGAGTATAGCTATCTTTTTGGATTTAATGCTTTCGGTTTGATCCTTTCTAGTCAGATCAATCGTATTCTTCTCAAAAAATTCGAAGCAGCTACTATTGTGAAGTATGTAGGTTATTCTTATCTAATACTTTGTTCTTTGCTTATTATTTTCGAAATTTTAGGCTTAGGATTTATTCCTATGCTTGTTTTGATCTTCTTCTTGGTGAGTGCGTTCGGATTAATTGTTCCAAATGCTTCTGCACTTGCGATGGCTCCTTTTTCTAAAAATGCGGGAAGTGCATCAGCTTTAATGGGTGCATTACAAATGGTATTCGGTGCAGTTTCTACTGCAGCAGTCAGCCTTCTTCATGACGGAAGCGCTTATCCAATGATCACAGTAATGTCTATGTCCGGCGTAATGTCTTTGGCTTGTTTATTCTTCTTAGGAAAAACCCATAAGAAAATTAAAGAATCTTAATATTCTTTGTGATTGAAATAAGAAGAAGGAATGAAGGACCCGAGAATTCGGGTCTTATCAAAGATCTGTTTTCTGTTTAATTGCGGGTGTATCTTAACTCGCTGATAAGCACCACTTTCGAAGAACATGGCTCCAGCAAATTATCCGCATAAGAATCCAACAACTTTCCTAATCTATTTATTTGAGGAAAGTCCCGCCCGGAAATCTGGGAATTTGGAATTTGGTCCAAGACCTCAGTATTGGGTCGGGTATTCAAGGCTAGCCTCCGGATTGGGATAAGGCGAAGAATTGAACCTTCTCCGAACCATGTCAAGCCTATTGGACATAATTCGGGAAGATTTTGGGACCTTGTCAAATCTCCGTTCTAAGCACTTTTAGCGAAGAAGGTTAATAGGGTCCCCTTGGAGAAAGCCTTACTCCTCGGCGTTAAGGCCAAGTTTAGATTCAATAGCTTTTATTCTTCTGGCCCATTTTTGGAAATTGACCACGTTTTTAATATTCACTCTGAGCTTTTGGAATTCAGGGAAAGTCAATCCATAGTCCCAACCAACATAGATGTCCGGCTTTGAAAGAGTATTTCTGACAGAAGTTCCGCCACCCACGATGGTTCCGCTTGCGATGCTAAGGTGATCTGCGATACCACAACCGCCACCAATGGTACAATTATCTCCGATTGTAGTGGAGCCTGCAACACCTGTATAACCAGCAATCACAACATTTTTTCCTAATACACAATTATGACCGATATGGACTAGGTTATCAAATTTACATCCATCTCCAATGATTGTATTTTCCAAACCGCCTCTATCGATCGCGCTATTGGAACCCATCTCTACATCATCACCCACAATTACTGTTCCAACTTGAGGGATCTTATTATGTTTACCGTTTGCGAATACAAATCTGAATCCGTCTCCGCCTACAGTACAATTTCCGAAAGACTTAAATCTTTTTCCTATGATGACCCCGTGGTGGATCACGTTATTCGGTCCTATATGTGAACCTTCTCCGACTTTTGCGCCTCTTCCGATACGAACTCCGTCTTCTAAGATTACGTTATCTCCGATCTCAGCATCTTCCGCAACGGACGCAAAATTCCCTATATAACAATTTTTACCGATCTTTGCTTTAGGATGAACGTATGCATTCTCTTCTACTTTGTTTTCAAACTTGTGAGGAGGATAGATCAGATCCAAAATCTGAGCGAGTATCAAATCCGGTTTATCTACAACCAGACAAGGTACTTCTAATTCTTTTGCGAACTCAGAAGTAGTTAGTACGATACTAGAAGCGGTCTTCTTTGCCTCATTTAACATCTTCTTATTTGCGAGAAAACTAATGCTGTTCGTAACTCCCGGGTTAACCGGAGAAACAGATTCCACCTGAACTTTTTTGGGGTCCGCGCAATTTTCTATTTTTGCTCCGGAAATTTTGGAAGCCAGTTCTTCCAAGGTATATCTAGCCATTAAGACCCTCTTTTCTAGACTTTTATTATCTGCCAACGTATCGGTGGATCGAATTCGGATCTATCCCAAATTTCAGAATGAGTTACTCGTAGAAACCAATGAATATCTAAGACTAAGACTTATATGCGAATTAAAGATAAAGAAGACATAATACGGAGGAACGGCACTTCTTCTTATAGAAATATCCCGTTTGACGAATTAGCTTCTGAAAAAAATCTGTAATACATTAGAAATCGACACCAGGATCCAGCCCGCCTATGAAGCCCGTTAGAGAGCCGCAAATCAATATATTCAAAAAATCAAGCCCGCTGAAAGCTAAGGTTATCAGTAATGTACTTCTTACTCCAGAAACTGGAAAAGGTAAAAGACCTAAAAAAGAAGGCGAATCATTAATTCATAGAATTACTATAGCTATCGATCATAGCCAGTACCCATATTTAATCGGACAATCCGGTGGTATCATTCCTCCTGGAGAAGACCCTGAGAAAAAAGCAAAGGGACTTGCGGACGCAGCTTATACAGTTCGTTTATATTCAATCGCTTCTCCTAGTTATTCTTTCGGAATGAAAGAAGATACAATCGAATTCATTATCAAAAGAGATAATGTTTACGATGCAGATGGAAATGTTCAATTCAAAGGAGTTTGCTCTAACTACGTTTGTGATCTGAAAGAAGGTGACGAAGTAGTGATGACTGGACCTTCCGGAAAAAAATTCCTTCTTCCAAGCTCTGACTTTTCCGGAGACATCATGTTCCTCGCAACTGGAACTGGTATTGCTCCATTTGTTGGAATGAGCGAAGAACTTCTTGAGCACAAACTTATCAACTTCACCGGTAATGTAACTCTCGTATACGGAGCTCCTTACTCCGACGAGTTAGTAATGATGGACTATCTCAGAGGATTAGAGCAGAAGTTCCCGAATTTCAAATTAGTAACTGCTATCTCTAGAGAAGAAAACAATCCTTTCGACGGCGGAAGAATGTATATCTCTCACAGAGTTAAAATGTTAGAAGCAGAAGTGAAAAAAGTTCTCTCTTCTGGAGGACGTTTTTATATCTGCGGTGGTCCGAAAGGAATGGAAAAAGGAGTAATCGAAGAAATCCAAAAGATCGACGGAAACTCCGGAACTTACGAAGAATATAAACATCATCTGGAAGGCGCCCACCAATTATTCGTGGAAACCTACTGATCCATTTTCTAAAATTTTTCTAAGTAAAAGGCTCCCAACTGGGGGCCTTTTTTTATGGAAAACGACTGGAAATCCAAAACCGGGAATTTAGTCTTTTGCCGTCAGGAAGGGAAAACTATGAGCGTAATCCGAGATATTGATAAAGGCAAAGGTGAGATCATCCGAGTCGAAATTTCAGAATTTAAAGGAAATAAATATCTGAACTTAAGAGTTTGGTACACAGATAGCGAAGGCGAATACAAACCTACTCAAAAAGGGATAGCGATCCCGGTTGGATTATACTCAGAAGTAAAGGATGCAATACTTGCGGCGGAAAGCTCTTTAAGCTAAACCGCCTTACTTTCTATCCAGGCCTTTAGTAAACTTTGGGCCTCTTCTTCTGTTTCAGAAGCACGAATATGAGATTCCAATCGAGTGATCGAGAATACTTTTTTAACGGAAGATCTTAGATTACTTACGATCAATTCTCCGCCTCTTTTTCGAAGCCAGCCTGCGACCTGTATCAACATACCAATCGCAGAAGAATCTATATAAGAAGATTTGGCCAGATTGAATACGATATATCTGTAACCTTCTTTCATCTTTTCTTGGATCGCTGTTTTGATCTCAGGGCATCTATAAAGATCTATATCTTCATTTGTACGATACGCATAGATCTGATCGTGGTATTCCACCCCATCGTCCGGGAAATTTTCCATCGCTCCGTACTGCAGTTCAGAAGCAGAAGCCACCAAATGTTTTGCTGCAGTCGGAGAATTTTCTAAGATCCGATTTTTTAAAGAACTTACTCTAAAGCCAAGAGTTTGTAAAACTTCGGGAGCTAATTCTTCTTTTTCGTTAATTTCTTTAATGAGATCGTTTAAGAGCGCTATCGATTCATCCGTATAACCTTCTTTTAAAAGTGTTCCGGCTTTTCTTAAACCTTTTCCGGTTTTAGCGATAGTAGCCTCGACAACGACGTCTGCATCCTCCTTCGCAGAGTCATCGTTCCAATCCAAAGGAATATCTATAGTTTTTTGTTCTAGCTTAGCACCATCTGTTAACTCGTAATAACTTGCAGAAATATTAATATTAGGAGGTGTATCTTTTTTGGTTGGGCGAAGTTGAACGACCAGACTTTTTACATCGTCGGCCCTCATATCTCCAACTTCTAAAACTAATGTTTTAGTACGTCCTGTCTCTTCGGGGTCAGGTTCTTGGTAAGAAGAAACTTCTGAAACTAAATCCAGATAATCTATTCCTTTCGGAAAATCTACTTTGAGTTCTATGGATTGAGCGTATAAGGTCCCAATATCTCCGAATTCTTTGAAGAAAATATCTCCAGTCTCTTCAGGAGTTTCTACATAATAGAAATTTCCTCCTCCAGATTCTGCGATCTCCTTTAGGAGTATTTCGTTGAAGTCGTTACCGAAACCGATTACAGTTGTGCTGATCCCTTTTTTATAAGCATCAGCTGCAATCTGGATCAACTGAACAGGATCCTTAATTCCTAATGTTGGATTTCCATCAGTAAGAAGAATAACACGTTTATAACCATCAGCAATCGGATGTAATTCTAATGTTCTGAGAACATGAAGCCATCCACCACTTAGGTTGGTAGAAGTACCCACTTGGATAGAATTCAATCTGTGAATGACTGAATTTTTTTCGGCCAGAGGAACTAGAGGTTGGATGACCTGGACGTCTTCTGCGTAAGCAACAGCGGTTAAAAAATCACGACGGGTCAACCAATTGACCAAGGAAGAAGAAGCCTGGATCACAGAATCCATTTTACTTCCTTTCATGGACCAACTTCTGTCCAAGGCTAAACCTAAAACTAGAGGTTGTCTTTGCGCGGAAGCGGGTCCCGTAGGAGAATTTAAACGTACAAGTAGAGTGTTGGTCTTTGCGGAAGAACCGGCCGGTCTCATCAATTTGGCCGAAAGAATCATGCGCTAGAAAAAACCATTTACATACGCTAAGAGCAAGAAGAATTTAAAAGAGAAACGGAAATAGAAACCGAAAATGAGCCAAGAAATTATAGAGCCGTTACTTAAGGTTTTTTTAGACCGATTTGCGGAAATTCGAACTCAAAATTCGGAGGAGATCCCTAGTTTCACACAAATTTACAAAAACGGAAGTCTTGTCTGTGAAGCTTTCAACTCAGTGGAAATTTCTGAAGATTCTTCCTTACATAGCGAAGTTCTTGCGATTTCAGAAGCAAAACGGATCTGCAAGGAAAGATATCTCACAGATTGTATCCTACTTACTACGCTTGAGCCTTGTTTGATGTGTGGAGGTTCTATTCTTCTTTCTAGAATCCCTAAAGTAGCATATCTGGTTCCTGCAAAATTGGGAGAAGGGATTTCTTCACTTCCTCTTGAAACGATCTATAGCAGAAATTTTTTTCCAGAACTTGTACTAATTAAGTCAAAAACGACCACAGAGTTATTCAAAACTTTCTTCAAAGATAAGAGAAATTAGACGGACTTTTAGGCTTTTCCTTCTTTCTTGTCCCATGCTATCTGGTAAAATTACAACCATATGGCCGGAAATCACGAAGTTCTCTCCCGCAAATATCGCCCCCAAAGATTCCAAGATGTGATCCATCAGAATCTTGCGATCGGTGCATTACAAAACGCGGTTAAGTCCGGAAAGATAGGTCATGCGTATATTTTTTTCGGACCTAGAGGTGTAGGAAAAACTACAATCGCTAGGATTTTCGCAAAAAGACTCAATTGCCAAAATCCAATCGATAATGAGCCGTGTAACCAATGTGATTCTTGCCAGGAGATCACTAAAGGTATTTCAGGGGATGTTCTTGAGATAGATGCTGCGAGTAACCGTGGTATTGAAAATATCAGAGAACTTAGAGATAACGTAAAATTCACTCCGATGGGTGGTAAGTACAAAGTGTACATCATAGATGAGGTGCACATGCTTACTGACCAATCATTCAACGCACTTTTAAAAACTTTGGAAGAACCTCCTTCTCATGTGGTCTTCGTTTTAGCTACCACTGAGTATCATAAAATTCCAGAGACCATTCTATCCCGTTGCCAAGACTTTATCTTTAAGAAAGTTCCTTTATCTGTTCTTCAAGATTATGCAGAAAATTTGTGTAAGGAAGAAAACACAAAATACGATTCAGAAGGATTGTTTTGGGTAGCAAAAAAGGGCGACGGTTCTGTGAGAGACATGCTTTCCTTTATGGAGCAAGCTCTTGTATTTACTGACAATCGACTCTTAGGTTCCGAGATCCGAAAAATGATCGGTTATCATGGGATCGATTTTTTATCCGATTTTATCAAAAGCCTAGTAGATGCTGAAAATTCTTCTAAGTCATTACAGATCATTGAAAGCTTATACCAAGAAGGCCAGGATATATACAAATTCCTTTGGGATTCGATTGAGTTCACTCACACTTTATGTTTAGTAAAAGATTCTGCGGCTGATTCCGAATCAGTAAATTATCCTCGAGAAGATCTAATCAAAATGAGAAAGGATTTTGAATCTGTAGATCCGATCGCATTAAACAAACTTTCTTTCCGTCTTTTCGAATTATTTGAAAGAGTTAAAACTCTTCGTTTAAGAAACTCTTTTGAGATTAAAATTTTCATAGAGATCCAGATCAAAAAACTTACAGAAGATCTAGCCAAACCTAGTCTTGCAGGACTTGTAGATAGGATCAATCATCTCATACTGATGATACAAGACCAAGATTCCGTCTCAGCATCCGTAGCATTCGAAACTCCTAAAAAACAAGCTCCTACGCCGCCTAAAGAAGTGCAAACTCCAGTTCCGACTCCTTCTCCAGTCGTGTCTAACGAGAAGAAGGAAATTCCTCAGGAACAAAAACCAGGACCACTCTCGTCTCTAGAAGATTTGGCTAAAGGTGTTTCTTCTGAAGATGCTGAATGGGAAAAATCTTTCAAAAACGAATTTTTAGGAACGGATATAGATCCTTCCAAAGTACCCAAGCTGGGATCCTAGGTATAAGCCATGTTTGAAAATCTAAAGAACGCATCCGAAATTTTTTCCAAGATGGGAGAAATGCGCGGTAAAATGGAAGAGATCAAAAAGAGGATCTCCAACCTAAGAGTGATGGGCGACGCTGGCGCTGGAATGGTGCAAGTCACATCTACCGGAGATGGAGCGATCGTAGACGTAAAGATCAATCGCGCATTATTCGATTCAGAAGATAATAAAATGTTAGAAGATCTAGTCATGGCAGCAACAAACGATGCCATCCAAAAAGCAAAACAAGCCGCAGAGTATGAATTAAAATCAATTACTGGCGGATTAGATCTTTCTGAAATTTCTAAATTATTCGGCGGCAACCTTGGCTGAACATTTAATCGAAGGAATGGTAAACGCACTTTCTTCTCTTCCTGGGATCGGAAAAAAAAGTGCATACCGCATTAGTTTTCATTTATTAAGACAAGACCCTGCAGTTTTTAACGGATTCATCCAAAGTTTATCAGAAGTAAAAGGAAGGATCCGTTTCTGTTCTCGGTGTGGTTCCTATTCAGAAGAAGAGATCTGCGATCTTTGTCTTTCCGAAAAAAGAGACAGTCACACTGTTTGCGTGGTAGAACAACCTGAAGATGTATTCTTTATAGAAAATACTGGTGAATTCAAAGGAAGATACCATGTCCTGAACGGAGTAATTTCTCCTTTAGAAGGTGTTGGACCTCAAGATCTGCGCATCAGAGAACTTTTAAACAGAATAGAACCAGAAGATCTAAAAGAAGTTTTAGTCGCGACCAACCCTACATTAGAAGGGGATGCAACAGCGGATTATCTAAATCATCAATTAAAGAATTTTAATGTTTCCGTTACTAGGATCGCTTACGGTATTACGGTGGGCGGCTCCATCGAACTTGCTGACCAATACACCTTAGGAAGAGCAATCCGCTCCAGACTCAAACTTTAAAATCTATGTTCTGCAGTGACGAACAACTCTCTTAAGATTGTTCCTTGGGTTGTATCTAAATAAGCTTTTAATCCGTTCCCTGCTACAAAATAACCGGAACGTAAAAGTATCTGCATATCTCTGAATGCACTCCATCTTAAGTTCAGATTATATTCCTGACCAAAGTATGCGGAGGTATGATAGAAGTTTTCCTCATTGTAAAATCTATTATTATCCGTAAGAGGAGACTTTGTCCCATATAATCTATAATAACCTAAAGTCAAAACCAAAGGACCAGATAAAACGATATCGGTAAAAATCCCATACTCATAAAGACCACTCATATCTCTACCTGAGAATAGTGCATAACCTCCCGTAAAGTCATTCGCGATGTTGGAAAGTGAATATCCTGGGAACAAAGTTCGATAACCATTCCCATGTAAATTGGACCTGCTACCGTCTTTTTCATAACCTGGCCGCCCAGTAGAACCGGAAATCATCGAGGTCACACTTATGGATTCATTATAACGATAAGATAATTGTGTATCAAAGAATCCACCTTTGATCTTGTATAAGTCGTACTTTTGTTGTATCTCATTACCGTCACTATCTCTGTACGGATTCAAAGATTTAACGGTTCCGTGATTGTAAATACCGTGGATAGTCCATGTAAAATCAGAAAAATTGAATTCGTTAAATAAACCGTGCCAGAACAATTGGCTCGCATCACTGGTCCTAGAAACCAATCCATACACACCATTTACATCCTGAATATCTCTTAGATTATCATCCAGATAAAAGCTGTACAATTCATGTTTAGCATTATTGAAGAAGCTAGTCTTAATTTTATAAAAATAAACGTTAGAGCCTTGATAATTTTTATCTGCAAATTGGTTTTTATCCAAGTCGGTAAGATTATTCTGTTTTGCTACGAACCAACCGCCTTCTATCGTAGTATTCCAATCTCTAATGTCCTTAGTTAAGTTTACTCCTGTTCCCGGAACAAACACAACTCTACCTTGAGCAGAAGTGAAAAGCTGAAGACCAACCCTCGCAGTAAAACTTTTCTCAGGTAATTTAAAGTTGAGATAAAGAAAGTTTGTCTGCATATTCACTGCGGAACTGAAGGAAGCTTCTCCCCCTTGTCCAGGCCCTACGTTAGAACTCTGATTAACTCCTCTTCCTCCAAAAATAATATCCCCTATTTGAACACCTACCAATGCTTCGAAATATTTCGAAGTGGAGAAGTTCATATTCAAAGTCATCCTTGTATCGTAGTAGGTTGTATCTTCTTTCTGAGGACTGAGAGTACTAGAATAACCTTTTTCTCTTGCGGCTAATTCGTTTTGGTATTTGGTAAGCGTGTCTTTATTGTATTGCTGAACAAAATCAGTACGATTATAGGGAGTTACTGGTGTTTGTCTGGAGGTATAAATATCTCTTCCTAAATTGAAACCACGGACCCTATAGTTTCCTTGAAAATCTATTTTTGTTTTTTCCTCCACTTCTTGAGCAGATATGGAAACGCCAGCAAAGATAAATATTACTAGGGCGAGAATTCGGATCTTTTGAAACGGAGAGTCCAACACGAATTATTTTACCCAACCGCTTCCTAGAAAATATTTAGCGCGAAGACTTTCTATCACTCCTGTTCTTTTTAATTCTTTGATAAAAAAATTAAAATTATCCGCAAAGACGAGATCGTTTAAAGGTAATGCAGCACTGATATATTCATCCATAACAGGATTTATAAGAGCCACATAGTTTGCTTTCAAACTTGGTTGTTTTTGCAGTAAGGATAGAATGTACAAGCTATCCGCAACATAACAAATCACATTCCCTTTTGTTAATGCATCTATTGCAATAGAATCAGAAAGATAACTGTAAATTTGGTTCTTACCAAACCTTCTCAAAAGATAATTATGATTTGTAGTATTGGATCTGACAGAAAAAGAAAGTGCATTTAAAACTGCTAAGTCTTCTAAAGATTTAAAAGTTCTAGTAGTTACAATACTACCTTCCGGCTCAGGAGGAAGAGAACGTTTATTAACAAGACCGGCAGGAGTTGTAAGAAGGTAAGGATCAGAGAAAGTAACGGTCTTTCCTCGACTCAAATCCGTAGACATACCAGCCATCGCTATATCAATCGTGCCGGCCGCGATCTCATCCGAAAATTGTCGGAAAGTTTTAAGAGGTTTTATCTTGAGAGCAACTCCCAGATAATCCGCATACAACTTTGCAAGTTCCATATCGAAACCTGGAAAACCTTCCTTAGGATCTTGGACATAAAATGGTTCGTAAACTCTATTGACCCCAACCACCAACTCTTTCTTAGAAAGGACAGAATCCAATCTGGAAGGCATGGCCTTGGTCTGAGAATATAAGTCTAGAGAAAGAAAAAGGAGAATGGCCGAGAAAAATGCCGACTGAAACTGCTTCCGCATTTTCATGATACCTAGGTTATCGGCATCTTCCGGTTGTTAAAGGAGTTTTTAGTCTATTCTAAAATTTGAAATTCGGTCCTTCGATTTTTGCGGTCCGTTTCAGGGTTTTTTTCCGGATAAATCGGCTCTTTACTTCCCTTTCCATCTGTGGTAAATCGACCCGTAGAAATTCCTTTTTTGACCAAGTATTCCTTCACAGCTCCGGCCCGATTGCGACTTAATTCTAAATTGTCGTTCGGATCCCCATGCAAGTCGGTGTGACCTGTGATTTTTAGTTTAATCGATGGGTTTTCATTTAAGAAGGCTACCAATCTGTCCAAAATTTCATAAGACTCTTCTTCAATCTCGAAGGAGCCAGTTCTAAAATGAATGGATTCCAAGGAGATTTTTTTATTCTTCTTCAACTCTTCCCATTCATTCACAGAAAATTCGTAGACGTCGTAATTCCCGCCTTCTTTCTCCAATCTACAAAAGTACGCATTTTTGCCGTCAGGAGTTTCAATGTAGAATGCTTCATCGCCGGGAGAATTGATTACAGGTCCTAGATTAACGGCTGCGGAGAAGGTACCATCTTCCTTGATTTCTACTTTATAAATATCTAATCCACCGTAACCACCTGGACGATTGGAAGAAAAATACAAATACTTGCTATCTCTACTCAAAGTGGCCGCTATCTCAGCATGTTCTGTATTCACAGGACTTTCCATACGAATTGCTTTTTTCCACGATCCATCTTTATATTCAGAAATATAAATATCTGATTCGGCAACTTTCCCAAACGGATAACGAGTGAAGAATAAATAACTTCCTGCCAAGAATGGATTCTCTTCAATTGCAGGAGTGTTTACTTCTTGAGGCAGTCTAGTTGCTTTGTCCCAACTTCCATCTTTTAACGTAGCGAAATATAGATCTCTGGAAACTCCTATCTTCCCGCTGCTTAATTTGAATTCAATACTTCCATCTCGATTTGAAGAGAAGATGATTGCCTTCTCATTTTCAATGATGAAAGGACTTTGATCGTCATATTGGGAATTTAGTTCGGAAACTTCTACGCCTGCGCTCCAACCATTTTTGGTTTTTACTGATTTGAAAAGATCGGAGTAGTTGGAATTCCTACGTTTGGAATAATAATAAAGAGTATTGCCGTCTTCTGAAAGACTGATCCCAAACTCATTTAAAGAAGTGTTAATTTCTCCCTTTAAAGGAGCGACTTTTCCTTTAGAAGAATCTTCTGCACCGGATACAGAAAATCCTGCGAATACGAAATAACAAAGTAAAACAGAAATGATCTTAAAAGAAATAGAAGATTGAGTATGGATTTTAGAAGCCATACTCTAACTATCTGTCTTTTAGAGAAAAACCTGATACTTTTTCGAAGAAAAAATCAGAGATATTTTTTTAAAGCTTCTGGAAAGTCGATTGTCCCGTCTTCTTTTTGATAAGTTTCTATAACAGCTGCCAAGGTCCTACCGATCGCCAAACCGGAACCATTCAAAGTATGGACCAATTGATTTTTGCCTTCTTTAGATTTGTAGCGGATCTTACCACGTCTCGCTTGAAAATCTTTGAAGTTAGAAACAGAAGAAATTTCCATCCAACGATTCAAACCAGGCATCCAAACTTCCAGATCATAAGTTTTGGAAGAAGCAGCCGAAATATCTCCACTGCATAATAACATTACTCTGTATCGAATTCCTAATTTTTTAAGGATATTCTCTGCGTGAGAAAGCATCTTTTTATGCTCTTCTTCTGAGTCTTCAGGGCGAGCAAACTTCACAAGTTCAACTTTTTGGAATTGGTGAACTCGAACCAGACCTCTAGTATCTTTTCCATAAGATCCCGCTTCTCTTCTAAAACAAGAAGTATGAGCAGTAATCGAAATAGGTAAAGAACCTTCAGGAATGATCTCATCTCTATACAAATTCGTTAAAGGAACTTCTGCAGTTGGGATTAGATTAAGTTCATCTCTTTCTAATCTATAATACTCATCCTTAAATTTAGGATATTGTCCTGTAGTAGTCATACATTCGTCGTTTACCATGACTGGTACCCAAACTTCTGTATAACCATGCTCGGTAGTATGAGTCTCAAGCATAAGATTCGCAAGTGCTCTTTCTAATTTAGCACCTAGGCCGAAATATGTGTAAGCTCTTGCACCTGCCAGTTTTGTTCCCTTCTCAAAATTGAACCAGCCTAATGCTTCTCCCAATTCGAAGTGAGGTTTAGGAGTAAATTTATAATCTCGAATATCTCCTACTTCATACAAAACTTTATTATCGTGTTCGTTTTTTCCTACAGGAACATCTTTATCTAGAATATTAGGAAGACCTAAATTGATTTCGAGCAGTTTAGATTCGAGAGATTCAAGATCATCTTCTATCTTTTTGATCTTATCTCCGATCTCTTTTACTGCGGCAGAAGCTGCTGCAATATCTCCACCTGCTTGTTTTACTTTTCCGATCTCTTTACTTGCTTTATTTCTTTCTTCGCGGAATACATCTGCTTCCTTTTGGAGGACTTTTTTCTTTTGGATGATATCTGCAAGCTGGTCCAAAACTGCGAGATCTTTAAAACCTCTCAGCTCTAGATTAGATTTTAATTCTTCAGTGTTATCGGTAATATATTTCAGATCAATCATGATGATACGCCTTTCTTTGCGTGAATTTTAAGGAATTATTATACAAAGTTTTTTCTACTTCTGAGTTAGATTCTTTTCTGAGAGAGAACATTTTTTCTAAAACAAATTTAGTATAAGAAGGTTCGTTTCTTTTTCCACGGAATGGTGGAGGAGCAAGGAACGGTGCATCCGTTTCGATGAGCATACTTTCTAACGGAAGTTTTTCTGCTGCTTCTTGGATATCTCTTGCATTCTTAAATGCAACAATTCCTGAGAAGGAAATATAATATCCTAGATCTACTAACTTCTTCGCAGTTAGATAATCATAAGTAAAACAATGGATCACTCCAAATGCTTTGTCCCTATGTTCTTTTAGAATAGAAACTGTATCTTCTGCAGCATCTCTTGAATGGATCACTACAGGAAGAGAATACTGACCAGACGCTTCTAAGAAAGAATGAAGCACATCCGCCTGATACGCCTTAGTTGAAGCATCGTGATAATAATCTAATCCGATCTCTCCAATTGCGGATAACTTTTTATCCGTCACGTTTTCTTTGACTAATGTCAAAATTTCTTCCTTTTTAGGAAATTCATGAGTCTCAGTTGGATGGCATCCGATCGAATAAAATATTTCTATCTCTTCATCTGAAAATTTTTCAGATAAACCTTTCGCTCTAATTGAACTCTCAAGGTCGATACCAATCTGGACGATCTTTTTTATACCTGATTCTTTTGCTTTTTTTAGAGATTCTGCAATATCCTGCCCTTGCTCTTGTATAATATCTAAGTGGCAGTGAGTGTCGATGATGGAGTACATGTGAAAACGGCTTTTAAAAGGCAGTTTTCGTGATTTGTATTGACTGAAAAGAGAATTTTTTAGAATCCTTACAGCATAACAACGGAACGGGAAAACTCGTTGGTTTGGGACATAATAGCTTGAATCTTAAATCCTATCTTGCACTACTTTATTATAGGCTCAGATATAAATACCAAGATCTGAAGCTTAAGCTAGATATCAAAATAGCTAATTGGAATAAGAAGGGCAAAGAACGACTCACCGTCATGGTGATCCCTCACTCCGAACAAAAAACGATCAACTTTCATATCTCTTACAGAGCGATCACTATCTTCATCGGGACAATTTTGGTCCTTCTTCTCATCAGCTCTATCAACGTTCTTAGCCATTCAGGATCCATTCACCAGCTTACCGAGTTGAACTTATCCAACCAGGACTTCATCCGTCAGTCCGCAAAAATGAAAGAAGAGATCAACGGTCTTCACGAGCACGTTGAATATTATCATAATCATGTGGGAGCTCTTTACGGAAGATTGACCGGAGACAATTCCAAAGTTGCAAAAGGAATTGGCGGAGCAGAAAAACTTTCCATTGGTTCCGACAAAAACTTAGCACCAGGTGCGGAAGTTTTTAGACTGAAAGAAGATGTTCATAATCTTAAAGTAGCAAACGAACTTACTCAAGAAATCATAAGTATATTAAAAAAACGTAAAAATCTAATCCGTCAAACTCCGTCCATCTGGCCGGTAAAGGGGTATGTTCTTTATCCTTACGGAGAATATCTGAATCCAGTTACTGCTCGCAGAGATTTTAATAATGGATTAGATATTGGAGCTTTCGCTGGTTCAGAAGTAGTGGCAACTGCACCTGGAACTGTCTACGAGATTGGATACACACGTAACACAGGATACTTTGTGAAAGTTGCTCACAAATTCGGTTGGAAAACGATTTACTCAAATCTGGATCGTGTAAAAGTGAAAGCGAACCAGCAAATTTCCAAAAACGAAGTATTAGGTTTCGTTGGAAAATCGGAAAACAGTCCTCAGTACAGTCTTCATTATGAAATTCATGTGGGCACCAGAGCGATCGATCCGTTTGCATTCTTGAACCAGATCCAAGACTGATGGCCCATACAGAAGAGCAATTAGCAGTAAATAGCATCATCGGCGAAGGCGCCGAATTCAGCGGAGACTTCAAACTTTCCGGGCTTCTACGTATTGACGGTATTTTTAGGGGAACCATAAAAACCGACGGAAAAGTCCTAATCGGAAAGACCGGAATCGTCGATACGGATATTAAAGCTCGTATTGTCGTCGCCGGCGGTGAAATTAATGGGAATATATTCGCGTCGGAACGAGTGACTCTACTCGCAAGCTGCCGTATGAAAGGTGATATCATCACTCCAAAGGTAGTTATGGAAGAGGGAGTACAATTCGAGGGAAATTGTAAGATTAACCCGACCACTCATTGAAGATCCAATCTCAGCAAAAAGACCCTCGCACTGAATCACGTAAAAAAAGAGACTTCGGGCTCTCTCTAAATGCCTCTATATACCAACCTGTTCCTAGTTCAGTATCCGATTCCCAGATACCTGATTCTAAAAGTGAATTTTTCGATTTAGTTGAACATCTACTTCCTTATAACCAAGAAAGGACGAGAGATCTAAATTCTTTACTTAGAGATCTTCCTGATGCAGAGAGAAATTTCTTAAAATCTCCTACATATGCAAATCTAGAAGTGTATAAAAGGATCGTTCAAGGTATCTTAAAGGAAGTTCTAGATAGAAATACAAGTTTAGAAACTTTGCGCACAAGGGCTCGCGGTGGATCTGAAAAAGTTTACCAAGTAGTTCAGATTGTAGATGATAAGATCCAGACTCTCGCAGATTTTATAGTTCATCCTGAGAATTCTACCTTTGATCTAATGAAAAGAATGGAAGATATTCGAGGTCTGTTAATAGACCTGATGAATTAAGATAGAGTTTTAGAACCTAAGTTCTTAAATACTTCCGGAAGCTTTGCAGGCTTTCTGGACTCCAATAATAAAAAAGCCCAAGTCAATTCTCCGTTACAAACCAAACTATCGTCTGAAACTTTTCGGACCTGAATATTCCAAAGAATACTAGCAGGTTTAATTTCTCCTGCTTTCACATAAACTTTTAGTTCTTCATCGAATCTTGCAGGTGATTTATATTCGATCAAAGAGCGAGTGACTACAAAGTCCAGGCCATTCTTCTCTAATTCGCCCTTATAGTCGTACTTTAGAAATCTCATGTACTCATTTAGAGCAGTATCAAAGTAAGTAAGATAATGTGCGTTGAATACTACTGCTTGAGCATCTATCTCTGAATAACGAACTCTTAGAGTATAATAGAATTCAGGATCGTTCGCGCTCATAGGCTAATTCTGATAACCGAAGTTCTGCGGACTATAACCCTAAGGCATCTAAAACTTTCTGCAATGCATCTAAGCTTGGATAAGCAATACTGAGTTTTCCTTTTCCGGAAGAAGAATTATGAGTGATATCCACTTTCATAGAATACTTTTTGCGGAACTTGTTCTCAAGTTCTACAATATCCACTTCTTTACGTTTGGATTTTTTCTTCTCTTTAACCGGAGCTTCTTCCGTTAAGTTTGCAACGATGTCTTCAACCTGGCGAACTGTTAGACCTTTCTCTGCAATTTGGTAAGCAAGTTGTTCTGATTTTTTACGATCAGCAATGGATAGAAGTGGTCTTGCATGACCTTCTGAGATTCTACCATTTTTAACTAGATCCATAACTGAATCAGGCAATTGTAAAAGACGGATCAAGTTAGAAACAGTCGCTCTGTTCTTACCAACTCGAGAAGCGATATCAGTAATCTTTAATCCAGATTTTTCAGAAAGAGTTTTGTAAGCTAAAGCCTCTTCAATCGGATTTAGATTTTCCCTTTGGATATTTTCTATAAGAGCCATTTCCAAAGTTTGCTGGACATTCGCTTTTTTAACTACTACTGGGATTTTTATGAATCCTGCAATTTTACATGCACGATATCTTCTTTCGCCAGATATGATCTCATATCCAGAACCAGTATCTTTTACTACGATCGGTTGGATAACTCCATGAGCCTTAATTGTCTCAGCAAGTTCACGCAAAGATTCTTCATTAAAAGTTCTTCTTGGTTGGTCAGGATTCGGACGGATTTCAGAAAGTTTTACTTCTTTGAGCGAACCTTCTCCGCCTGCCTCCTTGAAAGACTTTTCCTCCGACACAGGAATTAAATTCCCGAGTCCCCTGCCTAATGCTTTCGGTTTTGCGCTAGCGCTCATTAATTTTTACCAGCTACTTCTAATGCTAGACTTCTGTAACTTTGAGCACCGATCCCATCTGGATCATAAGAAAGAATAGACTTACCGAAAGATGGAGCTTCGGAAAGTTTAATGTTCCTAGGGATAACTGTAGTATATACTTTTTCTTTAAAGTAAGACTTAACATCTTCTGCCACTTGTTGTGCCAGATTGGTTCTCTTATCAAACATGGTCAGAAGTACACCTTCGAGCTCAAGAGAAGGATTCAATTTTTCCTGAACCAAAGAAATGATCTTCATTAGCTGAGTTAATCCTTCCAAAGCGAAATATTCTGTTTGGAGAGTGATCATCACGCTATCAGCCGCAGACAATGCGTTGAGAGTTAGAACACCAAGAGAAGGAGGACAATCGATGAGTATATAATCATACTCGGTTCTCAAATGACCGATCGCATCTTTTAAACGATATTCACGATTTTCTTCTCCCAATAGGTCAGCTTCTGCACCTGATAAATTGATATTAGAAGGAATGATATGAAGATTTTCGATATCTGTTCTTTTGATACACTCCGCTGCGGAAGATTCTCCGATCAAAAGTTCATAAGAAGTATTTTGGAGTGTATTGATCTCAAATCCTAAACCGGATCCTGAGTTACCTTGTGGATCAAAATCTACGATTAAAACTTTTTTACCAATCGCAGCTAGATTTGCCGCAAGATTGATGGAGGTAGTAGTCTTGCCTACGCCGCCTTTTTGATTACTGATGGATACGATCTTTCCCATAGAATTCTTTGCTCTCCTTCTCGAGAAGCTTCCAAGCTCTAGGAATACCTTGCCTTGCCGATCCGACCTTTTTCAAGACTTTAATATGTCGCATGCCTAAAAATTCAAGTTCGGGTAAAAATACAGTTTTAGTATGTTCAAAACCACTATCTGCTAAGATCTTCTTTTCAATCTTTGCATCAAACTCGTCTTTCCCAATAAAGGGGACATAATATCCTCCTTTTATAATACATCTACTTAAGACTTCTGCACTCCAAGGATAAGGCACAAACCCCCTCGAAACACCTAAATTCCAGTCAGTTTTCCAGTCCTCCGCCCTTGCAAAAAGGAAATCCACACCTAAGATTTTGTTTTCTTTAACGAATGTTTCTGTGTGGGAAAGTTTTCTTCTTTGTGAATCAAGTAGAACTAGCTTAGGCCTTTCCTTCTCTACTAAACAACGAAAGAAGAAGCCAGGTATACCTGGACCTGTGCCTGCATCTCCCACCTTCATCTTGTTAAACGATCCAAGTATGTTATGGATCTTATAAATATGAAAGATCGATTCAAGGACATGACGATCTAGGATCTCGTTTGTATCTCTTTTAGAGAAAAATCCGCCAGCTTGGTTTTTCTCTTTTAGGAAGGTTAAGAATAAAGAGACAAGTTCCCAATCGAATAGGGGAAGGATTTGATCTGCGTCTTTTGGGAATCTATATTTTACCGCAGCTTGGATCCCATCCGGATCATGATTGAATTCCGGATGGCTTGTCTCTGTTTCTGTCATTCTACTTTGCGACTTGGTGATTGTATTCTATGATGGATTTGAATAAAATTTCAATTCCCATCTTGAGCTGAGGAATACTCATGCTCTCATTCTTACCATGAATACCATCTATCTCTTCGGAGGAAAGTAATGCAGGAATGAGTCCGTAACATTTTAATCCAATCTGTCTGAGATAAGAACTGTCAGTTGTTCCTGGCGATAAGAAAGGAGTAGCAATTGATCCCGGCTCAACTGCAGTCACAGTTCCAGCAAGAACTCTAAATAGTAATCCATCCATTGGAGAAATACTTCCGGACTCTAAGTGGCGAGCGCTGACTTCTACTCCGTATTTTTCTCCGAGTGCTTTCACTTCTTCAAAGATCTTTTTCTCATCCTGTCCTGGAAGAATACGAATGTCTAAAGAACCTGTTGTCTCAGAAGTGATCACATTCATTCCGATAGGATGACTATCTATACCAGTTAAACTCACTGTGTTTCTAGTCATTGCTCTAAGATGTCTATTGGAGTTGATCACACCTTTTAAGATGATAAAAAGTAATGGGTTTCTAGATCTTTTTAATACAAAGGAATCTGGAAAATTACTGATAGCTCCTAGTGAATAAAAGAACGCCGCAGTCTCATCCTTGATCATTGTTTTGTTTCCAATGTTCTGCACATCTTGCAAAAAATCTACCATGGACTTTGCAGCGTAACTTACTGGCGGAGTACTTCCATGTCCTGGAATTGATTTAGCTTTTAAGTCCAACCAAACTGCGCCTTTTTCTGCGAGTTGAATATTAAATACTTTAGATCCTTTAATTGCGATGTCCTTCGACCCAGTTCCACCTTCGTTCCAAACATATTCATATCCATTGAATATTTCTTTATGTTTATCTACTAAGAATCTAGCTCCATGTTCTGAACGGCTCTCTTCGTCTGCGATAGCAAGGAACATTAAGTTTCTTTCGAGTGGGATCTTCTTCTCATGAATCAATAAGAAGGCATATAGTTGCATGATACCAAGACCCTTAACATCCACTGCACCCCTTCCATGAATTCTATCTCCTTTTCTTACTCCTGAGAATGGTGGAACATCCCAGTCCTTTGCATCTGCTTCTACAACATCGATATGACTTGTGAGTATTAAACCTTCTTTAGTTGTATCTTTACCTTTTAATTCGGCAAGAAGAGATGCTCTGTCCGGCTTACCAGGATATTCAATGATGCGAGAAGGAATTCCTCTTTTGTCTAAGACAGATTTTAAAAAGAGTGCTCCTTCTTTTTCTCTACCTCTTATAGTTGCGATCCTTATATAAGCTTGTAGATCTTTCGCGGCTTCTTCACTTAGAGAAGAATAATCTAAACTTGGAACAGATGCTTCCGGTTGGATGGGCTTGATCCCTTTTTCAGTGAATGCGATCGTATAAATTAAAAAGATCGCAATAAGAGCAAGGACCGTGATCCCGATTTTTTTGAGGGACATATTTCCTCTCCACTAATCTTTCTTTATTGGCTTCTAATGTTTTTGGCTTAGAAGCCCGTAAAAAATTATTCCGTCAGTCACCTTCGGCAAGGAGTTTTCCTTTGATTCTACCAGCAGAATGTTATAATTTTATGTAGGACTTCCTACTGAAATTAAATGAGATTCCAAGAGTCTTACAGGTACTACAAAAAGAAAAGACCCCAATATCTGATCTTAATCCGGTATCAGTATGGAAGAAACCCATTCAAATTTCCTAAAAAGACTCTTAACATTTTATACAAATAGTCGATGTCTAGAGGGAGGTAATCTCCATGTTAAAAAGAGTATTCTTCTCTTTCGTTTTCATCTTCTGCATCAGCCCGATCCATTCTTTCACTCCTGGAAAGTGGTCTCATACTGATAGGATCATTTTAGGTTTTGAAAAGGGCGGCCCTACCCAAGAGCTAGTAAGAGATTCCAAAGGTAATTTAATCTATACTGCAAAGTATGAATATGACCCTTCTGGAAAATTAGTTAAAGAAAACTATATCGGACAAGACGGAAAGCCAGATGGTTTCACTAAGTTCCTATATAGAGATGGAAAAATTCTTAAAGAAGAACTCTATAATAAAGACGGAGTAAATCTTGAATCTAAAAACTTCGGATATAATAAAGCAGGAGTTCTTTCATCTATTGAACTAGTTGATAAAGAAGGAAAAAATATACTTACCTGCACGATCATCTCATGGGGAGAGAATGGTTTAATAAAAGAAGCTCAAACTGAATGGGCAGATGCAAAGACCACTGAAAGATTTGCTATCGTAAAAGACCCGAATAAGCCGGGACTATTCCAACAGAACATTTATAATGAAGAGAAACAACAAGCTGCATCTACTGTTCTGACTTTTGATTCAAATGGAAAACTTCAAAGTAGAATGAATGTCCAAGGAACGATTGAAAGAATGAATAGATTGATCTGGGACAAAGAGAATCGTTTACAACAATTCACATTCTTGATCAAGCAGGGAGATAAATGGGCCGTGGAAAAAACTCACGAGCTTGTTTACGGAAAATAATCCCCTACGTTTCACGTGAAACGGATAGAAGGGAGGGCGATCTGCTCTCCCTTTTTTATACTCTTACCGCAGCATAGATAAATATTTATATTCTTTGAAAGACTAATCTAGTCCAAGTAACATCTTCTTTATTCTTCATCAGACTTGGTTGGTTTTCTATAATTAGTAAATTCTTAAGACCAAACTTTGAAGCCTGATCAATGGTGACCTTTCCATCTGTTGGAAACACATGAGTCCCCTTACCTGCTGGACCATTGCGAAGTGAAAGAGCAAAAATTGCATTTAGTTTCAGAAGTTCAGATACTCTTTCCATAGAATATAACTGCTCTTCTTCATCCAAATGATGCCAAACCCCGGATGATAGAATGAAATCAAAATGGTTATTATACTCTAAGAGTTTTGTAAGACTAGGTAGTGAATCATCTACCCATACAATTTGATCAGAAGGATATAGATCGGCTCCAGCTTGTCTGAATTCTTGGAGTGGTTCCACTGCAACAACTGAGTGTCCCATCTTAGAAAAAACAGAAGCATCTCTTCCAATCCCAGCACCAAGATCTAAAACTGTTCCCTTCTCTTTCGGAATATAAGCGAGGAAGTCTTTATGAAGATCGAAGAAATCAATATCAGATGTAGCTTTGATAAACTCTTCAATGCGGTTTGAATAACCTTGAGTGCCTTTGATCCAATCTGAGTTCATTAAAATTTATAGAGAAGAGCCGAAAGAATTTCTCACGTTTCACGTGAAACGTTGGAACTCCAACACGATTACACTTAGCAAAGTTGATGAGTTTAAAAGCCGCAATAAAAAACCCCGAGGCAACCCGGGGTTTTCATTTCATCAGAGGTCTTTAAAGAAGTTTAAACAGGACTAGGTTTTCTTCCTTTGATATAGAAAAGAAGCATATCAATATCACTTGGATCTACACCTGAGATCTGAGCTGCCTTTTCTAAATTTAAAGGACGATGTTTTGTAAGTTTCTGAATGGCTTCTTTTTTAATACCAGGAACCAAAGAGTAATCGATCGTCTCCGGTATTGGAGTAGTGAGATATCTATTCTTCCAATCGATAGTATCTTGTTCTCTTTTGATGTAACCTTCGTACTTGATCTCCATCTCGATTACCTTTCTGTCTTGAACGCTTAGTTCCTCTGACTCAGGCACAAGGAACTTAACATCTTCGAAAGCAATCTCAGGTCTTTTTAAAAATGAATCCAACTTCGCACCGTACTTTAAACTTTGGATTCCCTTTCTTTCCAATAAAGCTTCGAACTCAGGTAAAGGTTTGAGAGGAGTAGATTGTATCTTTTCCTTAACTTCAGAGATCTTTTTATATCTGCCGGTCATCTCATTGTAAGTTTCTTCAGATACAAGACCCATCTTATATCCATACTTCATAAGTCTTTGATCCGCATTATCTTGTCTTAAAAGAAGTCTATGTTCCGCACGAGATGTGAACATTCTATAAGGATCTTCTACACCTTTATGAACTAGATCATCTACAAGAACTCCAATATAAGATTCTCCTCTTGAGAACAACATCGGCTCCTCCCCTCTTAAGGAAGAAAGTACACTATAAGCAGCAACCAAACCCTGGGCCGCAGCTTCTTCATAACCTGTAGTACCGTTTATCTGTCCTGCATGATAAAGGCCTTTGATCTTTTTAGTTTCTAATGTTGGTTTTAATTCTGTAGGATCAACATAGTCATACTCAATTGCATATCCAGGTCTTAAGATCTCTGCTTCTTCTAGACCAGCAATCGAACGCACAAGTCTCCATTGCACTTCTTCTGGAAGACTAGTGGAGACTCCGTTTAGATAAATCTCTTGTGTATCATATCCTTCTGGTTCCAAAAAGATTTGGTGTCTTTCTCTATCAGCAAAGCGAACAACCTTATCTTCAATCGAAGGACAATATCTAGGTCCTGTTGATTTAATCTGACCAGAATACATCGGAGAAAGATGAATGTTCTCATTGATCAACTGATGAGTTTTTTCATTCGTATAAGTGATATAACAAGGGATCTGTCTACGAGTGATCTTGGTTGTAGAAAAAGAAAAAGGAGAAGGATCCGGATCACCGTCTTGAACGCTCATCACAGAAAGATCCACGGAATTTTTATGAATACGAGGAGGAGTTCCTGTTTTCAATCTTCCTAATTTCAAATTATACTTAGCGAGTGAATGAGAAAGACCTTTGACTGTAGGTTCTCCGAATCTTCCGTTTTCTTTTTGGTAAGTTCCTATGTGAACGATAGAAGATAAGAATGTTCCTGTAGTTAAGATCAAATGGTTTGTGAAAATTTCGAAACCTCTTCCTGTCCGAACTCCAACAATACGATCTTCTTCTATCAAAAGATCTTCTACCGTATCTTGTCTGATGGATAAGTTCTGAATAGATTCAAGTGTATGTTTTACTTTTAGTTGGTATTCTTTCTTCTCTGCTTGAGCACGCGGGGCCCAAACGCTAGGACCTTTTGAAGTATTTAACATTTTGAATTGAATACCAGTAGCATCGATGACCTTTCCCATTAAGCCACCGAGCGCATCTACTTCTCGAACCATATGTCCTTTTGCAATCCCACCGATAGCTGGGTTGCAAGACATTTGTCCGATCGTATCTAAGTTCATTGTGATGAGTAAAGTTCTAGCACCACCAATAGATGAGACATAGGCAGCCTCGGAGCCTGCGTGACCAGCACCGACCACAACACAATCAAATCGATTGGGAAAAAAAGAAGAATTCATTCAGACCTTGCACTCCTGCATAAGCTCATCACAAGATCGATCATTAGTCGACAGTAGAGCCTATGCTTAGAATCATGTAATCAATAGTATCACTTTCAGGTTCCCTGTACATGCCCGAATCCATCAAGAAACTCTCTTACTTCGAAGGAAAAATAGTCCCGGAGTCAGAAGCAAATATAAACATCAAAACTCACGCCTTACAATATGGAACCACTGTCTTCGGAGGTATCCGAGGATATTATGATTCTAGTTCTGATAACTTATATGTTTTCAGGATCTTAGATCATTATAAACGTCTTGTGAATTCTACTAAGATCATGCAGTTGCAATTCACAAAAACTCCGGAAGAACTCCGTGACATAACCTTAGATCTACTTAAACAATCCGGATACAGAAGGAACGTATATCTTAGACCTTTCATCTACACTTCTGCTCTGCAACTTTCTCCTAGGTTCCATGATGTTCCTACTGAACTTGCAATTTATGTTTTAGAGTTGGATGATTACTTAGATACCAAACGTGGGCTTACTACTATGGTTTCTAGTTGGAGAAGGTTTGATGACACAGTTATCCCTACTCTCTCCAAAGTTTCCGGTGGATATGTAAACTCAGCTCTTGCAAAATCGGAAGCAGTTCAGAACGGATATGACGAAGCAATCTTCTTAGACAGTAGAGGTTTTGTAAGCGAAGGTTCTGCAGAAAATATATTCTTAGTGAGAGATGGAAAGATCATTACACCTTCTATCTCTTCTTCTTTGTTAGAAGGGATCACAAGACGTTCCGTTCTGCAACTTGCGAAAGACTCTGGTTATGAAGTAATCGAAAGAGATATCACAAGAAGTGAACTTTATATCGCTGATGAGATTTTTTTCTCCGGAACTGGTGTGCAGATCGCTTGGGTAAGTGAAGTTGATAAAAGAAAGATCGGGACCGGAGAGATGGGACCGATCACTAAAAAACTTCAGTCCACATTCTTTGATCTAGTAGTTGGAAAAAACCAAAACTACAAACACTGGTTGACTCCTGTTTATTAATCTTTAATAAAAGGAACATGTCTTCTGCATTCGGTATTGAGGAAATCCAAGGCCAGGAAAGAGCTCTAGTATTCTTAAAAAAATACTCATCTCAACCTGACCTTCTTCCTCCCTTACTTATCTTTCATGGACCGGAAGGCACCGGAAAAGAATCAGCGGTCGAAAGATTTATCAGACATGTTCTTTGTTTAGAAGGAACATCTTGCGGGCACTGCGTTTCTTGCAGAGCATTCATGCACCATTCTCATCCTGATATAGTTTGGTTTCCACTAGAGAAGAATAAACAAATCGCAATTGGTAAAGAAGATAACCCGGAAGAGTTCACTATCCGCTGGTTGATCCGTACTAGACTTTATTATAGACCTCATCTTTCTAAGACTAGATTTATAATTATACCAGATGCATCTTTGATAGGCAACGAAGCAGAGACTGCACTTTTAAAATCTTTAGAAGAAGCTCCCTTCTTCACTCGTTTTATATTTATTGTAAACGACTTGGAACAATTGAAAGAAACAATCGTGAGTAGAGCAGTCTGTATTCCTTTCGGTTATCTTCCTCAACAAGTGATCAAAGAACTACATAATAAAAATTCAATACCTTACTTTCCTGCAAAAGGCGGAAGTATGGTATCATTCGATTGTCCACCTGAGGTCCTCGAACAAATTTCTCAAAGGATCAATGGAAATCTAAGACAACCATTGGATTATCTTAGATTAGAAGAATGGATACTCGAATTCAAAGAAGAAAATGCTAATTGGAAAGAAGATTTTTCCTTCAAAGACTTCTTGGATTTGATCGGATTATTATTATTACAGGAGTTTTCCAAATCAGATTTCGATTCTAATCTGCCAAAGATGGAAGCAATCTTTCGTTTTAAGGAAAAATTACACGAAAGAATACATGGGCAAGAGAATATTGCGTTATCCTTGCTTATACACGAACTCTCCCTTTTAGAGCAAAAATAAAAATTCCTTTATATTTTCTTTAAATTCTATACATTCACTTCGCATAACAACGGTTAAATATAACAAAATACTAGTAATTACACTAAGCGACATAATGATTTATCTATCACTAATCTACTGTGTTTTTCCTAAGGTTTCCTTTTCGATTTCCGAATTTTCATTTGTATGCGACTGACATGAGAAAAATAGTGTAATCTCGTCGGATGGTCCTTCGGACCGTTTCCTAATTATTTTTTTTCTTTTCCGAGACAAATACGAGTTTCGTATTCAGTAAGTCGTCGGTGCGTTTTGGATTTTTTTCTTTGGAGTTTTGTTTGGACCCTAGCTGGAAGCGTGTATTAGAGGAAGTCTCCAAGGAAATTCCTCCTACGTACTTTGATAAGTTCATATATACCTTACAATTAGAGAGTTTAACAGACGATCGTTGCATCCTCATAGCTCCTTCTTCTAACATAAAGACACATGTTGAGAAAAAATACCAAAATCATATAGAAGAAGCGATCTTCAGAGCTAGTGGAAACAGAGTCCCAGTTGAGATCATTTTAGAAGCAGCTTCAAATTTAAACGAAGTTCTTCAGGAAAAATTCAAAGATAAGTCTTATTCTTTTAATCCGGATTACTCTTTTGATAATTTTATCGTAGGAAATACGAACCGCCTCGCTTTCAGCGCTGCAATGGAATGTGTAAAAAATCCTGCAGAGATCAATCCATTATACTTATTCGGGAAAGTTGGAGTAGGTAAAACCCATCTTCTTCATTCTATAGGTTCCGAAATTCTCAAAAAAGAGCCTTGGAAAACTGTACATTACGTAGATATAAAGTCCTTCATGAGCGAGTTTTTATTCGCCCTTCAGTCCAGAGACTCAATCGAATCTTTCAAAATTAAGTACCAATCTTATAATTGTCTATTGATCGATGATATCCAACTTCTGAACACAGGAGCGGAGAAGACACAAGAAGAGTTCTTCTCAATCTTTAATTTTCTATTCGAAAGAAAAAGACAGATAGTGATTGCATCTGACCGTCCTAGTTCCGAACTTCCTCTTCACGAAAGATTAAAATCAAGATTTGTAACAGGTGTTCAGGCGGATATCCAACCACCTGATAGAGATATTCGTATCGGAATTCTAGAAAAGAACTGCCAAATTTTGAATTTGGGTCTTTCTCATGAGCATATACAGTTCATTGCGGATTTGATCGAAGATGATACTCGTGCACTTCTTGGTGCTTTGAATGATCTTGCTCTTCACAAAAGAGCATTCTCTCATCTATTCTTCACAACAACAATGATAGAGGAGATACTGAAGAATCGTATCTTCCGTAAAAAGAATTTCCAACTTAGCCAAGACAAGGTTATCGAACATATTTCTTCTCTTTATAATTTGGATCCGAATGAAGTGATGGGTAAGAGTAGAAAGCCTGAGTATGTAATCCCTCGACATCTCTGTATGTATGTATTACACAAAGGTTTCCGACTGAATAAAAGTCAGGTTGGAAGAATGTTTTCTGCAGAACACACAACTGTAATCCATGCTGTTCGTAACATCGAAAATAAAATGAAAGATGATAAAGAATTTTCCATTAAAGTAGAAGAAGTTCTGAATCGATTCCGTTTCCAATAAAAAACATAGTTTCAATTCTTATCTGAAAGCGACATAGACCTATAGATAACTTGTAAATAACTAGTTAATAGTTTAGTCATAACAAGTAAATAAGACATAACACAAAATTATTGTCCCTTATAGACTTCGGTTTTGTAGGTTATTATAGCAGATACACAGGAGTTTTTTCCGGGTCCTGGAAATTGTACTTTTCAATATATATGCGACATATTTCCCTTATCTAAAGAGTTATGACTCTTATCTACATATGCACAGGTACAAGTACTACAACAGTACATATATAAGAATCTATATATAGATCACCTATAGAAATGGAGAATGTAAATTGAAGATCAAAGTGAACACATCTGAGTTCCTAAAAGCGATTCACGCTGTAGAGGGAGTAATCTCTGCTAGAGAGATACGTTCTGTTCTCTCCAACTTAAAATTAGAAGCTGAAACTTCTTCCGTATCTATTTCTGCAACTGACTTAGAGATATCTATTAAAACATCATTAAATGCTCAAGTAGATAAGTCGGGAGATATTTCATTACCTGCAAAACAATTATCCAGTATTTTTAAAACCATTCACTTTGAAGAGGCATTACTCTCAACTGAAGACGGCGATGCTGATTCAAGTATTACTTATATCACTGACGCTACTAAGAAGAATGATTATAAAAACAAACTGAATGGAATGGATGCAGAAGAGATTAAAACTATTCCTAAAGTAGATGCTTCTAATATTTCTGATTTCCCAACTGCAATGTTTGCAGAGATGATCCGTAAAACTTCTTATGCAATTGCTCATGAAGACCAAAGATATATCTTCAATGGACTATTCATGGTTCCTAAAGGGGACAAGCTTGTATTTGCAGTTACTGATGGCAGAAGATTATGTAAGATCGAAAGACCTCTTTCTACTACTTTGAAATTCAAAGATTCAGTTATCATTCCTTCGAAAGCAATTAGAGAGATCTCTAAAATGATCGCGACTGCTGAAACTGGAAAGATTGGGATCATAGACAATCAAATCTATGTGAATGCAAATCAGATTGAACTTCTTTGTAAATTGATCGAAGGTAACTTCCCGAATTATGAGCAAGTAATTCCTAAGTCTTCTAAATTCAGTGCAGTAATTCCTAAAGAAGGATTCCAGATCTATCTTAGACAAGCATTGATTGCTGCAGAAGAACCTACTCGTCAGATACGTTTAACATTCACAAAAAATAATATCAACTTCTACGCTCAAACACAAGGAGTGAATGAGGTTAGTATTAATATGCCTATCGAGTATTCTGGAGACGAGGTTACTGTGGCATTCAAAGGTGAATATCTATCTGATGTATTCAAATCTATTGATGATAATGAATTCAGAATTGAATTTAGTGATTCAAGTTCACCTGTTGTGTTCAAAGATCCTTCTGATCCTGATTTTATATCGGTAATCATGCCGATGAAAATCTAAAAGAGAAGATCCGTGTTTTTACGAAGCCTAAGGCTTCTCAATTTCAGAAATCACGAACAGATAAGCCTGGAGTTCCATTCCAGGCTTATTTTCTTTGTGGGAGAAAACGGAGAAGGAAAAACAAACCTACTCGAAGCAATCTCTATGATCTCTTGGCTAAAAAGTTTTAGAGAATCAGAAGAAGGAAATTTGATCCGCTGGAATTCAGACGGATATTATATCAAAGGTGAAGTCGACAGAGATCATAAAAAAGAAATTTATGAATTAGGCTTTTCTAAAAAACCTGTTAGTCGCCGCAAACTTAAATTCAATCAAGAAGAAGTTAAAAAAAGATCTGACTTAGTAGGAAAGTTCCTAAGCGTTCTGATGACTCCTCTGGATCTAGTGATCGTAGAGGGCGGGCCTTCAGAAAGAAGAAGATTTTTGGACAGTCTACTTTCTTCTTTAGATCCTTCTTACTTAAATGATCTAATAGAATATAATCGCATCTTAAAACAAAGAAATGCACTTTTAAAAAGTGGATCTTCTGATCCTGGTCTTTATGAAATTTGGAATCAAAGACTCATTGAAAAAGGGATCAGTATATTTAATAAAAGAAAAGAATTCATTTTAGAATTCGATCCTATCTATAGAGAAAATCTAAAAAAGTTAAGTGGTGGAAGAGACAATCTAACTCTTGAATACAAACCCAGCTTTTTCGATCTGGAAAATTTTAAGGAAACCTTACAAAGAAATATTAATAGAGATCGAAAACTAGGTTATACTTCTGTCGGGATCCATAGAGACGATCTATATATTGGAGAAGATAATCGTGATATCATGGATTTCGCTTCTCAAGGTCAAAAGAGAAGTACTGTGATTTCTTTAAAAGCTGCCGCTTTTGAGTATTATCGCAGGAAATTGGGGAGGACCCCTATTCTTCTAATTGATGATGTAATTAGAGAATTGGATGTAAAAAGAAGAGAATATTTTGTGGATCTTGTTTTGAATTCGGGGCAGGCTTTTTTTACCACCACCGACCTCGAAGGTATCTCCGACTATGTGGGAAGACTTGAAGATGAAAAACAGATCTTTGTAGTCAAAAATGGATTAGTCACTCCTTATCAATGAAAGAAGAATCCAAGATACAAAAAATTGATCCTCAGGAGTTCAAAAATATTCTTCAAAGTTTGGGCTTAACTGAAGAAAGTTTAGCGGAGAAGATTGCAGTCCAAACTTTAGTTAAACGCTGGGTCGACATAATAGGTCCAGTATATGCAAATCATTCAGAACCATTTGCGGTTCACGGTGATGTGTTGGTCATCATAACAGTTCACTCTGCATACAAACAAGAGATCCTTTTTATGAGAAAGAGAATCTTAAGTTATTCCGCTCGTTATCTAGGAAGAGATGTAGTAAAAAAAATTGAAATTAGGATAGGAAATCTCACTCCTAAAAGACAAAAATCCCCCTCATATACCGCAGATAAAACTGGATTGGAGGGCAAACAAAACCTAGTTTCTTTAGCTGAAAAAGAAACAGATCCCATTGCGAAAAAAAGACTTTTAGAGCTGATTGAATTCCTCTGAGAAGGACATTCTTTCTAAATAATAAGCCGAATTTCCTTGCCTCCTTAGCGAATTCAGGAAAACTATTCCTAGATTCCGGAGGACCAATGAGCCAACCAGAAAGCAGTTATAGCGCAGGTCAGATCAAAATCCTAGAAGGATTAGAGGCTGTACGTAAGCGCCCCGGAATGTATATCGGGACCCAAGATGAGACCGGTCTTCATAAGATGGTCTATGAGGTCGTCGATAACTCTGTAGACGAGGCAATGGCAGGCCATTGTACAGACATTACTATCTCCATTCTTCCTGATAATATAATAGAAGTGAAGGACAATGGGCGCGGAATCCCAGTTGCCATTCACCCGGAAAAAAATATCTCCACAATCGAAGTTGTTATGACCATCCTACATGCCGGTGGTAAGTTCGAGAACGATGCCTATAAGGTTTCCGGCGGACTCCATGGTGTTGGGGTATCTGTAGTTAATGCACTTTCTGAATCATTGGAAGTGGAAGTTTACCAAAATGGAAAGATCCATCAGCAAAAGTATTCCAGAGGTGTGCCTCAAGGTCCCGTAAACGTGATTGGAGATACTACCGAAAGAGGTACTGTTGTTCGATTCAAACCGGATGCAACTATCTTTACTACTACTGAATTCCATTTTGACGTGCTTACTTCTCGTTTTAGAGAATTGGCATTTTTGAATAAGGGTTTAAAACTTATCGTTCAGGACAAAAGAAAGTCCGACTCGGAAAAACATGAGTTCATATTTGATGGAGGTATCGTTTCTTTCGTTGAATATCTAAACGAAAACAAACATCCTCTTCACAAAACAATTCATTTCGAAAGAAATAAAGACGATGTGGTCGCAGAGATCGCGATCCAATACTCTGATACATATTCTGAAAATATTTTTTGTTTCACCAATAATATTAATAATAACTTGGGTGGAACTCACTTAGAAGGTTTTCGTGCTGCTTTAACTAGAACACTTAATGATTTCTTAAAGAAAGATCAGCAGCTCGTAAAAAAACAACCCACTGCATTATCTGGAGAGGATTTAAAAGAAGGGATCACAGCTGTAATTTCAGTAAAAATTCCTCAGCCTCAGTTTAACTCCCAGACAAAAGAAAAATTAGTAAACGCAGAGATCAAAGGGATCATGCAAACTCTAACTGGAGAAGGTCTTTCTCTTTTCTTCGAAGAGAATCCTGCGATTACTAAAAAGATATTAGAAAAATGTATATTATCTGCTAAGGCTCGTGAGGCCGCTCGTAAAGCTCGTGATCTAACTCGTCGTAAGTCAGTATTAGAAGGCGGCGGTCTTCCTGGAAAATTGGCGGACTGTTCCGAAAAAGATCCCGCTGCTTCTGAACTTTATATTGTAGAGGGTGACTCAGCGGGTGGTTCTGCTAAGCAAGGAAGAGATAGACATTACCAGGCAATTCTTCCTCTAAAAGGAAAAATCCTAAACGTAGAAAAGGCTCGTTTAGATAAAATTCTTGGTAATGAAGAAATTCGTACCTTAGTTTCCGCATTAGGAACTGGAATTGGCGAAGATGAATTCAATATAGATAAGGCTCGTTATCATAAGGTTTTTATTATGACGGATGCGGATATAGATGGTTCTCATATTCGTACACTTCTTCTTACATTCTTCTTTCGTTATATGAAACCTATCATCGAAAAAGGGTTTCTATATGTTGCACAACCTCCTCTGTATTTGATCAAACACGGTAAGACATCTACTTATTTATTCTCTGATAAAGAGAAGGATGAGTATTTAAAATCTTTAGGAACAGAAAAGGCAGTCATTCAACGATATAAAGGTTTGGGTGAGATGAATCCAGAGCAACTTTGGGAAACAACAATGGATCCTGAAAAGCGAGTCGTTCTAAAAGTAAAACTAGATGATTACGTGGAAGCAGAAGATACATTTAATATACTTATGGGCGACGAAGTAAATCCGAGACGTCGCTTTATTGAGGTCAACGCTGCAAAAGTTGCGAACCTTGATCTTTAATATATTGGTAATAGGAAATTCTAAATAAAAATGAGCGAAGAGCTAGAGAACGAAACAAAAACTTTAGGATTCAGCCTTTCTTCCCGTCCTGATATTGGTGATGCATTGAAGAACGGCGTCAGGGTAATTCCTGTCGAGATCGAAGACCAAATGAAGGAAGCCTACCTCGGTTATGCGATGAGCGTAATTGTGGGAAGAGCTCTTCCTGACGTAAGAGACGGTTTAAAACCGGTTCACAGACGTATTCTACATGCAATGAACGAAAGGGCTTGGAGAAGTGACCGTCCTTACGTTAAGTGTGCAAAAATCGTTGGAGAAGTATTAGGTAATTATCACCCTCACGGAGATAGCTCCGTATACGATGCATTGGTTCGTATGGTCCAAGAGTTTTCTCTTAGGGTTCCTCTTATTGACGGGCAAGGAAACTACGGATCGATAGACGGAGACAACCCTGCAGCATATCGATATACAGAAGCAAGACTTGCGAAAGTTGCAGAAGAACTTTTAAGAGATATTGAAAAGGAAACTGTAAATTTTTCTCCAAACTTCGATGATACCAAAC
This sequence comes from Leptospira koniambonensis, assembly GCF_004769555.1. NCBI lineage: Bacteria > Pseudomonadati > Spirochaetota > Leptospiria > Leptospirales > Leptospiraceae > Leptospira > Leptospira koniambonensis. Next base: position 767,723 of record NZ_RQFY01000004.1, on the reverse strand, counting down.
AGCAGCCAGATGTACTTCCTGCAAATTTTCCTAACTTACTAGTAAACGGTTCTTCCGGAATTGCAGTGGGAATGGCTACAAACATTCCTCCTCATAACTTGAGAGAAACAATTGAAGCTGTTATCACAGTAATCAAAAATCCTGATGTAAGTATATCAGAAATTCTTAAAATAATGCCGGGCCCGGATTTCCCCACTGGTGGTACGATCATTGGCGGAGAAGGTTTATTATCCGCATACCATTCCGGTAAAGGCTCAATCCGCATTCGTTCCAAAGTAGAGATCGAAGAGAATAAAAAAGGAAGAGAAGTAATTGTAGTTACCGAAATTCCTTACCAAGTAAATAAAAAGACTCTTCTAGAAAGAATTGGTGAGCTTGTTAACGAAAAACAAGTCGAAGGAATTTCTGAAATTTTAGATCTATCTGATAGAAAAGGTATCAGAGTAGAGATCCATATTAAAAAAGATGCAAATGCACAAGTAATTCTAAATCAACTTCTGAAACTTACTCAATTACAAGTAAGTTATGGGATCACAATGCTTGCGATCTTGGATAATAAACCTAAGATCTTTAATATAAAAGAGATCCTGGTTGCTTATTCTCTCCACAGAAAAGAAGTAATCGTTCGTAGAACTCAGTTCGATCTAGATAAGGCTGAAAAACGCGCTCATATCTTAGAAGGATTGAAGATCGCACTCGAGAATATCGAAGAAGTAATCAAAGTAATCCGTGCATCTAAAAATGCTCCGGAAGCAAAAGAACAATTGATGGCTCGATTCGTTCTTTCTGATGTCCAAGCTGACGCGATTTTGGAGATGAGACTACAAAGATTAACTTCTTTGGAAGTCCAAAAGGTAATCGATGAGTTGGCAGAAGTTCGAGCTTTAATCGTAGATCTAAAAGACATTTTGGCAAAACCGGAAAGAGTCGCTGATATAGTTTGTACCGAACTTGCCGAAGTTTCTGAAAAATTCGGAAACAAAAGAAAGACTGATATTAGTTTAGAAAGTGTAGAATCTTCTACTTTCAATGCAGAAGATCTGATAGCGGACGAAGAAGTTGTATTACAAATTACTTATGATCAATTCATAAAAAGACTTCCTCTGGATACTTTCAAAAGACAAAGACGTGGTGGAAAAGGGATCCAAGGTCTTTCTCAAAAGAGAGAAGACGTGGTCAAGATCATGAAAACCGCCATGACCCACGACAATGTAATGTTCTTCTCCAATACCGGAAAAGTATATATGATGAAGGCTTACGAACTTCCTCAGGCATCCAAAGAAGCCAGAGGAAAATCCTTAAAAGCAATCATAGGCCTTGGCGAGAACGAGACTATTTCTGCGATCTTCACATTCAAAGAAGAAGACAAAGGAAAAGATCTATTACTCGTAACTAAGAACGGATTTATTAAACGAGTAGAATTATCTGAATTCGGTAACGTTAAAAAATCAGGTATCATCGCTATCGGTCTAAGAGACGGAGACCAACTCATTGAAGTAATTTCCGTCATCAAAGGTGATAACGTGATGATCTTCTCTGCAAACGGACTTGCACTTCGAATAGAAATGGATACAATCCGCGCTCAAGGAAGAACTGCACAAGGTGTTACAGGAATGAGACTCGCCAAAGAGGACGCGATCGTAGGACTTTCTAAAGTGGTAGAAGGTGATGATCTATTCGTGATCTCTGAAAACGGCTACGGAAAACGACTTGGATTCGAAGAGTTTGGAACCAAGGGAAGAGGAGGCAAAGGAATGGCCTTCTTGAAAGTCGGAGAGAAAAACGGTGCAGCAGTTGCAGTAAGTTCTGTGGGAGAAGAGGATGAGATCATCTTAGTTACCCAGCAAGGAATGGTTATTAGAACTGAAGCTAACCAAATTTCTAAAATGGGAAGAACTGCAGTAGGAGTCAGAGTCGTAGACATCAAGGACAATGATAGGGTCCAGGATTGTACTGTGATTCGTGAAAGCAAAGAAAAATGATCCGCATCGGTTCTGTCGAAATTCCCGGTTGGTTGGCCATGTCGCCGATGGCCGGGATCAGTGATAGCCCGACTAGGACCATGGCCCGCAGATACGGATCTGCATTCTCCTATACCGAATTTGTTTCCACAGACAGCCTCGCTGTAGGATCTAAAAAAGCATTATCTCTATTACGTTTTCGTGAAGAAGAAAGACCAATAACTTTCCAGATCTTCGGTAACAAACTTGAGATCATAGTAGACGCTGCAAAAAGAATTCGCGAATTAAATCCTGATATCATCGATCTAAATATGGGCTGCCCTGCTCGAAATGTTTCTATGCGAGGATCCGGTGTGGGGCTTCTCCGCAAACCTGTATATGCAGGAAAAATAATAGAAGAAATGAGAAAGACGCTGGACATTCCAGTGACTGCAAAGATCCGTCTGGGCTGGGATGATACTTCTAGAAATTATATGGAAGTGTCCAGGATTTTAGAAGAATCAGGAGTGATGGCAATCTCAGTTCATGGAAGGACCCGCGAAATGGGCTACTCCGGAAAAGCAGATTGGGATGCGATCGCGGATATAAAATCAGAAAGAAAAGTTCCTATCTTCGGAAACGGTGATGTAAGCAGTTATGAAGAAGCGGTTCGCAGAAAAGAAGAATCTAAGGTAGACGGAGTTCTTGTTGGTAGGAATTCCATCGGGAACCCTTGGATATTCTCAAACATAAAAAAAGAAAATCTAAGTTTCGAAGAAATAATATCCACAACCTTAAGTCATTTGCAATTGATGAGAGAAACTTTTGGAGATAAATACGGTCTTATCCTCCTCCGAAAACATCTGGTGCGTTATATACAATCCAGAAAAGAAGTGGAGCCTATGCGACTCGAACTTCTTAAAATGGAAGATCCTGAAAAACTGATCGGTATTCTTTTGGGAGTTCTGGAAGAATCGAAAGTTTTAGTCTAATGAAGTTTAAAACTCTTTCGATCGGCATTATTTTAGCCTTCGCTCTTATCTTAATTTCTATAGTTAACTTAAGTTCAGAAAATTTTCAAAATCGATTAGAGATAGTATTAGGTTTAGAAAAAGGTTTACACGCAGTAAATTTTGATCCAAATAAAGATTCGATCAGAGATAGATATACCGGAAAAATTCTAGGATCCGCATCTGATTGTAAAGTTTGTCACAAGCAAGTCTACGAAAACTGGTCAGCTTCTCGCCACAAGGTAGCTCATACAAATAGTTTGTACCAGCACAGTTTTACTATTGAGCCAATGCAATGGTGTGAAAATTGTCATGCACCTTTAAGAAATATCTCCTCTCAAACTATTTACAAACGAGAAGAAGGTATATCTTGCAATGTGTGCCATGTAAGAAAAGGAGAGATCATCACAAAAGAACTTCCTAAATCGGATCAACTGTATCACAAATATAATGTCGTCGAGGAATTCGGGACAGAAAAACTCTGTGAGTCCTGCCACCAATTTAATTTTCCTACATGGGCCTCTTTATCAGATCAAGCCAAACCAATACAATATTCAGATCTTGTAATGCAGGGAACTAAAGATGAATGGAGTGGTTCTGGGTTTGCAAAGGAATCTGATTGTATAGATTGTCATTTGGCTCCTGGTTCTAAAAGATCTCACAATTTTAGAGGTGGCCATGGTATCGAAAACTTAAAGGAAAGTTTATATGTAGAATTGAAATATGTTTCTTCTAAAACAATTCTAGTACAAGTTCACTCGATCGGGATCGGACATGCTTATCCTACTGGAGATCTTTTTAGAGCATTAAGATTAAAAGTTTTTTCTGATACAGGCAAATTACATGAAGAATTTCTACTTAGGAAGTTATATAAGATCACTTCTAAAGAAGAGAGAGAAAAACAATCTGCACCTAAAAAACTAATTTATGATTCAAGGATCCCTGCACCTGAAGAAGGCCAAAATTCAGCGGTAAAGGAGTTTTATTTGGAACTACAAGAAAGACCTGTTTCTCTTAAAATCGAACTTTGGATCGATTATCTAAATGATATTGAAAAAATACTCACACCCATGAATAAGAAAGAAACGATGAAGATTATTCTGAAGAAGACAGTGATTGTCCAGGAAAGGGAAAAATTTACAGGAAAAGAATCCGGATAAAAAGAAGTAATTTATCCAGACTCTTATTATCTTTGGAAATTACTCGGGGATAAGTTTTCCTCTAACCAATTTATAATTATATTCTTTTTTGATCTGACCTTCACATAAACCGGTCTTTTCGGTAATGGTTTTATAATAATATTCGATTGAAGAACACTCATCCGTGTTTTGGATCAGCAAATCGAAAGTATTACCATTAAATCTGTAAATTTTAGTATAAGAATATCCACTTCTTCCTTCCGAATAAGAAGAAACAAGTTCCGGAATTCCATCTTCATCAATATCGGTAGTTTCAACGTTTGAGAAGTCACCTTCTAATAAAGTGTAATTCATTCCGTCTTTTAAGAAGAAATATTTGTTAGAATAAGTTGAATATTCAGATTTATTTACATCACTATGAGAGACTAGATAAAGAGCTCTTTTTCCAAAAACAGTTTCTTCATAACTAGTATTGTCAAAGTCAGTTTCTTTGGAGATACTTTTAATTATCGCTTCTGCTAACTTCTTATCGAAACTGGAAGGTAAATGTTTGAGTGATAAGGTAGCATAGTCAGGATACGTTTTGAGAAATTCGGATCCTACATAAATATTCGTTTTCCCGAAGCTGTAGAAAACTTTTCCTTTAGGAGTAATTACTTTATTCTCGAATTGAAAAGATCCGCCCAAACTAGGAAGACTGGAAGGCTTTTTAGAAAAGTTAAATTTTCCTGCTTCGAATCTATATACTACATTTGGGTTTCCGGTTAATTCTGCCCAGCCTCCGTCGCTAACGACTAGGTTTTCAATAGCTTTCAATTCTTCAGAAGTGGCTGCTCTCATTAAAAAGGCAGAGTAAGCATAACCTAATTTGCCATCAGAACTTTTGATTTGCAGCCAAGAGCCAGACTTACCTTCTATCTTTACTTCCTGTTTGGATTCGTTTTGCACTTCTACCAAAGTTTTGGCGTTAAGTTTTCCAGTCACTTTTGCCTTTAAACTAGGCTGTTCCCTTACTTGCAGAGGGTTAGCTGTGACTAACGCAAATCTTCCGTTTGCTGGAGGCAAGAAGGTCGAAATATTGGATTTAACGATTTCCTCATCGTAGGAAAGATACCCGGAACCCTTTGGGCTGGAAATTTTATACCATAATAATTTGGAACCTACTTCTTTGTCTGGAATTTCAGACTCAATTACTTCATAATTGGAGGAAGAGCTGATTTGGGCTATTTTCTTACTTTTTGCAGTGGGTTTTTCGTATAGAGAAACAGTGTTTCCCGTTACAAAGCCGAAACCTTTAACTCCGGCGGATGCGCAGGAAAATAGAAAAGAAATTAGAATGAAATGAAAAAAAAAGACTGAGCTGATGCTCTTAACGTATTTCATAAAGTAAGAAATCCACATATTAGCCACCAAGTTATTTTCTTTAGATTGGGATTGACAAGAATTTTTCATAGTAAGCTGATTATGGATTTCCTTAAGGAGGATACATTTAAATGAAAATTGGTAAAAAACTCACAAGCTCTGTTATAGTATTAGCTCTTCTATTATTCGTTGCTTGCAAAAAGCAGGAAGAAACGCCTGTAGCTCAGGTTATAGGAACAAAATACTCAGGCTGGGACCAGTGGATCTACAAAAAGCCAGGAACTACTGACAAAGCTGAGCAACTTACTCTTGTTTACGGAAATGAGGAAGTTAGCGGATTAGAAGTCGTAAACCATGAAAGTACAGACGCAAAAGGTGTTAAAACATCTGTGGAATACCTTAAAGTTAAAACCGTGGACGGAAAAGAAGGTTATGGACTTTCTAAAAACTTCTTCGATGCAGTTCTTTTCGTAGTAGGTCCAGGCGATAACGCGTTTGCTAAAAATTCATTAACTTCTCCTTCTAAAGGAAAACTAGAAAAAGGAATGTCTTGCTTTGAATTAGAGGCAAGTGGTGATTTTTCTAAAGTTCGTTGTTATGCTTCTATAGTGAAGGCAGGAAAATTAGAAACTTTATATGATGTTTGGATCCAAGGAGCTTCTTCTAATATTTCCAGAGATCCTATTCTAGGAGATAGTATCCGAAATCTAAAGTCTGCTAGTAATAAATTAATTGAAGCTAGTAAATCAACAGATCCTGCAAAACAAGAAGAGCTGAAAACTGCAGCTGCAAAAGCTTTAAAATCTGTTGCTGAGAAAGGTGATGTCTATCTGGAAGATGCAAATACTATTGCTTCTGAATACGGATTAACAATTACTGAATAATCAGATTTCTAAATAAGATTCTTATACAATAAGAATAGAATTTGAAAAGCCCGGATATTCTCCGGGTTTTTTTATTTAAATTAGAAACTCGGGTAGAGTTATTATTTCCAAATCTCTTTCATTTTCTCTAGATTCTAACGTGTACAAATAAAAAACCCCACCATTTTCACGGCGGGGTTTTCCATTTCAGTCAGAGTAAAAACTCGAACTAAATATTATTTACCGATTTCTTGAGCTTTAGCTACGAGAGCGTCGCGTCCACCTGGAAATTTAGCGTAAATAACACACTGGCATTCTTCCCAGTTGTCTTTAGAAACATCGCTAGGATCGGAACCTGGACCAGTAGCTTTACACTCGTAAACTCCTACTCCTTTAACGATACCTGCAGAAGTACCAACGATAACAGAAGCAGTTGCTTCACCGTCGGAAACTCCGGATGCGGATTCAACAGTCTCACCGACCATTTTTTTAACAACGTCGGAAGCGCCTTGTAAGCGAGAAGCTTCACGGCAAGTAGACTGCATCATAGCGAGACTTTTTTTCGCAACAGCTTTAGCAGATGCGCGAGAAGCGAACTTCATGTAATAATAGTCTTTAGGATTGGTATCTCTTGGAGTTTTACCGTCGTTTCTTTGCTCAGGTGGTCCACCCCAGCCTTCGAAAGACCATCCTCCGTCACCAACGGAAGTAGCATCTTTTTGAGCGGTATTCGCTCCACAATAGGTAAGTAATGCAGCAGATAGCGCAATAACGATTACTTTCTTGATCATCATTTTCTCCTTGATCAGATGGAATTGAGGAATATATCCATTAAACGGATTCCGCAAGCCATTTTTTAATGAATACGTTTAAAATTAAAAGCAGCCAACTTTTTGGTAAAAAAATATTTATTCGCAGCGCACAATTGTCAAAAAATTTCCGAAATTATCTTTTTGTTCTGCTAACTCTGGCGGCTAGCGACGCAATAGCGACGACAGTTGTATTTGTTCCTGGAAATTGGGAAGGACAAGCTCCTCAGTCTTTAGAAGGAACAGGAGAAAAGCCTTACGAGTTGGCAAAATTAGGTCAGTTCTATGCGACTCGGATCTATTCTCTTGAGATTAAAGAACAACTCTCTCCGAATTCAGATCCGGAAATAAAAGATTTTCTAATTCCCCAAGTCTCTAGAGAAAAATTCAAACAAACTTGCTCTAGACTTAAACCGGATTATGTAGTTAGAGACCAGTTGTCGATTGAGGAGAAGATCAGGATCGATCGCTCTGTGTATGATTGTAACCTTTCTAAAATGGAAGAATATTCTATCATAGGCAGAAAGGATCTATTCGAGACTTTAGAGAAGTTGACCAAGGATTCCTTTCCTTTGGTTCCAAAGAAAAAGATAAAAGAATATTCTAGAGAACCTGTCCGAGCTGCGAAGTCACAGATCATCGTATTAGATTCTTCTCATTCTTACGCGCCTGAAAGAAAAGAATTTATGTCGCAATTAGAAGCAATCTCTTGGCAACCCGAAACAAAATTTCGTTTAGTTGTTTTTAGCGAGAATGGCTCGAAAGTTTTTCCTGAATCCAGCCGTTCAGAACTTCTCAAACAATGGAAGGATTTTAAATCCGAAGGAAAATCAAGTACTCAGGATCTTACAAATGCACTCCTTCGATTAAGAAGGATTCTAAGTTCAGAAGATTCTCCAGGAAAGAAGAAGGAAAGAATGATCAGCATTCTCACTAATGCCAAGGCTTCTAATTCTATAAGCGGATATGGTGCTGCGATTGAGGGTTTGAATCAGATCGGTGCAAAAGTTTCCATTCTATATTCTTCTTACGCTGGACCGGAAGCGCGTAGGGAACATAAAGAAGCAGCAAAAAGGGGAGCAGAATTCAGAGAAGTTTCCTATTTCCAGAAAATTGTAACTCCTAGAGATTCTAAAACTCTGGTCTTCAAAGAAGGAAAATTATACAGCACCGGAGCTTCTCCTGATCCAAAAATGAAAATGGAAGACTCTTCTCTCGAAAAAGTGGAGTTTGCAGGTAAGTATTCCTTGGGAGAATTCTTAAATCCATGGAGTTTAGGAAGTATTTATGAAGAAGTGAAGAAGGAGAAGATCCTTACTTCTGAGCCTGTCCGCAGTAATTTTGCATCTTTATTTTCTTCTTCCGTAAGTGAAGCTTCAAATTCAGAATATTTCGGAAATTTTCCGAAGGTTTTAGTCAAATCAGGGTCTAAGGCATTCTGGATCCGAGTTCCAAACATAACCGGATTTTCAGAAGGAAAAAAAGGAGTGTGGGCGGTTACGTTTCTTTCATCCTCTTTTTCTTCGGAGGGGGTCGAAGTAATACCGGATTCGTTAGAACGATATACTTTCTCTACTGCTAAAATTTTGGAATGTGATCCTTCCGTTGCTCGGAATTATTTGAGAAATACGGAAAAATTCAAATTCGATTGTTTAGTAAAGGGAGAGATCCTGGAAGTTTCTCAACCGTAGCAGAGCCATGGAAGAATCTAATTTTATAGCATTATCCCCTTCTACCCGTAAAATTCTGGATCGTATGAAACAAGCGGTATCTTCGGATTTACCGATCTTGTTTTTAGGAGAGTCAGGTACCGGAAAAAGTTATTTAGGTTATCTGTTTCATTCCTATTGTAAAGACAGGTTTCCTCAATACCAAGTTTTCGATTTTTCTGTTTCAGAATCCGATGAAGAAACTTCGGAGATCTTTTCTAAGTTAGATGGCAAAGCTGGAGTAACAATCTTCTTAGAAGCCTTCTCTAATCTGAACCCTAGTTTTCAAGTGCAACTTTTGCAAAAGATACGGAATGAAAAAGGAAAGAATAGATACTTACTTTCTGATCAACCTGATCTTTCCGAAAAAGTCAAGTCTGGTAGATTACAAGAATCTCTGATGACTGAGATACAAACTCTTCAGGTTAAAATTCCTACGTTAAGAGATAGGAAGGAAGATATTCCTCCTTTGACTCGATTCTTTCTGGATCTGATTGGTAAAAGATATAATCGCAAAAATATTAAAGTTTCTGAGAAGTTAGGAAAGTTCCTATTAGAATATGATTATCCGGGTAATCTTCATCAGTTAAAAAATCTTTTGGAAGCAATGGTCTCTATGCATAATGTGAAGACCTTGGATACAAAACATCTTCCACCTGAATTATTCGAAACAGGATACAAACAGAACGATAATCTTACTGTTCGTACTGGAATTCCTCTCAGGGATTATGAAAGGGAAATTATCAGACGTAATTTGATCTTAGTGAATGGGAACAGAGAGAAGGCTGCGAGAATATTAGGGATTTCTGAAAGAACGATTTATAGAAAGATTACCGAGTTCGAATTGTTCGATTCCGAGGATGGAAAAAATCCTCCATCTTCCTGAAGAAATAATAAACGGTTTCTTCTTTTTCGGAACCTGTTTTGATCTTTTGGTTCATTTCTAATAAAAACTCATATAGTTCTTTAATTTCCATATCGTTAAAGGCAGAACTTTCTTTCCTGAGCCTTTTGAAAGTGTGATTTTTTCTAGCTGGAGAATAAGCTCCAATTCCAAGTAGATCAGACTGTTCTTTTTCACTTAGAACCTTATCATACATTCTCAGAATAATTTTATAAATTCTTAATTTATCTAAATGGTCTTTTACTAAGGAAAGAAAAATAAGAAGTGAGTCCTTCCCTATTTTGAATTTGGAAAATTCTCTGGAAAATCTTCCATAATCCTTTTCGAAAAAATAATCTACAATCTCAGAAGAGCTGAACTCAGAACTTTGGAATAAAACTTCTTTTAGATCCGCAAGATTGAAACTTTTTTTACCTAGATATAATTTCAGTTTTTCTAAATTTTTTAAGTAAGCACCTGCGCTTGGATTTACTTTGAGTAAAAATTCTTCTTCTGCTTCTTCGTCTAATTTGACTTCTACTTCTTTGGAGGCTCTTAAGAAAGCCTCTTTTCTTTTATCAGGAAATATTTTAGAAGATTTAAAATGAGAAACCTTGTCTCCGAATATGGAGATCAATTCTTTTGGAAGGTCCCAATGATCATAATGGATCAGAATTCTTACCGTATCTGGAATTGAAAAAGATTTGGGAGAAGTTTTAGATTTTGTTTTTCCTAACCAAGGTTTAAAGAATGTAACGCCTGATTTAATGATAAATAATTTCTGGGCCGCGAACATATCCAGGTTTCCGGCTTCATTCTGAAAATTCTCCAGATCTCCAGGTTCCGCTACGAAAACTACGATCTCATAAGGATCTGCACTTTTTTTATACGCGACCTTGTAAAGATCACTGACTACGCCGAATTCGTAAGAATCCTGAGAGACTACAAATAGGATCTGAGGCAAAGACTCCAGGCTCGGTTTGGTCTTATGCAGAAAATCGATCAGATTATCGTAGGAATTCGAAACTTTGGTATCGGCCACGGAAATCATTTTGGAAGGATTTACAGGAGAGTCAAGCGGATGATCCGATTCTTTTTCTAAAGTAGATCCGAGATTTTTCCGATCTTTTAGATAGGTTTAAGCCATATGAGAATCAGCGACGGCGTACAGAGAATTTCTGCTCAAGAAGATTATCTTACCTATATCAAGCCGATCCTGAATCAGTCTAGAGTTCCTGCAATTGAGCCAATTCGCCAAAGAGATTTTTCCGATTTAGGAAAATCTTTGAAACTATATGGCCCTGATGGAAGTTCTGCACCGGAAGGAACTTCCGCATCTAAGGGTCGATTCTTAGATCTTTACGTTTAATTCCCCTTCTTCTTAACTTAATAATCAGAGAAACCTACTCCAAAGAGTGTGGTATAAGAAAAATTTACGGATCGGAAATCCTAGGATATTAGAATAAGATCCCTGAAAACTTTTTGCTGGTGAATTCGGATCTTGGATCCCATAAGATCCTGCTTTATCGTATGGTTTACAAACTTTAATATATTCTAAAATTTCAGATTTGTTCCAAGGATGGAATTCCACTTCTGAAATATCGTAATCGAAAATTTTTTGATTCTTAGTCATGATCCCAAGTCCTGAAAACACCTGATGTGTTTTTCCAGAAAGTTCTGAGATCATAGAAATTGCTTCTGATTCATCTGCGGGTTTTTGCAGGATCTTATTTTGGAAAACTACAATTGTATCTGAGGCTAAGATTATATCTTCTGGGCCCTCTGACTTTGGTCCAAGTTTTGCCAGAGTCACTCTTTCTAAATAACTAACGGGTGTTTCTTGGTGAAGACTAGTCTCGTCAATGGGCAAAGCTAGGATTTGGAAATTTAATCCTAAGGATTGTAAGATCTCTTTTCTTCTAGGAGATTGGGATCTCAGAATAAGCATATATCCATCCTGAAAGAAAAGCCTTGCCAGACACTCCTTTTCCCAGTATCAATGTTCGCACGGATCGAACCAATGAATTTATTTCTTAGATCATTCTTCTCTATACGCACCCTAGTTTCGCTAATTCTTGTCTCACTTATGGCTTTCACTTCTTCTTATTCCCAAGAAGCTAAAAAAGTTGCACCTAGCGATAGTCCGGAGACCAAACCGACTAATTCAAATGTGGATCCAAAATCCAGAGCTTATTCTTTGCGTAAAAAATCTTGGGTGTCTTTACGATATCTTAGGACCAGTCTTTTAAATTTTGGGAAGAAGGCTGACTGGGATACTTGTCTCGCAGATTATTCAAAAGCAGAATCTTCTTTTCAAAGAGGGGAATGGGAACCTGCAGGAAACCAATTCCAAACTTTAAAAACTAAACTGGATCAACTTGCAGAAGCTCAAGCAAAAGAAGTGTTCAATCGTTCTGATGCGTTGGAGAAGGATATCCAACCTAAGATTGTAGATCTAAAATTGAATACAGAAGCGCCCGGCAAACAATACATTCCCGTAATGGAAAAACATCTTCAGATCTATAGAGATACTTGGCAGGCTGCCAAGTTAGAAAGAGAAGTTGGAAATCAAGGACAGAATTTATATTTTGCTAAACAAGGTCTGTTACAACTTTATAAAGCCAAAATCCTTCTGGAAAAATCCAAAGAAGGAAAATTGGAATCAGAAGAAAAACTTACTAAAAACAAAGTTTTGGAAACAGACTATTTAACTCCTGAAGAAGTAAAATACTGGGACGATTGTCTGGAAGTATTGAACGAATCAGAAGAGAAAAATCGCCAAAAAGAAAAACAGGCAATCATAAGCGTATACCAATATAGAACAGGCAAAAAACCGGGTGATGGTAAGAACAATGCAAGCTCTACGAATTCGCCGACGAGTAGCGAAGGTAAAAAGTAAGAGTCTTTCGGGTTTTCTTTCCGAATATAAGAATAGAATATGAAATTATTTAAAATTATCTTACTTCTATTCTTTCTTTCCTCAGTATCTTGCCGTGGTTTCAATCTTCAAAATTTTAAAAACCATACTTTTGAAAGCACCTGCGATTGGTTCGATATATTCTGCGATAAAATTGTGGTGAATCCGGATCTTTCTGACTGCGATCCATTTCATGAAGAATACGAAGGATATTCTCATTATATAGATCGTGGAGTTTTAAAGAACGATTATAAAATAGAAGAAGAAGCAAAACTAGAAAAAGAGCCTAATGATCCTACGGAACCTTTACCTAAGAAAAAAGAAAAGATCAAGGCAACCAATACGGATTATGGAAATAACATGAGAATAGATTCTAAAAAACTATTCGAAAGATATGATATTTCCGCAGGAAGAAGATCCGACAAGGATAGATCCAAACACCCTTGTGGTGTTTTGCAAAATGACAGCAAACCTAAAGTGTATTATTCGGAACCTAAAACTACCGACAAGGGAGGAGAATTTTGAAAAACGTATTCGATTTAACAGGTAAATCAGTATTAGTAACAGGAGCAACCAGAGGGATTGGAAGACAGATCGCTCAGGGATTTTTGGACGCAGGTGCAACAGTTTATGGAACTGGATCTTCTGCGGAGTCAATCAAACGTTTAGAAGGATCTGGCATCGAAGCATTTGCTGCTGATATTCGCCAACCTGGAGCAATGGATTCTATCATTGAAACATTGAGCAAAAAACACGGAAAGTTGGATGTACTTGTAAATAACGCAGGAGTAGCGACCAATCTACCTGCAGGTTTTTTTAAAGAAGAGGACATACAAAATGTGACACAGACCAATTTTGTGGGAGTGTTTCGTGCGAGTCAGGCTTACTATAAAATACATAAGAAAAAAGGCGGGAACATTATCAATATCGCCTCAGTCCTAGGTATGGTCGGCACTAAATTTGCGTCCGTGTATTGCGGAACAAAAGGTGCGGTGATTAATATGACCAAGGCCCTCGCGGTAGAATGGGCAGGTTCCGGATACAGAGTGAACGCGATCTGTCCGGGATTTATAGATACGGACATGACGGAGATGATCAAGGAAAGACCCGAAGTATTGGAGCAAATGAAAGCAAGGATCCCAATGTCTAGATTAGGCAGACCGGAAGATCTTGCTGGTGCAGCAGTTTTCTTAGCTTCAGATGCAGCGGCTTACGTTACCGGTCAGACTATCGTCGTGGACGGAGGTGTTACTTCCGGTATATGATATTAGAATTACATCCCCAGAATCCTGAGAAAAGGATCCTCGGACAAATTTCCAAAAAATTATCCGAGGGAGGGGTGTATGTATTTCCTACCGATACAGTTTACGGTTTGATTGCAGACTCCCAATCTCATGCTGGAGTCGAAAAATTATACAAACTGAAAAACATTTCCAAGAACCAACCTCTGTCACTTCTTTGTGCTGATATTTCTACCGCATCTAACTATATGGAACAACTTTCCAACGAAGCGTTCCGTTTGATGAAAAGAATTACTCCTGGACCTTATACATTCGTAGTGAAAGCGAATAAACATCTTCCTAGAGTTTCTTTCTCAAATCAAAAAGATAAAAATATCGGGATAAGGATTCCTGATTCTAAATATTTACAGGCTTTGTTGGAACTTCATCCAAATCCTCTTACTTCTACTTCTGTATTTTTTAAAGATGAGTTCGTGACCGATGTGGACATGATCGAAAAAGAATACGGCAACAAAGTAGATGGGATCTTAGATGGAGGGATCCTTGAACTAGAGTTATCTACCATTCTTGATTGCACTGGAGATGGAATTTCCATCTTAAGAGAAGGCAAAGGAATGGAGAAGATCAACTCATTATAATCTCTGGAGGCAATCGTGCAAAAAAGACAATTGGGAAAGATAGGTCCACTCGTATCCGAACAAGGATTGGGTTGTATGGGAATGTCCGATTTTTATGGAAAGACAGATGATACTGAATCCATTGCAACCATACATCGTGCGATAGAGTTGGGAGTTACATTATTCGACACAGCGGATATGTACGGTCCTCATATAAATGAAGAACTTTTAGGAAAAGCTATCAAAGGTAAAAGAGACCAAGTAGTGATAGCAACTAAGTTCGGTATCATGAGAGATCCAAATGATCCTTATAAAAGAGGATATAATGGAAAACCTGAATATGTAAAAGCAGCCTGCGAAGGAAGTTTGAAACGTTTAGGTGTGGATACAATCGATCTATATTACCAACACAGAGTAGATCCAGATACTCCTATAGAAGAAACTGTAGGTGCAATGGCGGATTTAGTAAAACAGGGAAAAGTAAAATATATAGGACTTTCTGAGGCAGGGATTGATACAATCAAAAGAGCTGCCAAGGTACATCCTATCTCTGCTTTACAGACTGAATATTCTCTTTGGACTAGAGATCCTGAAGATGGTATCTTACAAACATGTAGAGAACTCGGAATTGGATTCGTAGCGTACAGCCCACTTGGCCGTGGATTTTTAACTGGGCAGATCCAAAAATTTGAAGATCTGGATCCAAACGATTTTAGAAGGAACTCACCTCGTTTCCAAGGTGAGAATTTCCAAAAGAATTTAGAACTAGTGGCTAAGATCAAAGAGATCGCTAACGAAAAATCTGTTACAGCTGGTCAGCTCGCATTGGCTTGGGTTCTTGCTCAGGGACAAGATATAGTTCCGATTGCTGGAACCAAAAGACGTAAATATCTGGAGGAGAATATTGGAGGAAGTTCTGTCAAATTATCTAAAGAAGATCTAGACAGGATCAATTCAGCTGCTCCTAAAGATGCAGCGGCCGGATTACGTTATCCGGCTACTAGTATGGGTTCTGTAGGAAGATAATCGATTAGGAAGGCTTATTTAGTTTTTAAAGCAGCCTTCCATTCTTCTTCTTTAAAACCTACTAATCCAAAATTTTCCCCTAATACAAAAGGTCTTTTTACCAGGTTTCCATTTCCGGAAAGTAGTTCGAACTGCTCGTCCAGGCTCATTTTGGAAAGTTTGTCTTTAAGACCTAGTTCCTTGTAATCACCACCGGACGTATTGAATAATTTTTTGGAGTCTCCGCCTACATACCCCAGCATTTTTTTGAGTTCTGCCTTGGTGGGTGGGGTTTCCCGGATTGCCTTCTTGTCGAAATCGACTTTTTTACCTTCCAGGAATTTTAGGGCGTTTCTGCATGTGCTGCAGTTTTTGTATTCGTAAACTTTCAACTTCACGGTTGGATCTCCTACAAAGCTTTCCCTTTCCAAATTGGGAATTTATGTCGTCTTTGCAAGCCGGAACCGACAAAAAAACTTTACCTTGAAAATGGAAAGTTTTGCCGATAGTATTCCTTAGGACGCTCTCGAAGTGCTGAATAAAAAGACCTCTCTAACCGGAAGACAAAAAGCGGCCATTTTTCTAATCGCCGTAGGGTCCGACGTATCTTCGGAAATTTTCAAACATCTACGTGAAGACGAGATCGAACAGATCACGTTCGAGATCGCACGTTTAGACAAGATCACTCCTGAGGATAAGGAGAAGGTCCTCGTAGAATTCAACGAGCTTATGATGGCTCAGGAATTTATCTCGAACGGAGGTATCGACTTCGCGAGGGGACTATTAGAGAAGGCTCTAGGTAACCAGAAAGCGATCGATATCATCAATCGACTCACTTCGAGTTTGCAGGTTCGTCCTTTCGACTTTATTCGTAGAACTGACCCTCAACACTTATTAAACTTTATCCAGAATGAGCACCCTCAAACAATCGCATTAATTTTATCTTATTTAGATCCTCAAAAGGCATCCAGCATTCTCTCTGGTTTGCCTCATACTATTCAGGCAGAAGTTGCAAAAAGGATCGCTACCATGGACAGGGTTTCTCCGGACGTTCTTCGAGAAGTGGAGAGGGTATTAGAAAGAAAACTTTCTACATTGGCGAGTGAGGATTATACCTCTGCCGGTGGTATTGATTCAGTCGTTGAAATTTTGAACCTTGTGGACAGGGGAACTGAGAAAACAATCATCGAAGCTCTGGAAGAAGAAGATCCTGAACTTGCAGAAGAGATCAAAAAGAGAATGTTCGTATTCGAGGATATCGTATTACTCGACGACCGCGCGATCCAAAAAGTATTAAGAGAAGTAGACAACTCAGATCTAGCAAAAGCTCTCAAATCTGTGGACACAGAAGTTCAAGAAAAGATCTTCAAGAACATGTCCAAACGTGCCGCGAACCTACTCCGAGAGGATATGGACTTCATGGGACCTATTCGTATTAAAGACGTGGAAGACGCTCAGCAAAAAATCGTTAACATTATACGTAAGCTGGAAGAATCCGGAGACATCGTTGTCGCACGTGCTGGCGAAGACGAACTCGTTATGTGAGGTCCGAACCTGGACCATATATCTCACAAACGATTTGTATTCTGGATCTGTGTAACCTTACTGGTTTCTCAGTTTGGTTGTATCTCCGACTCTAAACCTGTTCGAAAAATAGATTTCTCTGAGTTAGAATGGGTCGGAAGACTTATAACAGAAACTCCGGCCGAAAAGAAAGCGGAACCTAAAAATAAAAAACTGGAAGCTGCTTCGGAAGATTGGACTCCTCTTCCGAATTTACCTTGGACATTTAATAGTCTTTTCCAGATCCCGATGGATTCTGGTCTTCACCAAGTTGAGATCAAAACAGAATTTAATTTAGATAAAACAGACGACTTACTTAAGATCCCGGCAGGAATCTATATTTCAGATATAGGCGAGAACTGGAAAATTTCTCTGAATGGAATTATAGTTAGAGAAGAATGGTATGAACCTAAAGACGGACAACTTACTAAGAACCGATCCGTAAAAGGTCTAATCATTCCTCTTCATCATGGGATCTTAAGGGCAGGTAAAAACGATCTGAAAATACGTTTTATGGGAATGGCAGATAGCAATCCTATAAAAGCAAATGATCATTTTGGATTTTATCATCCTAAAAATTTTAGGATCTCTTCTCTCGAAGAAATTTATAACTCAAGCTCAGAATACTTTGATATATTTCTTTTTGGGATCTATTTTATATTCGGGTTCTATCATGTTCTGTTCTTCGTAACCAGAAAGCAGGATATTTATTATCTGTATTTTGGTCTTTTCTCCCTCTTCTCTTCCGTATATTTTTATTTTACCACTTTTCATATATATAATAAATTTATAAATTTTCCTGGCGGTCCTGATACGGAATTTTTCTTTAGAGGAGAAATTTCAGCTCTCATTCCAATGGTTCCTATCTTTATGCTTTTTGCTAAAGATTTCTTTTACCAAAAAGAAGGAAAGTTTTGGATCATTCGTACATTCTGTGCTTTAAGTGGGATTTTGTTCTTAGCAAACTGGGTTCTTCCTTATAAATATGTTCTTCCGAATTTGACTGCTTTCCAAATTCTACTGTTTTTGATGCTTTTGTATGTGATCTTCTTCTCTGCAAATGCGATCCGTTTGAAAAAACCTGATTCAGTTAAACTTGCAGTTGGTATTGGGGTTTGTGGTCTTTTTGGACTTTGGGATACGATTGATGCGATGACTAAGATTGCAGGATTCCATTATCCTTTCTTTAAGATTTCTTTCTCTGTTTTCATTCTCGTGATCATTAGCCTTTTGGTTTCTAGATATGTGAGTTTGTACAAACAATCTCAAGCTCTCAACTTAGAGATTGCAAAACAAAGAGATGCATTCTACAGATTCGTTCCTTCCGAATTTATTTCTATCTTAGATAGAGAAAGTCCTGTTGAGATCAAAATAGGCGACTCTAAAGAAAAGACGATGTCTGTATTCTTTGCGGATTTAAGAGGTTATACTTCTGTCTCTGAAAAGCTGAGTCCAGATGAGAATATAAAATATCTGAATAGATACTTCTCTGCATTTGAAGATATTATATTTAAGAATGCAGGTTTCGTGGATAAGTATATCGGTGATGCGATTATGGCATTATTCTCCGATCATAGCGATAGAGCGGAGAAGGAGAATTTCAACTCTGCTGACAACGCTCTTCAGTCAGCGATTGATATGGTCCGTTATGTAGAATCACTAAATGATGGAATTGGGATCGGCGCCGATCTGGGAATCGGAGTTAATACTGGGCCTTTGATCTTAGGAACTGTAGGTAGTGAGAGAAGGATTGATACTACAGTTGTAGGTGATACTGTAAATTTATCTTCTCGAGTCCAAAGTCTTTCTGGTTTTTATAAAAGTAAAATTTTAGTAACCCATCATACTTTCTTACGTTTGAATTTGTTATCGGATGTAATGGCAAGAGAGATAGATACAGTTATCGTAAAAGGTAAGACTCAGCCGGTCATCTTATATGAAGTCTTTCAGGCGGACGAACCTGAATCAGTGGATTGGAAAGAAGGCTCCAAAATGAAACTGAATGAAGGGATCGCTCTCTATAAAGCAGGCCAATTCAAGAATGCTTTCTCTATCTTTAAGGAATTATACAAAGAAAAGCCTACAGACAATATCGTAAAACTGTATGCTAAAAGAACCAAAATGATCCTTGGCCAGGCTCCTCCAGGAGATTGGGATGGGATTTTCAGGCTTCACAGAAAATAATTTCCAATTTCAATCTATTCTTCTAAAATTTGGGGAACGTATAAAATCTTCTCCTGTCAGATGTTTGCTCGGTTTTGTAATCCGAATTTAACCTCATTCAAATAGGAAATTCTAACACATGAAGTATAAGATCGGAATCGTTTCTATAGTTTTGCTTCTCTCTGTTTTCGGATTGAGCGCTGATGAGAAAGAAAAACTCCCGGATTTCAAATTGGCCGATCAAAAAGGAAAAGTTTTCAGTTCATCGACTGTAAAAGGAAATATGTACTTTTTACTCGGTTGCGGTTTTAAAGATGTGATCCTTTGCAGAAAACACGGCCGCAAGATCTATTGGAAAATGCAGACATTATTGAAAGATGAGGATCGTGTTATCTTCTCCGCTTATTTGAATTTAAAAAACGCTCCTTCTGAAGTTTTTGATTATATTCTCCAAGAAAAGAAGAAAGATTACGAAAGTATTTTGTTGGATAAGAAAGGGATTTTATCCAACGGTTTAGCAGAGGGAAAATCGTTTTTGAGAGTATATTCTCCGAAAGGCATGCTCATCCACAAAGAATATTTCGAGTCTGTAGATGATGCAAAAGTTTCTGAACTTTATAAACTGATCCGAAGCGGAAAATAAAATGAATATAAAGATCTCTTCCTGCCTTTCACTTTTGTTAGTCTTTCCCTTCTTTGGGTGTATAAAAAAGAATCCACATGCTGCCGATTACTTCGAAAGATATTTTAAATACCAAGATTTTATCCAAACTGAATTCAAAGACGATCCAGTTCGCGGGATTTTATACGGAAATCCAGAAGCAGATTCAGAGGAGAAGTTTTACAAGAAGGATGGGTATCTTGCTCTTTCCTTTCGGTTAAGCGAGAGTGGCGGCCGTTTCAGAAAAGAATTATCAGATTCTCCCCTTTCTGTATTTCCAGAGAGTCCTTATTCAATTTTTGTAAAAACAGAACCTACAGAATTTTTTACAAAGCCGACTTATAGGATCACTCGAACTGTTGAGATGATTTCCCCAGAAGTGAGTGTATTCGATATTTTTCCATTGATAGAAGAGTCCGTACAATATCTTCGCAAGGCAGAGCCGAATACAATTTTAGAACATTCTCCTCTTCAAAAATTTTTATGCCATCAATTTGATTGTGAGATTAAAAGAGAAAATGGTGAACTTTTTTTGATGTATACACTTTCAGAAAGAATGAAGGAACAATTCCCGCTAGCTTATAAAAAATGGAATAAACGTTTGAGTCAGGTTGCTTTTAGATTTCAGTTATTCCAACCAAACGGTTTTTCTAAAGGGTGGGAATTTTACAATGAAGGAAAAAAAATTATATTAGGAATTCCTGAATCTCCTAAGGGTTACTGGTCTTCTCCCAAAACTTTACATCTCAGAACTTATATGTTTATCAATGTTTTCGGGTTAAAGATAGATATTCGAGGGCTAGGATATACTCTTAAATTTAGTCGTTCTGGAAATACAGATACTGTCACAGGATTTTATAGTAAGATCCCTGAGACTACAATAGGTGGTAGATTTCTTTCTATCTTCCCTCCTGGTGCAGTGAATTTCTTCATCCCTGGAAATATGGACGAATATGCCGAAGGAAGTTTTAAACTTTTGGTAGAAGGGTCTGATGGTAAGGGTGGGACACGTTTCGAAAATAAAACCAAGCGTAACGGGAACAAAACCAAGGTTCTACTTACTACTGAATCTGAAATTTTCAGAGATCGTTTTCTTCCTTTCAAGTCGAGTGACGAAGATGATGAGCCTTCTTTTTTTACTGAGCTTGGAAAAAATATCGTATTAGATTTAAGAGGTAGATGATCCTCAAAACTTCAAGTAAACTTGAAGTTCGTAAAACCAATTTAGAAACTTTCCAAAACTGCTTGACTGGACCTCTTTCACAAATAATCCTAATCGGATTCGGTTAACGACCGAATAATATTTTTAGAACTGTGTTCGGAGGAATCATGGAATTTACCCTGTTTACCACCACGAACGGGCTTTATTACTTAGTTAAGTACATTCACTTTTTAGCTGGGGTAACCTGGATTGGAATGTTGTACTACTTTAACTTTGTACAAGGTCCTTTCTTCAACGAAACCGATGCGGATACAAAGAAGAACGCAACTCAGAAATTAGTTCCACGCGCATTATGGTGGTTCCGTTGGGGCGCTATGTTTACCTTCTTGTCCGGTATTGCGATGATCGCTATCGCACTCGGAGCGCAAGGCATTCCGCATAATTCCCAATGGGTAGTAGTAATTCTAGTAGGTGCACTTTTCGGAACGGTAATGTGGGCGAACGTTTGGTTCGTTATCTGGCCGAATCAAAAAGTTGTGATCGCGAAAGCTAAAGGAGAGACCACTGTGGATCCTGCTCCTAATGCAAACCGCGCTTTCGTAGCTTCTAGAACTAACACTTTCTTCTCTATTCCAATGTTATTTGCTATGGGAGCGGCTCGTAACCTTCCTATTAACTATAGCCCAGAGAAGTTAAGAGTTTTCCTTGGAATTATGGTACTTTTGATTGTGATCTTTGAAGTAAATGCTTTAAGAGCAGACCAAAACGGACCTACTGTTAAGCCAATCAAAACCGTAAAAGCAGTAATTACTAGCGGAGTGATCTTTGCTTTAGTTACTTATGTTCTGATGGAAGTTCTTTTAACTGCTTAAGGAATATTGAATGAACCCATTCCAAATCAATCGGAGTGGAAGCGAGAAGGGCGGTAATCACCGCCTTTCTTTTTTTAGCTTTCTACTCTTAGCTATTTTCGCAGCAACATTCTCTTTATGTAAAGAATCTAAACCTCTTTCTCCAGAAGCAGAAGCTGGTAGAGGATTGTATATGGCAAACTGTCTAGCTTGTCATAATGCTAATCCAAAACTGGATGGGGCTGTTGGACCTTCTGTGGCAAATTCTTCTTATGAATTATTAGAAGCAAGAATGAGAGGAGAATATCCTCCTGGATATGTTCCTAAACGCCAAAGTACTGCGATGACCCGGTTTAATTTTACTGAAGCTCAGATAAAATCTTTAGAAGAGTTTTTGAAGCAGTAAGAAGTTTAGCTTCGGCGAGAAGGTTTCCGCTCGCCGTACCTTCTTCTTAATTTCGTCCGATGGAGAGTCGAACATTTCTAAGAATGTCGATGATCTGCTTATGGATTCTTCCATTAGAAGCTACTACTTCTGCTTGGCCGGATAAGAAATGTTTTCCTTGAAAGTCAGTAAGTTTGCCGCCTGCTTCTGTTAAGATCACTGAGCTTGCTACTGTATCCCAGAGTTTTACACCCTTCTCCCAGATCCCATCGAGTACACCTTCTGCGACCCAACAAGTATCTAAAACAAAAGATCCTGTCCTTCTCATGGATCTACCGCAGCTGATAAATGCAGTGATGTCTGAGATAACTTCGTTCAAAATTTCCTTTCTGTTTGTAGGAAAGCTGGATACCAAAAGAGATCTTGCAAGTGCATCTGTATTAGAGACATCAATTCTGAGTCCGTTCTTGAATGCACCTTGGCTTAAGATTGCAGAGTAACGTGTGTCCAATTCAGGTGCGAATACAACTCCAGCGACTGGAGTTTCTCTATGCTCTAAACCAACGGACACACAATAAAGAGGGATTCCTCTTACGAAGTTCATAGAGCCGTCGATAGGGTCTAAAACCCAACGGAAAGAATTGCTTCCGTCATGTTTGAAATAATCTTCGGAGATGATTGAGTCGTTTGGAAAGTTTTGTCGGATAAAATCGATCAGGAATTTTCCCATCAATTCGTCCGCTTTATGAATACGGTCTTTTTCTTCGGAGTCACTTACGATCCCGAAAACACGGATCTCTTTTTGGAGTTTACGAGCGGATTCCAATATAAGCCCGGATACGGATTGGACTGATTTCACTCTCTTCTTCACTTCTTCAAGAGGGAAATCTATGGGAGGTGCTAAGGATTCCATGTTCGGGCTTATGTCCTTTATACCCGTAAAATTTTCCAAGCCATGTTCCCCGAGGGGGAAATAATCCTCTCTGATTTATGAGATCGGAGCCAAGCGAAGAATGAATTTCGGGCAGATTCTTCTAAGGTCATGCTGCCTGGTCTTAACAAAAGATCAACAACTTGGTGAAACGAATTAAAATCCTTTGCGATCTTGTCTAGAGAAGGATCCAGAAACCTGGCCGTTAAAGTAAGGTATTCCACCGCTAAAGGAGCGAATATTTTTCCTAGAGTCCAATCTGAAGGAGTGATCCCGAGAGACTCATGGATAAGATTGACTTGTTTAGAATAATCGATCTCTTCAAAGATCCCGAAATATGTATGTCGAATCCCTTCGCCAGGTTCTCTTGAAATTTGAACCATAAAATCCGATTCTTGGTATCTTTTAGCGGTAAAATCTATGATTGCTCCTTCCAAAATTGTAAGTGAATCTAAGGGAACTACGCGAACGGTGAAGTAAGCTCTCTTGGTGTAAACGGACATAGTTTTTCCTTGAGAAGCTTGTGCATATATATCTTCCTTGGGAGCTCCACCAAGATGCATCAGGTGAAAACTGGTAACGATTGCAAATGGGGGAAGTTTCTCTCTCCATACTTCTGGAGAATTTTCTCTGAAGACTTCTCCTTCTGTGTAAAACGGTTTGATCAGAAATAAACGATCAATATCTCTTTTAGGTCTGGGTTCAGGAAGAACAAGAGAATCTGCAACTAACTCAGGAGCATATTGCAGAATAGATTTGAGAAAATCTTCTGCAGCGCTAAACTCTATTTCGAAAACAGAAGTAGAAGGTAGAATAAATTTTTCTTCGAATTCAACGAAGGAAGTATGAAGATTATCCACATAAATGGAATTCGTCTTATTTCTCCCATTCGAATTATTTCGTAAGAGTCTATTTAATTCTTTAACTTCACTTAGCTTCATTTTTTCGTTTTAGGCAGGATCCTCACCTCAAATGGTTTGAGTAGCTTGAAACCGGCAAGAGCCTTCTTACCGGAATGATTGATAAAAATTTCGTAGTTTTTGGACTTTCCTTTTCTAAAAGTACGCTCCACTGATGGGCCGTAAAAAGTAAAAGGAATGCCTGCCATTTTTAAGGTTCTTCTATATAATAACATAAACGAGATCGGACTCAGACTCGCTCCAACGTATACGACAGATCCTTTTCCGAATCGATTACAAGTTATGACAGGTTTTCCTTTATAAAATTTCTTATTATCAGAATATCTTGCCCAAACCTTGGCCGTAGTAGGTTCTAAGATCTCACAAATTTTGGAGCAGGTTCCCGGTAAAACCCTGAATCGGAACTTAACGTTTCGATTTCCCACTGCTTCAAACTTTCTCACTTTAACCCCTGCCATTTCGGAGAATGGACCAGGCACCTGAGAATCTAACATCCAGGAATTTTTGTCCTTCAATCCTGATCTATATCCTAAAACTAAAACACCTCCCTCTCTAACGAATTGCTCCATTTTTTTAACAATGGAATCATCTACCATTGCATAGAGAGGAAGTACCAAAACCTTATACTTGGAAAAGTCTGCTTTGGAGATAGGTAAGAAATGTGTGTTTACATTTAGAATATTCAGACCTGCAAACCAAGTCGCCATCTCAATATCGTAGCCAACTTGAGCAAATGGAACAGGGCTATGTTTTAAACCGGCAGAGATAGGTTGGTGTTTAAAATTCCTAGCATTCTCAATATCATGGAGAACAGCTACATCTGCAGGAAAATGTTCCGAAGCAAAATCTTTGGCTTCAGGTAAGATCTCAGAGATCCCTTTTTGCAATTCCAAGTATCTATCAGTCAGTGATTTGTCGTGATCTAAAATTCCATAACAAAGTTGTTCTTGTCCGAATCTTGCAGTTCTATATCTGAAAAATACAATTTGTTCTGCACCTTGGACGATTGCTTGTTTCATCCAAAGTTGTATTTGACCTGGAGCAGGAAGATAACCTAAGGTATCATGTCCTTGGAATCCTGAAATTTGTTCCATCACGGTGAAAGGAAGATCTTTCAATCCTCGATTGTACTGATGCATCGCTGAGATAAATGGATGAGGGAAAGGTTCTTCTTGGTCTCCCCAGGTAGGATAATTATCCCAAGAAACGTAATCTAAATGAGTGAATAATTCGCTCATATCAATCACAGGAAGAAAAGGACTAGGATATAAATTCGTAGTCAGCTTTCTGTTAGGAGAAAACTTTCTAACAATATCAGACTGCAATTTTACAAAGTCCACAATCGTATCTGAATGGAATCTGTAAAAGTCTTGGATCATAGAAGGATTAAATCCTGCACTCACATGAGGACCTGGAAGAGGGATCTCATTCCAATCGTTGAACATCACTCCCCAAAAAATATTTCCCCAAGTATCATTTAGATTTTGGATCGTTTTATATTTTGATTTCAACCAAAGACGAAATGTTTTGAGAGAAGTTTCTGAATGATCTATGTCTGACCCTTCGTGACCGATCTCATTGTCTATCTGCCAACCGATTACAGCTGGATGATTTCCTAATGTTTGGGCCATCTTAGTCACGACCCGAATCACTGCTTTTCTATAATTCGGAGAAGAAAAACATGCCTGTCTTCTTGTTCCTATATTTCTTAAAACCCCATCTCTCACTTGGAGAACATCAGGGTATTTTTTAGCAAGCCAAGGTGGGAATGTTGCTGTTGGAGTTCCTAGGATCACATCCATTTTATGTTTATGAAAGAGATCCAACATCTTCTTCCAAAAAGAAAAATCGAATTTACCTTCTTTAGGTTCGACTAATGCCCAGGAAAATTCTGCGAGACGGACTCTGGTCAGTCCCATGTCCTTCATGATCCGAATGTCTTCCTCCCAATCTTTGGGAGTCCATTGTTCAGGATAATAATCAGCTCCGAAAATCATTCGGTCCTCGCATGTTAAAAAGGTAGAGACGATGATTCTCTTGAGGGAAGATCTTTCCAGAAAGAAAACCTTTAAATCCCATCGAAATTCGGAAAAAATACTGTCTTTTCGATACGATTCAGGGAGAATAGATTAGAACCTCGTCCTACAAGGTCGGGAATCCAAACATTACATGGAAAATCACGACATATACCATTATGGGATTCTTCCCGACGTTCACTTTCGTTTTTCCTCAGCCGAAATTTCTTACGCAGTAACCGCAGCATCTAACTTACATGGTTTCGATGACGCAGGTACGGAACTTCTGGCAAGGACAATGCTTGCCGCATTCTTCTTAGCAGATCTAGTAAAAGATGATACAAAGGTAAGTGTTCAAATCCGCTTTTATGATGATACTGAGATACACTCAGTTTTAGCTTATAGTACTCGTGACGGAAGACTAAAAGCAACCTTAAGACATCGCCCGGAAGAAGATATAGAATCTGGACAGATCTCTGAGGAAAATTTAGGAATTTTAAAAGTATTCCGTTGGAAAGACGGAGAATGTATTTATCAATCCATAGTTCCTTTTAGAAACCAAAGTTTCGAAACAAATATTGAAAACTATTTAAGAGACTCTGAGCAAGTCCCTTCTTTCTTAGTAGCTTATATTAAATTAGAAGGTTTGCATTGGAGGATCAAAGGTTTATTTTTACAAGCATTGCCGGAAGCAAGACCGGAACATATAGATGCAGTTAGAGAATTAGCCGGCAAACTAGAAGAGGAAAAATCCAAAGTTTACGAAGGAACTGTTTCTCAGGCATTAGAAATTTTGCAATCTTCTTGGAATACAAAATTCGAGATTTTGGCAACCGGAAGACCTGAATATAGATGTGATTGTTCCGAAGAGAAGATCAAAGAACTGATCCAAAATTTAGGAAAAGAAGAAGCAATGGATATTGCAGAAGAGCAAGGACAGATCGAAGTAACCTGCGAATTCTGTAATTCCATCTATAGATTTCCAAAGGCAGAGGTCTTAGAGTTATTTTAAGAAATAGAATGTTAGGACGGTTCGAAAATCTTACCTTAGATTCTATAGATATCCCTGTCTCAAAACTTGCAGGGATCCTTGCGGCAGTCTGGAAAGAAGGAAAGTTTCCCCTGCTTCTTCTTTCCGGAAAAATGGGCTCAGGCAAAACCACTTTCGTTTCTAAACTTGTAAAAGCTTTATTGGATGAATTAAAACCTGGATTGGATAAATCCAAACTATTTGTAAATTCTCCTACTTATACTTTGATGAATGAGTATCCGTTTCCTCAAATCCAAAACAAATCGGAAGATCCGTTAGAGATCTTTCATTTCGATCTGTATAGAATTGGTTCTTCGGAAGAAATTCCAGATCTTGGATTTGAAGAATATTGGAACGGTAAAGGGATTTCGCTAATAGAATGGTGGGAAAAAGCAGAGCCTGAATTTAAAGACAGAAAGTTCCGTATCAAGATCGATTTGGCAGAAGCAGACGAAGACACTCGTAATCTACAGATTGAGTTTTTGGGAGAAGAATGGAGAAGGTCCGATTTAGAGATCGAGTCCTTCTTAAGCTCGGAGAAAATACTATGACAAAAATATTATTCTTCGATGCTACCAACACTTGGATCTTAGTAGGCTGTTATCTTAAAACGGAAAATGGCAAATTAGAAAAACTTTCCGAACATAGAGAATTGCATAATAGAGAATCTTCTCTCTTGCTTATTAAAGAAATTTCTAATTGTTTGAAGGTTTCTAATTGGGAAAAACCTGATATAATAGTAACTACTACTGGCCCTGGGTCTTTTACTGGGATCAGGATATCGGTGGCGACTGCTCGGAATTTTTCACAGATCTGGAATATTCCGGTTTTGGGAATTGATAGTTTAGAATTGTACTCCTGCCAATATTATGCGGAATCAGAATCTCCCGTTTGTGTAGGAATAGAAGCGAAACAAGGAAAAGTATATTTCGGTCTAAGAGACTCCAGAGGTTATTGGGGAACAATAGACATTGCTCCGGATTTGATTCCGGAAACCATCCCGGAAGATAGGATAGGCTCTTATCTTACTGGAATTAAGTTCAGTGACTCTCCCGAATTTTTTGCGGGAACAAATATGAAAGAAAATCTTCCCTCGTCGGAAGCGATTATATTAGAGAAGTCCAGCGAGATCAAAAAGGCATTAGCAAAACCAGAAGATCATTCGTATTTGCATTTGGTTCCGAATTATCTGAGAGGAACTTACGCTGATGATAAGCCTAAGGTATATTATACATGACACAAAAAAAGAAAATGGTTAAACAAATACAAACAAAGAAGAAAACCAAAGAGAATATTGAAAAGATCAAAGGATCTACACGATCTGTTCCAAAAGAATCGAAAGATAATGATTTAAGAAAAAAACTCAGAGAAGCAAAGGAGAAGGTTGCTAAAAAGAAAAAAGATCATAAGTCTTCCCGCTCCACCGAGTCCGAAATCTTTCCGGTCGAAAAAAAAGCTCCGCGAGATCATAAAGATAAGAAATTCGATCCGCCTCCACCACCTTCTTCTCCGCCTAAAAAAGAAAAAGAATTTAAGGCTCCTAAGTTTAAGAAAGAATCCAAACCGGAATCACATGTTCCAGCACCAAAGCCCAAGTTCTATGATAGAAAATCAGGAAGTCATGATTGGGAAAGAGAAAATGAACCTGGCAGAAAACTTCTAAAATTTTTCCGTTCTAACGCTGGAAAGGTTCTCTCTATGCAAGAGATTTACTCTAAGTTCATTGCTCATGCAGGACAGAAAAAAGGTTTTAGAAGAGAAAAATGGGAAGCCCAAGAACAAAAACGTTCTGCGGAAGAAGTTTTAATATTCTTCGAAAAAGAAGGTCTGATTGAGATCCAAAAAAAGAATATCATCGTTCGTCCTAACCAAACTTTAAGCGGAACTATCTCTTTAAGTAAAAAGGGAGATGGTTTCGTAAAGCTGACTACAGGAACCGAGGTATTCGTTCCAGGTCAGTACACTTCTTCTGCAATACAAGGTGATCTTGTAGAAATTCTTCCTACAGGTATCGGCCGCAAAGGAAAGTTAGAAGGAGAAGTTGTCTCTGTTCTACGCAGAGGTCGTGAACTTTATAGAATGAAGGTCACTGAGAAGGATTATAAATTTATAGTCGGGACCTTCTTAGATATGGAAGGAGATTTGAAAGAAGGTTTCCTTCCCCGCAAAACATTACTCCAAGATCTGCAAGATGAGATCAATATCGGAGATGTTTTGATCGTTACCTTAAAGCAGGATTCTGATCACGAAAAAAATCTATACGAAGCTCACTTTGTTCGTTTTGAATCGGATACCAAAGAAGACACTGATCTGATGAGAATGCTTATGAAGTACAATTATACGATCCTCTATCCGGAAGAAGTAAAATTGGAAAAACTTCCAGATGAAGTGGATGAATCCACTGTCGACAATTGGAACTCCAGAGTGGACTTGAGAGAACTCAAATCCATCACGATAGATGGAGAATATTCCAAGGATTTTGACGATGCAATTTCCTTTATAGATGAAGGGAAGAAGATCCGATTTTACGTTCATATCGCAGACGTTTCTCATTATGTACAACCTGGTTCTGATCTGGATATAGAGGCTTACGCAAGAGCTACTTCTGTTTATTTGGGAAGTAGAGTTGTTCCTATGCTTCCACCTGAACTTTCTGAAAATCTTTGTAGTCTCGTAGCTAAGAAGAATCGACTGGCATTCACAGTAGAGATGGAAGCAGACTGGAGCGGGACAATCTTCCATGCTAAGTTTTATAAATCCATAATCAAAGTAGAAGAAAGATATACATATAATCGAGCAGAAGAAGAGATCAAATCTGGAGATCCTAAGAATTGGATTTTCCAGATGATGAAATTTGCAGATATTCTCAGAAAGAGAAGACTTAACTCTGGAAGAGTAGATCTAAATCTGAAAGAGAATAAAGTAATCACAGACTCAGAGCATAATGTAGTAGAGATCAAACCTGTGGATAGACTTCAGGCGCATATTTTGATCGAAGAATTTATGCTCTCTGCAAATATAAAAGTAGCAGAGTATATTCGCAAAAAAGAAAGACCTACTCTGTATCGTGTCCATGAACCAATGGATGTAGAAAAACTGGAGATGTTGAATTCATTCTTAAGCTTGAATGGAGTTAATGCTCAGCTGCAAGACACAAACTACGAGTCCATTCGACACGTTCTACAAGTGATTGAAGGAAGTCCTTCAGAGCGTTTGTTCAATATTTCTCTTTTGAGAAGTTTTATGCAGGCCTATTATTCGGGAGAATATCTGGGGCATTGGGGATTAGGTTTCACAGACTATTGTCATTTCACTTCTCCAATCCGTCGTTATCCTGACTTGGTTTGTCATAGAGTTTTAGAAAGTATCCTACTCTCTGAACAAGAGCCATATTCCGAGGAAGATATCAAAATAATGGGTCTTCATACTTCTCACGAAGAAAGAAAGGCAACTGATTCTGAAAGGGATTATTATAAACTCAAGGCTTGTAGGTTCTTAGAGAAAACAGGAATCAAAGAATTTACCGCAACTCTTGTAGGATTTAAAGCAGCAGTTGCATTTGTGGAATTGAATAATCCTCCAGTGGAAGCAATCATCCCTGCAATAGAATTCACAGACGAAGGTGAGTTACAAGCAGAGACAGACTTCACATTCTATTCTAAAAAATATACCAAACAATATTCATTAGGTGAAACATTCCCTGTTGAATTAGATAGAATTGATTTTGAAGAAATCAAAATTTACGTGAAGATGAAAAAATTCCAAAAGAAAGGATAGACAAAGTCGAACATATTCCAGAACATTCGTTACGGCAAACTTTGTTATTTCGAACAAAGTTTAGGAGTTAGAATTGGAATCGTTTCTGGATGAGAAAGTTTCTCGTAGTCGCTTTCTAAAATTTTTGCTCAAAACGGCGGCCATCTCGGCTATCCTAGTTCCTCAAGCTTCCTGCAAACCTGGATCAATTCCTAAATTGCATGGATTGAGTGATTCTGAATATCTCGCCTTCAAATCATTGGAAGAAGTTTTCCTGGTAGGAAATCCAATCCAAGGATTCGACTTGGGAGTGGCTGCGGATAAGTATATCTATGGTCATCCATATCCTATCGATACAGAGTCCGTCTTGAAATTATTGGCATTCTTGCCTGGCTCTTCTCTTGTTTCTCTCGCTTTGGATTTTTCTTTCACCTCTATGGTGGGGCTTTCCAAAGAAGATAGAGAGAAACGACTTCTTTCCTGGAAAAACTCTTCCTTATCTTTGAAAAGAGGCGCTTATAATATCATGCGCCAGTTGTCCTTCTTCTTAGTTTCAATGGAAAGAGATTATAACGAACTAGTGGGATATAAAGGTTAAGAACTATGGGCGGAATTCCTAACGCAAATTCTGAGATCATCACTCCGGAAAAACATGAATCTTTGATCAAAGAAAAAGGTATCAAAGACGGAGTTTGGAAATTACAAGCAGAAGCTGTTATCATAGGTTCCGGAGCTGGAGGAGCAGTAGTCGCTGCCACTCTCGCAAAAGCAGGCTGGAAAGTAGTCCTGATCGAAGAAGGCGGATATTTTACTCCTGCAAAATTCACTGGAGATGAATTTCTTTCCCAAGCAAGATTATATAGAGACGCAGGGTTTATCATCGCAGAAGAGCAAACTCTTTCTATCCTACAAGGAAGAACAGTAGGTGGTTCAACCACTGTAAACTGGCAAACTTCTCTTTATCCTCCTGATTACGTGACTAACGAATGGGATTCCCGTTTCGGTTGGAAAGGTTATGGAAGACAGGAAATGGACTCTTATATTTCAGAAGTCCACGAAAGGATTGGTGTCCACGAAGTTCCGCCAAATCTGATCAATGCAAACAATGGCACCTTAATGAAAGGTGGAAAGGTATTAGGTCTGCATCCGGAAGTATTAAAGAATAATAATAGAGGCTGTATTGGTCTCGGCCGTTGTGGTTTGGGATGTCCTATTAATGCAAAACAATCCGCATTCTTAACTTGGATCCCAGATGCGATAGAAGCAGGTGCGACTGTAATCTCTAATATGAGAGCACAATACATCCAAGACGGCGATATTAAAACTGTAGTTGCAGAATTCACTCCCGATCCTTATGAAAAAGCTCCGAGCAATATTCTGGAAAAAGTAGTGATCGAAGCTCCAGTAGTGATCGTAAGCGCAGGCGCTATCGAAGGTCCTGCACTACTGCAAAGATCCGGACTCGGAAATGACTGGGTGGGAAGAAATTTAAAAGTCCATCCTACAAGCACGAACTTTGCGATCTTTGATGAGACGATCAATATGTTCTCTGGACCTCCTCAATCTGCAGTTATCAAAGATGGTCATAACCAAGATAATACAGGTTATGGCTATTGGTTAGAAGTTGCGCCATTCCGTCCTACCTTAGCGAGTTCACTGATTCCTTTTTATGGACAGAGACAATTCGATGCTATGAAGAAGTATCCGAACATGAGCGCAGGTATTGTGCTAGTGCGTGATGGTGCTGATGGCGAGGCGAATGCTTCTGTAAAATGGTCCTTGGGAAGAAGAAAAGTTTATTTCGAGATTACTCCTACCGACGGTAAAAATTTACTCAAAGGTTTGAAATCTCTCGCAGAAGTGCAAGTTGCTGCGGGTGCGAAGGCGATCATATTCCCATTCCCTGATGTACAAGATCCAATCCCTGTGGATAAAAATTCTAAGTTTGATTGGATCTTGGATAAGAGTATCGAGCCAGGAAAGATCGCAATTGGTTCTGCTCACCCTCATGGTTCTATCCAAGCAGCTAAATCAGCCGACTTAGGTGCAGTGGATATGGATTTCCAACTCTATGGTCATAAGAATATTTTTGTAATGGATGCTTCCGTTTATCCTACAGGATTATCGGTAAATCCTCAAATTACGACCATGAGCGTGAATCTTAGAGCTGCAAGAGCCTTGGCTCAAAGAAAGGCAGAGGTTTTAGGAAATAAATAATTCCTTTAGGAAGGCGAGAATTCCACTTTATTCGTGGCGTTCTCTTCCAAAATTGGATAAATGCCTTCCTTCTTTTGTAGTATTCGGAGGGAAAATGTAGGTCTTACTAGTATGGGTAAGTCCTTCTTTTCTCTGCTGATTTGCTTTTGTATATTCTTCTCTTCCAATTCTGTCTTCGCAGACATGAAAGAAGGTAAAAAAGCTTATTCCAGAAAAGACTACACAGAGGCTCTCAAACAATTCCAAAAGTATAATGATGGAAACCCTTCTTCCGGCGAAGCTTGGATGTACATGGGTTATATCTATGAGAGCAGAAAAGATTATACTAAATCCATCCAAGCTTTCAAGAAAGCTGTCAGTTTAAATCTTCCTAAAAAGGATCTGGTAAACTCTCTTACAAAGATCATTCTTTATCATAATTACCAAAGAGATTATGGAGAAGTTCTCTCTTATTCCAGTCGATTATTGAAGATCGATCCTGACCTTTCTCATATCCAAAAGATCAGAGCTGCCGCAGAAGAGAGATATTCTTCCGGGGGATCTCGTAAACCTGTTTATCATGAAGAAGAAACTGAACAGGAAAGTGTTTCCAGTCTCGAGAAAAAATTAAAACAAGAACCAAACAATAAAGAGATCCTATGGAGACTTGCATTAGCTTATTATAATGAAAAAGAATTTGCTAAATCCGAATCTATTCTTTCCGGATTAGTCAAAAATGAACCGGAGAATGTGGAGTACGGTTATAAATATGGGGCTCTTCTTGTGCGTGTCGGAAATTACGACGATGCACTCGTTGTTCTGAATCGTATTGAACCTAAGATCTCTTCTGAAAGAGAAAAATTACTCTATTATACACATCTTACGCAAGCGGCCGCTTATCATAAAAAGAAAAATTTCGAAGAAGCATCTAAGTATTATAGAAAGGCACACGCAAATAAGCATACGGTTCTTCCTTTGATCGGTCTGACCAAAATTAAATGGCAGCAAAAGGATTGTGATAGTGCGATTAAAACTGCCGAAAAAGCACTCGAATACGGGGAAAAAACCAGAGAGATCCGAATGTATATCGGCCTCTGCAAAATACAGATCGGCAAAAAAGAAGAAGGTTATGATCTTCTGAAAGAGATCGGTGCCGCTATCGAAAAAGAAAATCCGGAACTGAAAGAACTTCCGGATGTATATTATGACGGTATCTTAAAACTCGCTAGATATTATACAAACAACGGAAACTACGAAAAAGCTCTTAAATATTTTCATGCAGTCCAACCTGACGAAGAAGAGATCAGAGAATATAATTTCTATTTAGGTAAAACCTATTTATATACAGGTTCCGTAGACAAAGCAATTGCTCATTTAGAAAAGGTAGAAGATTCCGCTGGAGCCTATTATCTCTTAGCAAAATGTTACGCAGAGAAGAATGATCAAGACAAGACAATGTCCTATATTAAAAAATCCGGAAATATCAAATCTTCCTATTGGTCATCCGCAGAAAAAGATAAAACATTCAAAAAATTTAGATCAGACGAAAGTTTTAAGAATTTTCTGGAAACTCGTGCTGGAACCAGAGATCATAAAAAATCTGAAGATGATAAAGAAGACGATGATTCCCAAGATAGGGACTAGTCGTTTATTTTCTTTTAGATAATAAAGTTTCCAAATCAACTTGCCCGGGAGCTTTCGGTTCTCCCAAACAACAATAAGTAAATTGAGATCCTATCTTTTCAGGAAAGATCCTGAATTCTTTTCCAGATTCTCCCATGAGTATTCCGCAGAAACCAATTGGAATATTTTGTTTAGCGCATAGTTTAGAAAGTTTAATAGAATACTCTTGGAATTCCTGCGATTCCTGCTCGTTCTTTGGAAGCGCAGCAATTTTAAAAATCCTTTGGAAAGGGAGTTCAGACTTAACAGTTGCTAAAACTTCTTCCGTGACTGGTCTTAAGAAAAAGAGTAATTCTTCGTAATCTGGAATTCCTGAAAAACTATGAACAGATCGGATGATCCCAAATCGATCCTCGTCTATTCCGTTAAATACGGGATTGTCCTTATCTAATTCAAGATCTATATAATGTTTTCCTGATTCTAATCCGGAAAGTAAAGGTGCGATATTTTCTATATCCCAGACTCCTAAACTTTTTAGGCTGGAATCTTCTGGTTGTCTATAAGTGAATACACAAGCAGCATTTAGATCTTTTATTTTTTGTAAGATCTTTTCTGGAGCATCTTTGTCGGAACGAAATTGGTCTAAACGTATCTCTAAAAAATCGGCTTTAGGCAGAGAATCTAAACCAAAAAACTCCTCTTCGTTCAATGTAAGAATGACCCTTATTTTTTGAGAGTTGTCGCTCATGGAAAATCAGAGTCCTTTCTGTAATAGATCGTGAATAGAAACGATCCCCAATAATGCCCCATCTTTAGAAATAATTGGAGCTACAGAGATAGGTTTTTCCCTTCTTTCCATAGATTGTAAAACATCGTAAGCCATGATCCCACTTTCGAATACAGTAGGTTTAGAGTTCATTAAATCTTTTGCCTTGATGGACTTATCTAATTTTCCATCATTTAATAATTTTCTAATATCATAGTCGGTCACGAATCCGATCAGTTTTCCGCTCGGGTCCACGACACCTGTTGCACCCACGAGTTTTTTTGTGATCTCGGAAAGAACTTCTTCTAAGCTTGCATCAGAACTTACTTTTGCCAGTTTGTCTCCCTTTCTCATCACATCGTCCACTTTCAGGGACAATCTTTTTCCGAGCCTTCCTGCAGGATGGTATAATGCAAAATCTTCTTTTTGGAAATTTCTAAGTTCCATTAATGCCATTGCTATCGCATCTCCCAACATCAATGCGATTGTAGTGCTGGATGTTGGCGCCAGTTCCAAAGGACATGCTTCTTTTAGTACTGGAGTTAAGATTACAATATCGCAGTCCAATGCCAATCTAGATTGGGGATTTGCAGTTAAACCTACTAATTTGGCTCCAATACTTTTTATGGTAGGAAGAAGGTTAAGTAATTCTTCACTTTCTCCGCTCTTACCGATTGCGATGACCACATCACCTTGGGCTAAAATTCCAGCATCGCCATGAGCCGCATCAGATGGATGAAGAAAATACGAAGGAGTTCCTGTAGAAGATAAAGTGGATGCGATCTTTTTACCAACGTCTCCTGATTTTCCTACGCCGGTTACGATCACTTTTCCTTTGGATTGGAAGATGAGTTCGACTGCTTTTTCTATATTTGGATCTAGGTTTTCTCTAAAATGGAGGATTGCTTCGATCTCTATGTCCAAAGCTTTTTTAACTTTATCTAATGTATTTCCCATTTCTAACTCTCCTCGTCCGTTTCTAATAACTCAGAATCCAATTCCAAAGATACTGTAGTATCCATTCCAGAAAGGGAAACAAGAATAGACGATTTACTTCCTTTTCGGATGACTCTAGCTCTAATGTTTTTAAAAGGACCATTTTTAATAAGTACCTTTTTACCTGGAGCTAGCATATTCTCTCTTTCGATCTTGATCTTATCCGGATACTCAGTTACGAGTTGGCGGATAGCATCAATATCTTCCTCATCAATTACGAAAGGAATTTCCCCAATAGAGATAAACTTTACTGCTCCTGGAGTTTCCAGGACTTTTAGTTTTTCTATTCTTATATCAATTTTTACGAATACATAAGAAGGAAAAACAGGTAACAGGATCATTTTGATCCGATCAGACCATTTTTTTTTGGTCGAAATAATCGGCAAGTATTGGGTTATTCCTTTTTTGGAAAGTTCTAGTGCTAACTTCTTCTCTGCCCTAGAATTGGTATAAACTGCATACCACGATTTAGAAGATTCACTCATCAGATTCAATACGAAAGGATACCGGAATAATTATTATATTTCCTTCAGGCAGTTGAAATTTCCAGCTAGAAACTGATCTTCTAAACTGAGTTTCGAAAACCTTATATTTGCAAGGTTTGATAGTAGTGACTTTTTTAGCTGCTCCATTAGAACCAATCACCACTTCCCAAGAACAATCAGATTCTAGTCTTTGTTCCAATGCTTCTGGAGGAAAATGGATCTCGTTTTTAAATCTTTCTATCTCTGCTTCAGGAGTTCCCGCCAGGCCTGAATTGGAAGAAGCATCTGGTCCTTCTCCCAAACTTTTAGGAAGCGAAAAATGTAAACTTGGGATTTGGCCTTTGCTGAGGCTTAGTTTGATCTGTTCTGAAAAATTTTCAGGACCTAGATTTCGGATCAAATAATAAGATAAAAATAGGGCCGCATGAATAGAGAGAGAAATGAAAAAAGAAACCCTGGAGCCCATTTGCTGATACGATTTTACAAGTATATTAAGTGTTGAATTTTTCTTGAATCGAATTTTCGGACCTATGAAACTCGGCCCGATGCAATCTTTCGATCCAATTCACGGCTCTACGATCGAGATCATTTCGATTTTGGTGACCTGCTCCTTTGTAGGTTGGATCACAAACTATATAGCAGTGCAAATGATCTTCTATCCTGTTAAGTTTAGAGGTTGGAGAATTTTAGGCTGGCAGGGAATCATTCCAAGGCATTCTAAAAAAATGGCTGGCCTCATTTCAGATGTGATGATGGAGAGATTGATTAGGCCTTATGATCTTTATAAAAAGATAGATCCGGTGCAAATTTCAGATCTGATCCGAGATAGGATTGGAGAAAAATCTTCCTCAATAGTCAAAGATATATTTTTCGCAGATAATCCTGTTATCTGGAAGATGGTCCCAGAAGAAGCGAAACAAATTTTAGAAAAAGAGATCAGAGAAGATATTCCAAAAAAGATACAAGAGATCTACACTTCTTTCGGTAAAGATTTGGAAAGTATATTAGGGATTGGTGATTTAATCAAAGAATCCCTTTCGGGAGAAAATGCAAATATTCTTTCTGAAATTTTCAGAAGATGTGGAGGACCAGAGTTTAGATTTATAGTTCGTTCTGGGATCTATTTTGGTTTTCTGATCGGTTGTGTCCAAGTCTTGTTCATCGCGTATTTGAACCAATGGTGGACCATGCCACTGATGGGGATTTTTGTAGGTTATATCACTAATTGGCTAGCGATCCTTATGATCTTCTCCCCTTTGCAGCCTAAGAACTTTCTATTTTTCAAGTACCAAGGTCTTTTCCTAAAAAGACAGATAGATGTTTCCAGAGAATTTGCATCTGTAGTAGCTTCTAAAATTTTAAACCCTGAAAGTTTGATAGGTGTCATCTTTAAAGGGAAAGGAGGAGATCTGATCATCACAGAACTTCTTTCCAAATCCAAGGAATTAATGGAAGAAAAGTTAAAGAAAAAAATTCCTTATGCTTCCTTAATATTAGGTTCTAAAAAGTTAGAAGAGCTAAAGGAGAAGATTGCGAATTCTATTTTGGAGCTCGTTCCTGAGACTGCAGACAAAATGAAGGACTATATCGAAGAAAGATTGGAGATCGAAAAATTGGTCTTTGATAATTTAAGCGTACTTCCTCCCGAAGAATTCGAACATCTCTTACATTCTGTCTTTAAAGAAGATGAAGCCACCTTAATCAGTTTAGGTGCTTTCCTTGGTGGCATTGCTGGATGTATCCAAGCATATCTCGTTTTTATAAAGTAGGAGTGCGGTCGGTTTTAAAATACATTCTTCTATAAAATAAACCGAAAGTATTATTGTTTAAGAGTATATTTTACAGATTATTTCTCATTCAAATTCTTGTTTGCTAAAATCAAGAAGCGAGTTTCCTAAATTCGCTATACCAATCTTGACTTCATAAAATTACTGAAAATATGAGAAAGAACCTACCGATCACTGGCCGAGAAATTCAATTCGCTGAATCGGCGGTAATCATCTCCAGAACTGACTCTAAAGGAAAGATCACTTACGTTTCCCAGGACTTTGCGGATGTAAGTGGTTTTTCAGAAGAGGAGATGCTGGGCCAACCTCATAATATTGTCCGCCATCCCGATATACCTCCTGCAGTTTATGAAGATCTTTGGGGCACTGTTCAATCCGGCCGCCCTTGGAATGCGATTGTTAAAAACCGCGCAAAGAATGGAGACCATTATTGGGTGGATGCGACTGTTACTCCTGTTCTTGAAAACGGAGTGATCATCGGTTATATGTCTGTTCGTAAAAAGGCAAACAGGCAACAAATAGAAAAGGCAGAAAAACTTTTTGCGAGAATGAACGGAGAAACAAGGCTCTTTAGGACCTTCTTCTCATTTATAAATTCGATCCGAGTGAAATTCGGATATCTTGGTCTTGTGACCTTCACATTCGCATGTATATTCATTCCTTCTTCTTACTTAGGGATGAAATTATTTTTAACAGATCCTGTCGCTTCCACCATAACCTTTCTTGCAGTGGTTCTTGGATTTACACTTTGTTTGAGAACTATCCATAAACTGAAAAAGAAAATGTCTGAGACCTTAGAAATCGTAGGCAAGGTAGTAAATGGAAATCTTGCTTCCGAATTTCCAAGGAAAGAAGGGATAGAAGACGCTGACAAAATTTATTCTAACTTTAGATGTATGACCATCAGTCTTTGGGGACTTTTGGTACAAATGAAAGAGAACTACCAGAGAAACTTAAAACTATATGAAGAATTATTTCAATCAGTAGGTTCTTTCGAAAGAGTTTCCCAAAAACAGGCACATGCTGTTCAAGAAACTGCAGCTGCTTCTCATGAACTTTCAAAAACAATCGATGAGATCGTATTAACGATCAGTGAGCAAACCAGAAGTTTATCCAATGTAAATGATAGTATTGGGTCCATAGATATGTCTTTGGGAAAAACTTCTGAGTCCATGCAAAACTTGGAGTCTCAAGCTGGGAATGTAGCAAACAAAGCTGACCAAGCAAAGCAGATCTTTAATGAAGCAATCCAATCTATGGAGCAGATACGTTCTTATTCAAATGAGATCAACAAGATAGTAGGCATCATCACAAGTATTTCAGAAAGAACAAATATGCTCGCTCTAAACGCGTCGATAGAATCTGCAAGAGCTGGAGCAGCAGGAAAAGGATTTTCAGTTGTTGCAGATGAGATCTCAAAACTTGCAGAACAAACTAAGTCTAGTATCAAAGACATTACTCATCTTGTAAAAAGCACATCTAACTCAGTGGAAGAAGGCGCTCTGAAAGTAGGACAATCTGTAGATGTATTTGAAAATCTTCAGAACTATATTGAAGAAGTTCATAATTCTGCATCCAAAGTAAAAAGCCTTTTATTAGAACAATCTAAACGACTCGGAGAAATTCGCAGCAGTTCTGATCAGGTTTTAGTTTTAGGAAAGATGATGGCTGGAACTTCTGAACAGCAAAAACTTTCCGCAGGTGAAATTTCAGATTCTA
Source organism: Leptospira koniambonensis (assembly GCF_004769555.1). Taxonomy (NCBI): domain Bacteria; kingdom Pseudomonadati; phylum Spirochaetota; class Leptospiria; order Leptospirales; family Leptospiraceae; genus Leptospira; species Leptospira koniambonensis. The sequence goes on along the minus strand of NZ_RQFY01000004.1, from coordinate 727,219 downwards.
TGAGTGCTATCTCCAAATCAGCAGAAGACATAGCTGCTACTTCAGAAAATATTAGACATTCGGTAAAAGATACTTTGGAACATTCCCAAAAATTTGGCGGAATTTTGAGCCATTTTAAAACAGATTAAATCGTAAAAAGCCGATATTGATTCTAGAATGGAGAATCGTTTCCTAAGGCTTGCACTCTTACTCGCGATCATAGTGACTCTTCTTTCCTATTGGAATCATGGATGGGTTTCTTATCTAAAAGACTTCGTGGTTTTTATTCATGAAGCAGGGCACGCGATCGCAACTTTGATCTCCGGTGGTTCTGTTCAAATGATAGAATTGAACGGTGACGAAGCAGGGCAAACTGTTGCATCTCCTACATCTGGTAAAAGTCCTTTTATATTCGTAGTCTCTGCAGGTTATTTGGGTTCTTGTTTGGTCGGAGGATTTCTGATCAACAGAGGATTCAAAGGAAATCTGGTCCGTCCCACTTTGTTACTTTTGGGAGGCGCCGTTTTATTACTCACTTTAAAGTACACTTCTTCCGGAGGACTTGCTCAAAGAACAGGTTTGCTTTGGGGGATTTTCCTTTTAGTCTCTTCGTTCCTTCCATTTGGTTGGGATAGATTGATCACTGTGTTTTTAGGGACTAGCGTAAGTTTATATAGCCTTTATGATCTTTTAGATTTTACTGAAAATGTTCAAAACACTGATGCAGGTATCTTAGCATACTGGGCAACTGGGACTTCTCCAGGTGGAACTGTTCCGAAATCGGTTTTGTTCTTGGGATATTTGATTGCTCTGCTCTGGTCCTTTTTTAGCGTATCCATCATATTCTTTTCATTGAAGAGAGCAGTAGCTCCTCGTCCGGTTCCGGATGAGACTCCTGGATTTGATGAAGGGCCGGTACTAGGTTTAGACAATCCATTTCCTGGAGAAGTAACTCCAGAAGTATTGGAATGGTTTTTAAGCAGAGGTTTGGATCTGAATGGTAAACCTCTTCCACCGGAATTTATGGATATAGAGAGAATTGATGGCTAATAGAGTGCTAGTGACCGGCGGAGCCGGATTTATCGGATCTCATTTATGTGAAAGATTGATACAAGAAGGTAACGAAGTTATCTGCGTAGATAACTTTCACACCGGAAGAAAGAAGAATGTTGAAAAACTTCTCTCCAATCCTCGCTTCGAACTAATACGTCATGATATCACTGAGCCGATCCGACTCGAAGTAGATCAAATCTATAACTTCGCTTGTCCAGCGAGCCCAATCCATTATCAATCCAACGCAATCAAAACTATAAAGACCAATGTTCTCGGAACCACGAATATGTTGGGACTTGCTAAAAGAGTAAAAGCAAGGATCTTACAAGCTTCTACCAGCGAAGTTTATGGAAATCCGATCGAACATCCTCAAAAAGAAACGTATTGGGGAAATGTAAATCCAATCGGTATCAGAAGTTGTTACGACGAAGGAAAGAGGGTAGCTGAAACTCTTTGTTTCGATTATCACAGAAATCATAAAGTGGACATAAGAGTCATTCGTATCTTCAACACTTATGGACCTCGTATGCTTCCTGACGACGGAAGAGTTGTAAGTAATTTTGTGGTCCAAGCACTTGCAGGAAAAGACATCACAGTTTATGGAGATGGTTCTCAAACCAGATCCTTCTGTTATGTAGATGATCTTGTAGATGGTATCATCAGAATGATGAACACTCAGGACTTCAATGGACCTGTGAACTTGGGGAATGATGGAGAGTTTACTGTCAAAGAATTAGCAGAGTTAGTTTTAAAAGAGACTGGCTCTTCTTCCAAGATCATTTATAAAACTCTTCCTCAAGACGATCCTGCCCGCAGAAAGCCAGATCTGACTTTAGCTAGACAAAAACTGGGTTATGAACCTAAGGTTCCTTTATTAGAAGGAATCAGGAAAACGGTCGATTATTTCAAAAATCACTTGGATTAATCGTTCGCCGAGAAAATCTGGACCTACTTTTCCCCTATAAGGGAATTTAACCGAAAAATTGAGTTTCGAGTAGGCTGTATGAATATCGGAGTTTTAAAAGAAGCTAAAGAAGAGACTAGAGTTGCGGTCACGCCGGACGTAGTTGATGCCTTTAAAAAAATCGGTGCTTCTGTTATCATCGAGAAAGGCGCTGGAGAAGGATCTTTTTTCTCCGACGAAGATTATAAAAAAGCCGGAGCGACGATTCAATCTCGCGCGGACGTTCTGAAAAAATCCGACCTAATAGTGAGCATTCACTTAGCGGATGGAGCAAGTTTATCTAAGATCAAAAAAGGAGCTTTCTATTTAGGAATGTTCCAACCTGCAGTTAATCCTCAGGTTATCAAAAAGCTTGCTGCTCAAAATATTACAGTATTGAGTTTAGATGCGATCGCTCGTATCACTCGCGCTCAGTCAATGGACGTTCTTTCATCCCAAGCAACTGTTGCTGGATACAAAGCTGTTCTTATTGCTTCCACTCATTTGACCAGATTTTTCCCGATGTTAACTACTGCTGCAGGAACAATTACTCCTGCTTCTGTTCTTATCATTGGTGCTGGCGTTGCAGGCTTACAAGCAATTGCAAGCTCCAGAAGATTAGGCGCTGTAGTAGACGTATTCGATACTCGCCCTGAAGTAAAAGAGCAAGTTCAATCTCTTGGTGCTAAATTCGTTGAGGTCGAAGGTGCAACTCACTCTGCCGCTGCAGGTGGTTACGCTGTAGAACAAACTGAAGAATATAAAAAACGTCAGCAAGAAGCGATCGAAAAATTCGCTTCTAAAGCGGACGTGATCATCACTACAGCTTTGATCCCAGGAAGAAAAGCTCCTATCATCATCACTAAAAAGATCGTAGATAGAATGAAAGCTGGATCCGTAGTAGTGGACCTTGCTTCTCCAAACGGAGGAAACTGCGAGTACACTCAACATGGTAAGGTTGTATTAACGAAAAACGGAGTTTCCGTAGTTGGTCACCAAAACCTGGCAGGTTCCCTTCCTTCAGATGCTTCTAGAATGTTCGCTAAGAACGTATTAAATTATCTGAAACTATTGGTTAAAGAGAAGAAGATTAACTTTGACCTGAACGACGAAGTTATCGCTTCTACGACGATCACTCACGAAGGAGAGATCCGTCACAAACTTACTTTGGATGCCTTAGGTGGTTCCAAACAACAAGGGAAGAAGCCAGCGGCCAAGAAAAAGGCCTAAGGTCCCGAAACAAGTTCCTATCAACCACCCTCCGAGCACATCGGAGGGAAAATGGTGTAGAGATAATAATCTTCCGATTCCCGCCAAAAGACTCAGCACCAAAAACCATTCCGGAAAACCAAACAAGAACACTAAGATCAATGCTGCTGTCATCGAGTTAGATGCATGGGCAGAAGGAAATGAATGTTTCATATCCGGGTTCTGATCTACTTTTCCAGCCACAGTAACTAGCGGCCTCTTACGAGCGATTAGCTTCTTTAATACTAAAACAAAACGATCATTTGCATAGGCGACAAGCCCTGCATAAGGAATTACAATCCACCAGGGATAAGGAAGGCTTCCTTGCCATGCTGCATATGCGAGATAAGGAAGAATAAGAACTAACATTATCTCTCCACGATTGATCCTAGAGAGAGTTTTGTTTAGAAGTGGTGAATGGATTTTTTCGCGAATAAACATCGCGATCGCATAATCGATTCTTTCGAAAGCGGATAATTTTTCCAATGTGTTCTTATCCAAGTAAGGATTTCCGTAAAATGGAGATTAGATCGGATCTAGAAACAGAAGATTGTTCTCCTGAGACGATATCTTTTAACTGGACCTTGTTTTCGGAGAGTTCGGATTCTCCCAAGAAGATCAAGAAACGATATCCCTTTTTTTCTGCCGTCTGGATTTGTTTGCCGAGTTTTGCAGGCTCGAGCATTGTTTCCACTCCGATTCCTTCTTTTCTCAGTTCTTCTGCGAGTTTCAGAACTTCAGGAAAAACTTTATCTTCCATCAAAGGAATTAAAACAGCATTTTTAGAATTCAGATCTTTTGGAACGAGTCCATGTCCTTCTAAAAAGTTTTTGAAGGTCACATCTCCTAATCCAAAACCGATCCCAGAAAGTTGTTCATTGGAGAAGAGCCCGATCAAGTTGTCGTATCTTCCTCCGCCGTATAAGGATCTTCTGTTTTCAGGATTGGTATCGAATACTTCGAAAATACAACCTGTATAATAATCAAACCCACGAATGATAGAGGGATCAAATTCCAATTGGTCTTTGATCCCCAGAGAACCCAGATCAGAAAATAGATTTCGAATAAATTCAACAGAAGAAGGATCTATACCTTCTAAATCTCCGATCGTTTGTAGATTGGTATCTAAGTATTTATAAATAAGAGTTAATTGTTTATCTGGATTAGAAAGTAGAGGTTTGATCTCCTCTTCAAAATTTTCTTTGCTGATTTTGGATTTTTTATCTAAAAGTTTGGAAACTGAATGTGCTTTTTCTGGAGCTAAAGCCAAAGTTTGGTTTAAGAATGAATCCAAAATTCCTCTATGAGAAACTTTGATCTGATAACTTCCTTTAGGAGCTTTAAAATTTTCTAAAATTGCATTAGCGATCAGAATGATCTCTACTTCTGCTCTATAAGAATTTACTCCGAACAGATCCACATTGAGCTGCCAATGTTCTCTAAGACGTCCCTTTCCAGGTTGCTCATATCTCCATAAGTTCGGGACGGAAAACCAGCGGATAGGTTTAGCAAGATTTCTTACTTCTCCGGCAACCATTCTTGCCAGAGTAGGAGTCATTTCTGGACGGATCGCAACATGACGATCGCCTTTATCCATAAAATTGTAAAGTTGTCGTTGGACGATCTCTTCTCCGCTTTTTGCAAGATAGAGTTCGAAAGATTCTAGGATCGGGCCGTCGTATTCTTCGTACCCGAAAGATTGGACAGTCTTCCTCATTACGGAAAACATCCAATTTCGGAATCTCATTTCTTCCGGATAAAAATCTCTTGTCCCCTTGTATGGGGCTGTGGGTAAAAAGGCTTTCTGTTTTTCCAAGTCTCTTAGACGCTCTTAATGAAGCTTAAATTCTTCTTTAATAGAGTCATATTCGTCTTGGCATCGTTGGAGCCAACTATTTCTGCACCGACCAGGTAAATTTCCCCGATCTGAGAAATATGTCGGATTTTAAATGCGAATCTCAGTGGAGCTTGCATCTTAAAAGTTATATCCGCAGTAAAGAAAGGTTTATGCAGAAAAGATTCGACTAGCTGGGATTCGGTTACTTCTAAAAGAATTCCACCTTCGGAAGCGTTGATCACGTTTTGACGGATATCGACATCCAGAGTATTGGAGTCTTCTATCCTTTCATTAAACACGTCTTCTAACTCTACATATTTTTTTAGAATAGCTGGATCTAAGATCCTATCCTTAGTCTCCGCATAACCTAAAGCAACGAGCTTTGATCCGGAAGGATCTTTGTAATAGATTGGATAGACCGCAAAAGATTGAATTTTCCCTGAACGATAAACTTTGGTTCTATCTTCTAGGATCATCTCATCTTCTAATTCTTGTTTTAGATCTAGAATATTGAAACCGCCTGCCTCTTCTTGAGAAAGAGGATCCATATTGATCGCATCTTTTACAAAGATAGTTTTGCCTGTACGTTTTGCTAAGTCTTGTTCGAAGCTTAGTTCTTTCCCGGTAGGAAATACCAGTCTGGAATACGGATATTCGGATAAAATATTCTTATGTAAGTCTGTAAGTAGGATTTGGCCGGAAGTTCCCAAAACTTTCGTGGAATCCTGTTCTTTCTTAAGCATATGGAATCTATGCGCTACTACTTTGCCTTGTAATCCTTCTATTCTTGGAAGAATACGGCCGTCTTTTGCGATCCTTACGTATTCAGGAGAACAGATCACTACTCCGTCCTCATGATTCACGGATTCTACTTTAAAGCCGATTTCCATATGTTTACTTAAGGTTTTGTAAACTGTGATTTCGCCTTCTTCATTCAAAGATTCAGGGTCGACCCTAAGGAAAATTTTTCCTTCAGGAGTAGTTTGTAAGATTTGTAATTCTTGTTTTAAGGGACTTTCTTTCAGAAAGAGTCCGTTATTATGTACGTACTCTTTCAGAATATAACCTACTTTTTGAGGATCCTTGATGGTATCCCATATTCTTGGTGATTGTAGGTAAGATCGGTACTCGACTTCCATCTGCTCTCCTTTATAGCCGTCCAAAAACTAAAGTTTTTGGAACCACTGCGCTTGTCAGGCTTCAAGAGCTTGGACCGTAGGGACAAGCTCTTATAGCTTGCGGAAGTCGACCCTCCTGTTTTTAGCTCTTCCATCTTCGGTAGAGTTATCTTCGTCAGGTCTGGAATACCAATAAGCTCTGGTTTTTAACCTAGAAGCTTGGATCCCTTTGCTACGAATGTAGTCAAAAACTTTCCGCGCTCTGTTCCCGCTTAAGCGAGTATTATATTCTTTGGAAGCTATATTATCTGTATGGCCCCCAATCTCTATTTTATCGGACGGATTCTTCTTGAGATAGTCTACAATCAGATCAAGTTGTTTGCGATGTGCTTCAGTTACTTCAGTCTTATTGAATTCAAAATAGAGTCTAGTACCTAAAACAACTGGAACTTCTGAATCTTTCCTTAAGGCTATAGAAATTGTAGAGCCAGGTTTAATATCTTTCTTCAAGATATTAACACTTTCGGAAATATATTTCTCAGCCTTTGCAAAGATTTCAAAATCAGTGTCGGGGATCAACTCGATATGGAAATTTTTTGACAAACTGTTGTATTTTAAGATTTCTCCCTGTCTATTCTTAGGAGTAAAAACTGTAGCGGTCGCTCCAGCGATTGGCTCTTTAGTAGCGGCATCAACTACTACCACATTAAGTCCCTTTCCTTTATCACCGTCGCCTGTGTTAACTATTTTGCCTTTCTCTTCATCTTTGATAGGAAGAAGCACATAAGTTTTATAAACTTTCTTATTTCTTTCTACGTTACCACGTAAGTCTAGCTTGTCCTCAGTGGGATAAAATCCTGGAGAAGAAATTTCTACCTTATATAATCTTCCAGTTTTTAAAACGGTTTTAAAGTTTGTCGGGTTTCCTTTAGAAAGATCTCCACCTATTCTTTTGGAAGTAATCGTGCGAGAAGGTCCTATACTATCAGAAATTTTGATAGTCGCATCCAAACCGATCATTGTGGCTTCTGAGCCGTCTAAGACCAATCCCTGAAAGGATACATCGTAGGAGTTCCTTAGGTTTTCAGGGACTTGGAATCTATAAATATCATATTGGCCCTGTCCTCCATTTCGGTTGGAAGAAATATAAGCCCAAAGTCCTTCGTGATCGAAAGAAATTCCTTCTGAATCGATTCCTTCTGCAGTATCTAAATTAAATGGATGAGGAAGTTTTTCTAAACTTCCTATTTCAGGAACTGGATGAGGAAGATTTGTTTTAGAAACTGTAAGTTTATCTTCTGCATCTTCAGTGTCAGAGCTTCCTGGAAGATTTAAAAAGCTGCGGTATAAGGAAAACTTTTTGCGATCGTTTTCTCTATTAGAAGAGAAGTATAATTGTTCTCCATCCGGATGAATATAAGGAAGAATTTCACTGGCCTTGGAATTGATCTCCGATCCTAGATTGATAGGACTGGACCAAACGCCAGTGGGAACAGTTCTATAACTTACCCAAAGATCATATTCTCCATATCCACCTGGACGATCGGAAGAAAAGATCAGAAATTTTCCATCCGGAGAAATGGAAGGCATCTTTTCCGTCCAATTAGAATTGATCTCAGAGATACCAATCAAGTCGCTCCAACGTCTTGTTTTTTCATCTCTTTTAGTATAATAAATATCTAATGCGTCAAAACCTTCTCTATCTGCTTTTACATTTCGGACAGAAGTTAGAAAAATTTCCTCAGGGTTTCCGGACTCATCGAATCGAATGGAGATCCCACCTTCGTACTTATCAGTATTGAATAGTTTGGATTTTTTTTCTCCGGAAGGAAGTTCCTTTTTATTCTGTTCCCATATGTCTTGGTTCAGGTTGACAGGCTTCTTCCAATCAGCTTCCCCATCTCTTTTTTTATAATTAGCGTTTTCGGAGAGCCAGATATCCATCTCTCCTTCTCCGCCTGGACGATTGGATTGGAAGATCAGATATCTTCCGTCAGGGCTGATGATAGGATTGTATTCTACGTTTTGTGTATTTAAAGGAGATCCAAAATTTCTTTCCAAAAGTGTAGGAACAGGTTGGGCGGATCCATCCCAGGAAAATAAAAAAAACAGAAGAGTTCCGGCAAGGACGGAGCTAAGAAAGTGATTTCGTTTTAGAACGAGTCCTTTTCCTTGATTGTAAAAAAACATCTTGTAATTAGTATCGGAACAAAGACCCCAAGTATCAAGATGGAAACTAAGATGGAATCCGACCTGCCTAATAGAAACCAGGAAGAAATTTTCCCTCCAAAACCGATCCTATTCGGGGTTTTGAACATAACCAACGACTCTTTTTCGGATGGGGGAAAATACCTCCGAGAGGACCTGGCTTTAGCTAAGGCAAAATCTCTAATAGTAGAAGGCGCGGACGTTATAGATATTGGGGCCCAATCTTCTAATATAAAAGCGGAGCCCATTTCGGAAGAGATGGAATGGGATAGAATGAAGGAGATCATCTCCGAGCTCAAAAAGGAGAAGGTTGCCATCTCAGTAGATACGTTCCGTCCTTATGTCATACGAAAGGCGTTAGAAGCAGATGTAGATTATATCAATAATATCAGAGGTTTTGTAGATCATGAAAGTTTGGATCTTTTAAAAGCCGAGAGCAGCAAGTCCACAAAATACGTGGCAATGTTTTCTCAGGATCATTCCATCAAAGCGTCTGAATCTTCGGATTTAAAACCGGAGACAGTTGTGCCTCTTGCTCTGGAGTTTTTTCGAGAAAGAACAAAAACATTCGAGGCTTTAGGATTAGGGGATCGTTTGATTTTAGATCCAGGAATGGGATTTTTTCTAAGTCCTGATTATAAAGTAAGTTTTGCAGTTCTTGCAAAGATCGTCGAAATTCTTTCTGAGTTTCCAAACCTTATGGTCTCAGTTACTAAAAAATCTTTTTTGGGAAATGCTCTCGGAGGTTTGTCTGTAGAAGATAGAATTGTTCCGACTGCGATCTCAGAAACATATCTTTGGTCCAAAGGAGTTCGGATGATCAGAACTCATTCTCCCAAATCTTTTTTATTAGCAATGAAGACCTGGGAAATGTCCCACGGAGTTTATAGTCCGCAACGCGGGCTTCAGGAGCGAAGCGACTATCGCCCGTAACGAACTCGATCCATTGTTTCTTTTCCTTCCGGAGTTAAGGTAGGAAAAAATTCCTCTTCGGTGAATTGTAATCCTTTGGATTTCAATTTTCTAAAATAAGGAAGAAGTGGAGAAACATCCGCTTTAGGATTTTTGGAAAGTAGAGAAAGTTTCCATAATTCTAAAAATACCAAAGATTCTTTTTCAGATTCAGGTGCTTTGTGAAGCCAATCCAATGTTTCTGAATATCTTCTCTTTTCGTAATACGCGTGAGCGATATAATATTCTAATTCAGGAATACGTTCTCCAGTACCACTCAAACTAAGTCCAAAAACCAAAACATCGTCCCATTTCTCTAGGATATGGGCCATCTTTAACATTAGGCCTCTTGCGTTCTTATGGAATGGACTTTGTTGTAAGATCTTTTCCAGATAATAATAACTTTTGGACCATTCTTGTTTCGAGAAAAAATATTCTGCTAAACCTTCCCAAGCATAAACTTCCTGACCTGGAATTGTAGAAAGTGCATCTCTAAAGATCACAAGCTCTTCTTCTCTTTGTGCTTCTATTAAAAGGTTTTCGAATTTTTTGCGTTCAATTGGAGGAGATTGTTTTAGGAATGTTTCCAGGTATTTTTTGGCTTCTGAAATATCTTCTACTAGATAATATAAACGTAATAGATTAAGTGAAGGTATCGGATTATTAGGGAGAAGTTTTTGTGAACTTAGAAACTCGTCTTCTGCATCATCGATAAGCGAGAATCTTACGAATAAAATTCCCAGATTGTTTTTGTCCGGAGCAAGGATTGCTTTTCCTCTATGGGTTTTTGCTTCCCAAGGACTTTTTACAGAGTCCACCTTCTCCCTTGTATAATCTGTAGCAGTAAGATACAAAAACATAGGATCGTTTTCGATCTGTTCATTATTTCTGATTGGATATAAGCAGGAGAAAAATAGAAGGACGGGTAAAAGAAAAAGATTAACCGGTTTCAGAAGTTGGATTTTCCTGTAGGTTTTTCTGTGCATATAATAAATACTTTAGGGCCCGTTCTGAATCTCCATGAAACAAATACATAAGAGAAAGATCAAGCGCGTCCTGTGCTTCCGGAGCCTCGAAATCCTGAGGACTTTCCTTAGAGAGAGTAAGTTTATTCTTAAATTCATCCAATTTTTTTCGAGTTAAAACTTCTAGATTATCAAAGAATACTTTCTCTTCTGCCTTTGGCTTTTGTTTGGCTTGTTTAATCGAATCATTGAACTGCACAAATCCTTGAGCGGTTGAAGTTACTTTCTTAAGAGTTTCGAATGATTGTTTATAATTTCCAAGTTTAACATGGATCTCCGTCATCAGGATTTCCATTCTGGGATCATTCGGGTTGATCTGGATCGCTATGTTAGCAGCTGCTAATGCTTGTTCCCATTTTTCAGTATCAAAGTATATGGTGGCAAGTGCAGCATAAGCGGTTTTATTTTTAGGATCTAACTTGATTGCATTCTTTAGATAAAGTTCTGATTTGTCCGGGCGATCTAATTGTTTATAACAATATGCAAGAAGTAGATGAGAGTTCAGATATTTTTTATTTAACTCGAGAGAACCTTTGAGTGCTTTGACTGCAGCATCTAAACTTCCGAGTCGATATAACTCTACTCCAAGATTATAATAAAGTTCAGTGGTTTTTCCAAGTTCGAGTGCCTTTTGGTAGGTCTTAATTGCATTCTCAGAATCTCCGGTCCGAGAATAAAGTGCACCGAGGTTTAAATAAGCCTTCTGGAATTTGGGGTTCATTCCCAAAATTTCAGAATATATTTTGGCCGCCTGGGAGATTTTCCCTTCTTTTTCGAGTTTTAAAGCCTCGTTGAACTTTCGTTTGATATCGGCCTCGGTCATATCTGGAATATCGACTAAAATTCCCCAGAAAACAACCTGAAAAAAACTTCAGGTAAAATGTAAAAACCTCCGAAAATATAACATAGAAAGACAGAGGTCCGAAATGAAACAGATAGCTGCTATCTTCGCATTGATAACTGTTACCGCTTGCGCTTCTTCAGAAACAAGAAGAAGTATCAGCGCGTCCGGAGATCCTTCCGAAATATTTTTTGAAAAAGAAATCGTCCCAATGGACCAAGAGTCCAAAAGAGATATGGTTCTGGCTAAGAACTCTTCCGCTTCCAGAGGATTGGATGATCTTCTTGCGGATAATAAACCAGTAAAAGCCACTACGCCTTCCAGACAACAATCAGGATCCAATGGAGATTTCGACGAGGTCGGATATTCTTCTTGGTATGGCCCTAAATTTCACGGTAAGCCAACAGCTAGTGGAGAAATTTTCGACAAAACAAAACTGACTGCCGCTCACCCAAGCCTTCCTTTAGGTTCAGTGGTTCGAGTTAAAAATCTGGAAAACGATAAAGAAGTTTTAGTAAAAGTAAATGACCGCGGACCTTTCGTAAAAGATAGGATCATCGATCTTTCTGAAAAAGCAGCAGAGAACTTGGAATTCAAAGATGTTGGAATTGCAAGAGTTGGTCTCACTGTAGTTAGCAAAGGTGGAGCAGCTGAGTCAGAAGACATGGAAGGTTTGGAAGATGAAGAAGCTCTTCTAAAAGAAAACAAACCTGAAAGACTTACTCCTAAAAAAGCTGTGACCCCGGCTCCGTTAGTGAAGGGAGCTCCAAAAGGACAAACTGTCCAAGTTGGCGTTTTCAGAAACAGCAGACTTGCTGAAGATTACAGAAAAAATCTTTCTGCAGAATATGGTGAGAAAGTTTATCTATTCGAAAGAGAAGGAATGTTTGTTCTTCAAATGGGTGATTTTATGGATCGCGCAAAAGCGGACCTTCTAAAATCCAAATTGAAGGAAGACGGAGTGGATTGTTTTATCCCTAAAAAATAAAACTATCATTCGGTCTCTGAAAGAAAAAGCCTCCTTGATTGGAGGCTTTTTTATTTAATTCCTGTGCGCTCTACAACCTTTGAGCTTCATTCTGCTAGCACATACTGATTTAGATAATTGAACATAAGCCGGAAGACAGGTGCCTGTTCCTTGCCCGCAAGCAGGATCTACTATTAATAGCATTGCAAAACAATTATCATAATCTTTCAGATCTTCTGCGCAAAGATCCTCATGACTCACTAAGATCCCACAATCTGAAAATGAATAGAGTAGAATTGCAGAAAAACAAACTAGAAAAAAGACCCTTATTTTCGACTTCATAAACCCTCTGCCGCAATGGCGGCTAACGAATATAACCTAAAGAATTTAGAAGAAGGTCAGTTTGTCAAAAAAAAACTTTCCGAAATTTAGATTCCGCCGCCGTGGATGAACTCATTTAACTCTTCATCCTCGTTTTTAGAGTCAGACTTTTTTTCTTTGATATTGGATTTTGCGTATAACTCGTTCACTTCTTTTTGCAATGTATCTATCTTTTCTACCAGAATGGAGAAAACTCTTGCGACCGGGTCAGGAAGTTCTCCATGATCCAGCATTCTTTCTCCTTCTTTTCCGAAATCTACTTTGGAACGGACTACTTTTCCTGGAACTCCAACAACAGTACAATCTGCAGGAACATCTCTGAGCACCACAGAACCGGCACCAATCCGAACATTATGTTCGATGACTATATTTCCTAAAATTTTTGCTCCGGCTCCAACTACTACATTCTCTTTTAAGGTGGGATGTCTTTTGCCGCTTTCTTTGCCTGTTCCGCCCAAGGTTACTCCTTGTAGGATCAAACATCCTTTTGCGACTTCTGCGGTCTCTCCTATGACAACACCTTGGCCATGATCAATAAAGATCCCAGGTTCAATTTTTGCTCCCGGATGAATGTCTATCCCAGTCAAAAATCTTGCGAAAGTATTGATGATCCTAGGAAATAAAGGAATTTTGATCTTATATAAAAAGTGTGCCAAAGAATGGAACCAAAGCGCATGTAAACCCGGATAGCAAAGAATGACTTCCAAATAAGACTTTGCTGCTGGATCGTTTTTTTTAATTGCTTTGATGTTTTCGAACAAATGTTTATCCCGGTTCTTCTTTGACGGTCGATAGAAGAATAATGTTATCTTTAGTTATGAATAAGCTTGAAACTGTGCACAGGTATGTAAAGGAGGAATCATTTTGAGAGAGGACCTGAGTCGGAATCTAAAGGAAAACGGTCTAAAAAATTGAATAGGTCATCTTACGGATGGAACGTACTTCTTTTCGTTCTGACTTTTTTTACCTTAACCTTTCAGGATGATATATTCAACCTTCCGTTTTTAAACTCTGAAACAATCTCAGAGATTTTTCGGATCAGAACTCCTTATTCTTTTTCTCTACTTGGAATTCTTTTTTGCCATGAGATGGGGCATTACTTAGCCGCCAGATATTATGGGATCAAGGCAACTCTTCCTTACTTTTTACCAGTTCCACTTTCTCCTGTAGGAACAATGGGAGCTGTGATTCGTATCAAGGAACCTATCAGAAACAAAATCCAATTATTCGATATTGGGATTTGGGGACCTGCAATGAGTTTGTTGCTTTCGGTCCCTTGTCTCGTGATCGGATTATATAATTCTCAATTAGTTTCTCTAGCAGAAAGAACTGCAATATTACATGCTCATCCAGAGTTGATGGATATTAATTTTGGGGATAGTATTCTCACTTACGTTTTGTCCCAGAAAATTTTAGGTCCCTTTGATCCTTCTCTCTTTACAGTAGAATACAATCCTCTTGCTTTTGCGGGCTGGGTTGGACTACTAATTACCGCATTAAATCTTTTACCTTTCGGTCAATTAGACGGTGGTCATGTTGTTTATTCATTAGCAGGAGAAGGTTATAGAAAGTGGATCTACTATTTGTTTTCTGCATTTCTTTTGCTCTCTCTTTGGAATTATTCGTGGATCTTATGGGGATTGCTCATCTATTATTTTATCAGAGTAGAACATCCTTTTGTCCCGGATGCTACATATCCAATCGGTAAATTTAGAAAGATATTTGGCTGGGGTATGTTATTATCCTTCCTGCTTATTTTTCCAATTTCTCCAATCACTGTTGTAACTTCTACTGGAGCCAAGAGTAGTCTAGGAGAAGATCTATGGAAGATTCTACTCGAAGTATTTTCAAAATGAAAAAATTGATCTTTAAAAGTTCCATCCTACTCATTCTAATAATCTCTCTTTCTATCCATTCACAAGAAGAAGGTGACGTAGACATTCAATTGACAGAGAGTCCTTACGGTCTTTCTTACGACGGAACAAATTTCTGGTTCGCTGATAGCAAAAGAAGAGCAATCATTCGTGTGGATCCAAGCGGCAGACAAGAAGCGTTCAATCTAGGAATTCCATTTATTGCAGGTTTAAACTTCGATCCAAGAGAAGGTAAACTTTTCGTGGCGAGCAAAAGGGTCGTTTTGAAAGTAGAACCGAATACCGGTGGAGTTACTGAAAGAATACAGGTCCCAATCGATAAGATAGGTGGGATAGCGAACTTTCAAAATTATCTATATATCCTGGATTCTGATACAGGAAAGGTTTCCGTTTATGATAAGGGAACTCAAAGTTTTTTCGGCGGTTTCTTAACCGATAGATCGGAACCAAAAGATATTTGTTTTGCAAGAGATAGTCTTTGGATCACTGACTCTTCTGATGGAAACGTATATAGATATGATCCAACTAGTGGAAAGATCACAGGTTCCATTCGTTCTCCTTCTAAAGATATCCGGGGTATTGCAATTCTTGGAAGTAGGATCTACGTTGTAGATAGAACTACTAGAGAAGTCAAAAAGATCTCCTTTGTAGAAACGGATCGATTCCTTGCTTCCGGAGAAGCAACCTACCTTATCAATGTAAAGATCAAATATTCTTTGGATGAGGCTACATTGGTCGGTGGAGTTCTGGGACTTCTTCCTCCTCCTACAACAGAACACCAAAGGATCCGAAATCTAAAAACCAAAGACCCTAAATTTAAAGGGGATCTGGTTATGGGAGTTCGTGCACTTTCCAAAAAATTGGGCATAGACGATCCAAAAGGTCCTCAAACCTTAGAATATCATTTTGAAGCAAGAACGACTAACGTCAGATATTACGTCCTGGACGATTTTTTGAAGAAGAAGGAAGAAATTCCCACTGATCTAGGAGCATTCACCAAAAACCGAGTTTCGGTAAAAGAGAAGGCTGGGAATTTTTTCTTAGATAAAATTTTCGACGCGAGGTTATTCCGTTCTGATTGGGATAGTTTCAAAAAGTCACTACTTGATTCAGGTTTGCCTGTTCGCCCAGTGAAAAGTTTAGTGTTTTCCGGAAATTCGAATCCTTCTTTCAAAGATACTTTGGATATTTATATTCCGAGTTTCGGTTGGGTGCCTCTTGCAAGTGTAAAACCGGAGAAGATAGAATCTTCTCGCGCTTACCAAAAAGGAGAGGATATGGTGGATCTGTTCCGCAGTGAGGCTTGGGCTGCTTTACCTTCTCCTATTTTATTTAAAGCAAAAGATTCTGAAATTTGGAAACCTTTACCTGCTGAGATAGAAGTTACACTTCTTCCTAAGGGAACTGATCTTTCTTCTAACTGATAGATTCTTGCCTGCTTACAAAATATTTTTTATAAGCAACAACGCCGAGTGTGATCGCTCTTCCTAACATATAGGAAGAGAGCGAAAACCAAAGTAAATGATTGTTGTTTTGGATTTTTCCCCAATAAGCGATCGGAAAGAAGAATATGACGGAACTAACGATCATTGAATTTCGCAGTATTTTACCTTCTGAAATTCCTAAGAAGAATCCATCAAATATGAATGCAAAAGATCCAAAGATGAGCACCGGAGCGATCCAATAGCCATATTCTTTTGCGAGAGCCACGACTGGTTTGGATTTGCTAAATAATTCGAATAAGTATCCGGCAGGAAGAAGGATCATAATACAAAAAAGCAGAGAGATCCCGAACCCAGAAACAATTGCCATTTTTAGGATCTTTCTTAGACCTTCTGAGTTATTATTTCCTTTTAGATTTCCTGCAACAGTTTCCATTGCGATTGCTGCGCCATCTATCCAAAATGCACCGATCAAAATCAATTGGTGAAGTATTGCATTTGCAGCTAATGTTTCAGAACCCAAACCAGAGCTGTAATTTCTAAATAAACTGAATGTGGTGATCAAAAGTAAGGTTCGGATCATTATATCCGAATTCAAAGATAGAAGTGAAATATATCCTTTCAGAGAGAAAATTTGGATCTTATGATAAACTTGTAAGAACCGGTCCTTCTCCTTGAATAATAAAACAAGGAAGAATGTAAACATCAGATATTGGCTGATAGAAGTTGCAATTCCGGCTCCATAAGCTTTCCAATCTAAAAATAGAATGAACCAAATATTCAGTCCTATATTGACTAGATTTGCAATGACTGTTGCGACTAATACAGTAGCACTTTTGGATCTTCCCAAAAACCAGCCAGTGAGAACAAAATTACAAAGAGTTGCAGGTGCGCTTATGATCCTGGATTTGAAATATTCTCCGCCTGCGGATTTTACTTCCTTCTCCCCTTCTAAAACAGAAAATCCGAATTCTTCTAAATAAGTTTTAGAAAGTAGGATCAAAACACCGATCCCAAATCCGAGCAATAAGGATCTTAATAATATCTGAAATGATTCTTTGTTATCTTCATTTCCTTCTGCCTGGGCAGTAAGACCGGTAGTGCTCATTCTTAAAAATGAAAATCCCCAGAACAGATAATCGAATAATACATTGGAAAGAGCTACTCCAGCTACATAAGTATGAGACTCTAATTGGCCAAGTACTGCAACATCTGCAAAGCTTGTAAGAGGAACAGTTAAGTTCGCGATTATATTGAAGAATGTTAGAGTGAGAAATTTTTTTTCCAAGAGAAGACTCAGGTGCTCGGTCGTTTCTTATCTTCTATACTTTGGAAAACATTACAAGCAACCAAATCCCCTGTGACGTTCACAGTGGTTCTGCACATATCCAAAATACGATCTACTCCTAAGATGATCCCTATCCCTTCTGTAGGAACTCCTACACCAGCTAAGATAGATGCTAAAATTACTATACCAAGTCCCGGAGTACTTGGTGTTCCAATAGAGGCTACCACAGTTGCGATTAGCACAAATGCAAGATTCGTTGTTGTTAATTCTATTCCATATACTTGAGCTAAGAATACTGTGGCAACCGCTTGGTAAAGTGCAGTCCCATCCATATTCACTGTAGCTCCCAATGGTAGAATGAATTCTGCAATCTTTCGAGAGACCCCCATCTTCTCTATTCCAGTCTTTAAAGAAAAAGGAAGAACTGCTGCAGAACTAGAAGTGGAGAATGCGAGCAACTGTACTTCGCCCGCTCGTTTCAAAAACCAAACAGGGCTCTTTCTTGCTACTAGTATCAGTATAATTGAATACATGAGTAGCACTAAGACTAGTCCGCCTAGCACGGTGAAAAAATACACTCCAAGACTCAATAAAACTTTGAGCCCAATCTTAGCAGTGATTTGAGCGATAAGTCCGAAAACTGCAAAAGGTGCGATCTTCATTGCCCATTGAACGAATACCATGCTTGTCTTGAATATAGCTTGGAGTACAGGTAGAACATAAGAAGCACTTTGTTGTTCTATCGAAAGAATAGCGATCCCAACTAATAGTCCTAATAAAACTACACCTAACATATCTCCATTAGCAAATGTTTGGAATGGATTTCTGGGAAGAACAGAAAGTATTAAGTCAGGGACCTTTTCCACTGAGACAGTGCCTGAGGATTCGGATACTTTATTTGGGACCTGTACTCTTGGGATCCCGGCCGGGTCTACAAAACTTCCTGGTTTGATCGTACTTGCTAAGATGATTCCGATCGATACGGCTAATATTGTGGTAAATACGAAGTATAAGAATGCTTTTAATCCGAAACTTTTCAGATTATCCAGGGTTTCTCCGGCGTGTATCCCTAGAACGATGGAACAAAACACCAAAGGGATCATGATGATTTGCAATAAGATCAGGAAGAAGTGACCAGGAAGGCCTAACCAAGAAATGATTGGCTTAGAAACTTCTTGGGCTACCAACGAATTTTCAGGACTTAGATATAGACCTACTAAAAGTCCGGACACCAAACCTAACAAAACTCTGAACCAGAGTTTCTCTAATGGAAAAAATCTACGAGCATTCGGAAGGTTTTGGTTCGAGTCAGCGGACATACTCGACAGAATAGGAGTCGCATTCTTATTTTTCTATTGATTTTTCCCTTTTCAAAATGATAGTGAAGGCTTTAGCCGATTTTTTACCAGTTCTGAAGTTGTATTCCGGAACCGGTAAACTAAAAATAAAAAATTCGGTTTGAAGTCAGTTTCGATTGTCCGGCATCCGGAATTGCTTGCAGGAGTTTATGGGGTTAAATCCGATTTCTTGGGACCTGGTCCTTTTTAATTATTATTCGTTTGGAAGTTTATTGGTCACTTTGACCACCATATTCCTCGGTATCTTCTTTCTTACCCTAAAGAATAGGACCATAGCTACCACTCACCTTGGGATTGGTTTCATGCTATTAGGTGTATTCGAGACCGGATACTTCTTAGCAGCATTCTTATACCATCCAATCGCAGCATATCACCGTTGGATGACCGGTGGATTCATTCTATTTGCTCTTGCACATTTTACCCAATTCTTACTTAGGTTTCCTGGAAATAGCAACCAACGTATAGCGAAATGGGTTTTGATCGCAGAGCATTCTGTTTCAGTGATCACTGTAAGTTTGTTCGTATACTTCACCTATATTTCAGAAAAGATCTATCACTTCACTGCTCACCATTGGGACTTTAATGCGTTTGATGCCAGTCGCTATCTTGCATTAGTGATTGGGATATTCTCCATCGTAGGTTTTATTATCGTTCCTGCTTGGAGAGTAGTGATCACAAAGGACAAGAGAAGGATCGCTCTTCTCATGTTCAATATTGGATTTTTGATCGCTGCAATTTATCCAAATATATCAAATATTCTCAGCCGAGATGGAGTGATGGAACGTTCCACGTACATGACTTCGAACGTAATCTTATTCTTAACTGCGTTCTCATTCTTAGTAATTGCATTTATCAATAATAGTGCGGAACGTACTACCTTCATGGTTAAGATCGTGGGGATCACACTTTTCACGATCTGTTTGATCATGCAGGCTCTTGTTTATATCTCCAGCCAAGAAAAAGACGCAGAATATGATAGTTTGCGTATGGTGAATATAGAAAGAGCTTTGGAGAATGGTGTAAAATCCGGAGATATAGAGTACGCCTTCCATTGGGATGATTCCAAGGAAAGTTTGAATTCTTCAGAATACGATCCTAACAAAGAGTTAAACCTCAAAGAGATCGAGGCTGACTTACAGAACGTCACTACTTACGAAGAGATCCGCAATTTAAAGGAAGAAGGTTTTAGAAAATCCGTAAGTTCACTTTTAGATCGAACTCATACTTATTTCGGTGGTTATAAACGTTTTATCCAAAAGTTATTGGAAGATAAAAAAGACCTTTCCGATGCAGAACTTAAAAAACTGATCTTACAAAATGCGGAACAATGGAACAAACGTGCTTTCGTCTCTACGAACAGACTCGAAGCGATTGTAGGAGGATCTTTTTGTAAAAAGGGAAGAGACTTCGTAAATGCTTTAGGAGATTCAGAGTTCGGCTTTAAAGAAGAAATTTTCTCCCATTGGTCGGAAGATTGTCTTTGGGACGGAAAAGATTTAGACCAAGCACAGCTTCGTTCCGAAGTTCTAAGATACTTTAGATATTTTAAACCAAGCGAAACTCGTCACTACAGAAGAAGTCATGACGGAACAGGGCATTACGTTGCCTTCATGAAATTCCAACCTGAAAAACAACAGATGAGTGAGGTTGGATTCTCTTATAGGTTATATAGAGAATTCATGCACCCAACAGCTGTGAAACAAACTGGGATCTTGCTCGCGGTGATCTTTATCGTTTTAGCGTTGTTTCCACTCTTCTTCAAAAACAGTTTAGTAGATCCTTTGAATAGCCTTCTTTCCGGGGTGGAAAAGGTAAACAAGGGAGATCTGGACGTAGTGGTTCCGGTCAAGGTCCGAGATGAGATCGGATTCTTAGCGGACTCATTCAACGCAATGGTGGCTTCTATCAAACAAGCCAGAAGAGAACTGCAAGATTATGCAGAAAACTTGGAAGAAAAAGTTCGTGAAAGAACTAGAGAAGTTCAGGAGAAGATGGAGGAAGTCCAACGCCTCAAAGTGCAGCAGGACGGTGACTACTTCTTAACTTCCTTATTAGCGAAACCTCTCTTCTATAACGCGAACAAATCCAAATTGGTTTCTACTGATTTTATCATTCGCCAAAAGAAACAATTCGAGTTCAGAGGAAAACATTCCGACCTGGGTGGTGATATCTGCGTAACAGGGAATTTAAGACTAGGACGTCCTGATTCATTCAAACGTTATACGGTTTCCATGAATGGTGATGCAATGGGTAAATCCATGCAGGGTGCGGGAGGAGCACTTGTAATGGGAGTTGTTATGAACTCCATTCTCGCACGTTCAGCAGCAAACAATAGGATTTTGGATGCAACTCCTGAGCAATGGTTAACTGAAATTTATGACGAGATCCATGCGGTATTCAAATCATTCAATGGTTCGATGGTCATCTCTGCTTCTCTCTATTTGATAGAAGATGAAACTGGAGTTTGTTGGTATTTCAACGCTGAGCACCCTTACTCGGTATTGTATAGAGATGGAAAGGCAAGTTTTATCGAAGACGGATTAACTCTCAGAAAATTAGGTTTGGATTCAGAATTCGAATTTAAGGTAAGAAGTTTCCAACTTAAAAAAGGCGATATTATCATCCTCGGCTCGGACGGTAGAGATGATGTGGATCTAACTCCTGAAGAGACAATCCGCACTATCAACGAAGATGAGATGTTGTTTCTACGACATGTAGAAACTGCAAAAGCGAATCTGGAAGATATCGAAACTGAGATCCGCAAAACCGGAGAACTTACGGATGACCTTTCTCTACTCAAGATAGAGTTCCAAGGAGAACCTAAAAACGACGAGATCGAAGAGATTTTCGAGTCTTCTGACCATATCGACAAAGCATTAAATACAGATTCAGTTTACGAAGACGCTAAAAAGATGTATAAGACCGGACGTTTGGACGAAGCATTAGAACTTCTGAAAACAGGTTATATGCATGATAGTGCTAATCAAAGGTTAAATAAACTTTTGGGACTTCTAAGCTTTAAAGGTAAAGATTATAATACTGCGGTAGAAGTTTTGAACAACTACCTCGGAACAGATCCAGATCTTCATGAGTATTGGTTCTATCTTTCTATTGCAAACAAGAAGATGGGCAAGTATGATCAAGCTCTGACTGCAAGTTTAAAACTTTTGGAAATCGATCCTAATAATATTTCCAATACGATCAATCTATCTGATATCTATCGTTTGATGGAAATGTACGATAGAGCAGAAGAATATGCTCGTAAAGTATTACAAAAAGAACCGGGGAACGAAAACGCTCATAAACTGATCCGTTTGATAGAGAGAGATCGTTGATCAACGGTTTTTCTCTTAAGTTCTCTTTATGGATGCGGATCGGGATACTTTCCGCATTCCTTTTTGTTCTTCCTGTTCTTTCTCAAAATAAGAAGTCCACTAAAACAAATGAGTCAAACTTCTCCTTTAAATTAAAAGGAGGAGAGATTCGACTAGCAGTTCGAAATGAAACTGAACTGAAAGAATGGGACAAGTACGCTTTCGAAAAAACAAAAAAGATCTTAAATGCTTATGAGTCTTATTTGGGAATCCCATTTCATCAGGCTTCTTCTCCCATATTCAAATCTCTACCTTCTTCTGAAAAAGATAAGATACGATTGGTCTTAAAGGACACTGTGTTTCTAAATGGAACAAGAGTAGGAGGATATAATAATGTATCCGGAGAATTGGGAAAAGAACTCGGGATCTTTATGGAACTTGGCCTGGTTCCTCCCGGTTATCCTGCATTGCTATTACATGAGTTGGGACATTATTATTTTACAGAACCTTCATGGTTAAGCGAAGGGATTGTTTCTTACCTTCCTTACCTTTTGTCCAAAAGAGGTTATCTGAAATTAGATGCGGATGAGCTTCAGTCAGTAACAGAAGAATGGAGTCTGGCAGAAGCGATCCCTAAAAACGATCCTCCTCTCTCCAAGGATTTTCATCTTACCAATCCTGCTTTGGGTCCTTGGTTCTATTCCAAGTCAGTGCGAACTCAGTTTATCATTCACAAAGAACTTGGTTACGAAGGTTATAAATCATTCCTGAAGCAGGTTGCATCTTCTGAAATGCTGAACACAGAACTAGTTTTCAAAATTTTGAATAAGATTCAGAGAAAAGATTGGAATAAGATCCTACAAGGTTGGGTGGAAGCGGGGCCATATAGCGTTTATCCTCCCAACTCCTTTATGAAAATCCAGGACCTAGAAAAACTTTAAGCTTGATTTTTATATTGCAGTCGTTATACAAAATGGTGAATTCTAAGCGAATTTCTTTTTTGATTTGATCAGATCGGTTCCAGCTTTAATATAATCCATTTATAAGAGGTTGGCTCAAGCCGGATTATAAAAGCTTGTCACAAGAATCGGCCGATTTGATGCACCAAATCGAAGTTAGGATCGATTCCTTTTTGTTTACATGGAAATATTTTCAATCTTACAAAACGATGTTCTGCTGAACTATTATTCTTTCGGAAGTTTGCTATCGATTTTAGCGTTTTTATGTACTTCCTTATTTTTCCTTTTCTTGAAAGAAAAATCTTCAAGCACAATGCATCTTGCATTAGGTGCTCTATTTTTCTCCTTCTTCTGCGCCGGATATTTTTTCGCAGCATTCTTGTATAACCCGATTGCTGCTTATCATAGATGGTTGACCGTAGGATTTATTCTTCCAGCGCTCATTCACTTGGGTCAGTTCTTGGCACGTTATCCGGGACACGCAAATCCTAAAATGAACCGAAATCTTCTGATTGGAATGTATGCGGTTGGAGCAATAGGGATTTCCTATTTTTATTATATTACTCTTAGTTCTCCAAGGAAATATCACTTCACCGCTCACCATTGGGACTTTAATGCGGAAAAGGCTTCTTCAATTATTGCGGTTTTGATTGGCCTATTCGTTTTGATCTCATTCTTGATCCTTCCCATCTATAGGATGACTAAAACAAAAGGAAGGATCCGATTCGCGATAGGCGGTTTTATGGCGGCCCTTCTTGCGGGTGGTGTGGTTCCTGCGCTTACGAATATTCTGAGTCGAGACGGGTGGATTGAACGTTCTACTTATTTAACTTCTATTGTTCTTTTGATGACGCTCGGGATCTTTTTGATCCTTGTAATCTTCTTAAACTTTAGCGAAGAAAAAACCACTTTTATGGTCAAGATTGTAGGGATCACTTTTGTGACATTGATGTTGATCATGCAAGCCCTGGTCTTTATCTCTAACCAAGATAAAGAAGCTGAATACGATACGAAAAGTATCGTGAACATGTCGAGAGCTCTAGAGGGTGGAAAGCAGATCCCTGAGATGTTGTATATAGTTCAGTGGGAAGGTGGATCCAAGAATGTGGATTATTCCCGCTATGATAATCAATATGATCTCAGACTTCCTCAATTAGAGATCGACTTTAAGAATACGATCATCTTCGAGCATATGAAACTTTTGCCGGAAGAAGATTTTAGAAACTCAGTTAAGAAAACTCTAAAAGATACTCACGAATATTTCAGCGGATATAAGGCTGCCATCCTGAAGTTTTTGGATGATTATCCGAATCTGGAAGGAAAAGAATTAAAAACAAAATTATTCGATCATCTGACAAGTTTAAACACGGCAGTATTTGTAACTTCTAACAAACTCGATTATATTTTCCCGAAAGAATTCTGTGTAGATGGTAGAAATTATCTGAAAGGTGTCGGGAACAAAGGAGTTATTCCTTTCAAAGAACATCTTCTTCAAAAATGGAAAGAGAAGGATGGAACTTGTACGTTTGATGGAAAGGATTTGCTGATAGGACATTTAAAAGCAGAAATACTTTTATATTTCCGTCCATTCCAACCTGCATTGTATCGTCATTATAGAAAAAGTTTAGATGAACACCAACATTTCGTAACTTATATTCATTATGATGTGAAGAAGGATGTGGTAAGCGAAGTAGGTTATTCTTACCGCAAGTATAGAGAATTTATGCACCCAACTGCAGCAAAACAAACTCTGATCTTGGGATTGGTTTTGGTTGTAGTATTTTTCGTATTCCCTTTATTCTTCCGACAAAGTTTGGTCTCACCACTTAATAGATTATTGTCCGGGGTGGAAAAAGTAAACTTAGGTGCCTTAGACGTAGAAGTTAAGGTAGATTTAAAGGATGAGATCGGGTTTTTGTCTGACTCTTTCAATAGCATGGTAACTTCTATTCGAAAAGCTAGAGGGGAACTCCAAGATTACGCAGAACATTTGGCAACCAAGGTTAGAGAAAGAACTAGAGAACTTTCTGAAAAGATGGAGGAACTCCAACGCCTTAAAGTACAGCAAGACGGGGATTACTTCTTAACTTCCCTATTAGCAAAACCGCTTTTTTATAATGCGAACAAATCTACAAAGGTAAGCACTGACTTTATTCTTCGCCAAAAGAAAAAATTTGAGTTCAAAGGTAAACATGCGGACTTGGGTGGAGACCTTTGTGTGACTGGAAACCTTCGTCTCGGAAAAGAAAACGATTATAAACGTTATACTTTCGCGATGAACGGGGATGCAATGGGTAAGTCCATGCAAGGAGCCGGAGGCTCTCTCGTGATGGGAGTTGTGGTTAACTCCATTCTTGCAAGATCCGCCGCAAACGATAGAGTATTAGATACTACTCCTTCTGAATTTTTAACTGAAATTTATAAAGAGATGCAATCCGTTTTCAAATCTTTTAACGGATCAATGGTTATCTCAGGAACGTTTATCGTAGTTGAAGATGAGACAGGTAAATTCTGGTACTTCAACGCAGAGCACCCTTTCTCTGTAATGTATAGAGATGGAAGAGCAGGCTTCTTAGAAACAGGACTTACTCTCAGAAAAATTGGATTGGATTCAGAATATGAATTCAAGGTCCATTCAGGAAGATTAGAACCTGGCGATGTATTAATCATAGGTTCAGATGGTAAAGACGATTTGGATCTTACTCCTGAGAAAGAAGTCCGTACTATCAATGAAGATGAAATGCTCTTCTTACAAATGGTAGAAAAAGGCCAAGGTGATCTAGAAAGAATAGAGGAAGAAGTTCTCAAAGTGGGAGAATTAACCGACGACCTTTCTCTTCTTAGAGTAGAATATTCTCCTGTTGCTTCTCCAAAAGAAAACGGAAAAGAAGACGAGATCACAGATCCTTTCGACTGGAAGTTCATATATAAAAAAGCAAAAGAAGATTATATGGGCGGCCGTTTGAGTGAAGCTCTTGGAGCACTCGAAGGTCTATACAAATCAGATCCTCAAAATACAAAGGTGACCAAACTACTTGGACTTCTTAGCTTTAAAGGTAAAAATTACGGCAAGGCAGTTGAGGTTCTGAATAAGTATTTGGGATCAGATCCTGACTTAGTAGAATACTGGTATTATCTATCTTTGGCAAATCGCAGGATTGGAAGAATGGACGAAGCCATCCTGGCTGCCAAAAGGATGGAGGAACTCCAACCGGACAATTCCATGAACCTGATCAATCTTTCCGACTTATACCGTCAGACAGAACAGTTTGAGTTAGCATTGGAATACGCTCATTTGGCCTTGGAGAAGGACCCAGAGGACGAGAACGCTCAGAAATTAGTAAGATTGATCGAACGAGATAGAAAAGCTTCTTAATAGGAGTTTAATATTTCCCGTTCTCGAAATCCTTATAAAGCATAGAGGTTTGGATACCTTTATTGCCTTGGTATTTGCCTGATTTATATTCTGTGATCTCACCTTCGACAGTGTGGTAGAAGATCTGGCAAATTTCTACATTCGGATAAATGACTAAAGGCTGGATAACTGAAATTTCAAGGGTCCAAAATCCTTTGAATCCTACATCTCCGAATCCTGCAGTCACATGCACATACATTCCTAATCTACCAATAGAAGAGCGACCTTCTAACATTGGGACTAGATTATGTGTTTCAGTGTACTCTAAGGTCCTACCTAGATAAAGAACTCCAGGCTGTAAAAGTAATCCTGAATCAGGGATGATCAGGTTTTCGGAAGGATTGGATTTTTTCATATCTAAAGGGCTTTCTGTATAACGAACTAATTCGTTATGAAGCCTTAGATTATAAGAGTTTGGATTTAATCTATTGTCGGAGTAAGGATCTATAATGATATCCTTCTCTAATCTTTTTTTAATTTCCTTACCCGTTAGAATCATTCGTATTCCAGCTTCCTTGTTTTGCCTATTTTCGGGCCGGCCTTGTGTCTCGCCTCCCTTTTTCGGAGTTCTATTTTCCTTTAAATTCCGGTTTTCTTTTTTCTCGGAAAGCCTTTAAGGCTTCTATCCTATCTTCTGTTTTTAGTGTTTTATTATAATGTTTTCTTTCTATCTTTAAGGCTGTTTGTATATCTTTTCCTTCTCCTTCTTTAATTGCTTCTTTAGCAAGTCTTAAGGAGATAGGAGCCTTTTCAGAAAGTAAGGAGGCCAATTTTTTTCCGGCCATAAATGCTGAGTCATGCCATACAGAATTTGCAAGTTGGATATCCAACGCGGTTTGCGCATCTATCACAGATGCTGTTAAAATAAGCTCTAATGCTTTTGTTTTTCCTACTCTTCGAGGAAGTCTTTGGGTTCCACCTGCGCCTGGAATAATTCCCAGTCCAGTTTCAGTAAGGCCTACTTTTGCTTCTGCGCTCATAAGAATGAAGTCACAACAGAGAGCCATTTCTAATCCGCCACCGTAAGCATCTCCATCGAGAGCAGCTATCGTTGGGAAGGGAAGATTTTCCAGAGCCAGAAAACATTTCCCTACTTGGTCCAGAAATTTATGTACTTCTTTCTCGGACATATCCGCTCTTTCTTTCAGGTCGGCTCCTGCGCAGAATACGGAACCTTCTCCCCTGAGTACTAGAGCCCGGATTTTTGGGTCCTTACTTGCTCTTTCTATATGGGACATAAGCTGATATAGCAATTCTCTAGAAATTGCGTTTCGTTTTTCGGGTCGATTTAAACTGATTATGCACGTATAATCTTCGATGGAATAAAGAACAGTCTCGCTCATATTTGCCTTCTAAAAAATCTTTCCTGGGATAGGCCGGATCTTTCCGATAATTGGGTAGATTCTGCGGTTTTTTAAAAACGGCAAGCAAAAGCGTTACGTACGAACGGTTCTAGGTTAAAGAAAAAATGCGATTTCAGACTCAGATCTTAGCTATTATTTTGTTTCTATCTATCTTTGGACTTGGTTGTTCTTCGAGCAAAGACGCAGACCTTGCCACCCAATTAGGTTTGGGTAATCCTGTGATCACAGAAATTGATCCTCCTAGTGGATCTCCTCCAATTGGAACAACTGCTGGAACAACGGTCACAATCAAGGGTCGTTTATTCTCAGCTAATACAAGCTTAACAACGGTTAAATTTAACGGAGTTTCTGCAAGTGTTCTAAGCGCCACTGAGACAGAGATTGTTACAGTAGTTCCTGCCGGTGCCTCCACCGGAACATTATTTGTGACTAAAGATGGGCCTGTTGTTTGTGATGAAAATAACGGGGATACGGCTACTAACTGTTATGGTAGCAAATTTTACATAGATTGTTATAAGTCCTTCGACAGTTTATATGGAGAAGAATTGGGAGTATCTTATCCTGATTCTAAAACCTTTGCGATTACCGGCCAAACTGGAACTAAGGCTCTTAGAATTGACCTGAACCCTGACGGGCCTACCAATGTTAAGATTGCCTGTGATACGTATCTGATCTATTCTAAGTTTTCTAAAACCTGTGCCCGCACGGATGTAGGAACTTTTAGCGACACTAACACTTGGATATTTGAGCCTACTTTGACCTTCTCCAGTTATTATACAGTCCAGATGTTTGTTACTGCCGGAAAGGGTGATTGTACGGTATCATTTCCTTAATTTTTAGAGTAAAAAAATACTTGGTTTATTATTCGATTTGGATTAGGATCGGAATGGAGGGATTACTGAATGTCAACAATAACCTCTATATATCTCGGACTTGCTGAAAAGGCCTCTTCCGATCCACGTAAAATGCCAAAGGTAGAAGGAATCCCCAATAAGCCTTATGAAAACAAACAGGCTGAAACCTTTGACCAAAAAGCAATGAATCCTAGTTATGCGGGCGATATTTATAAAACTAAGGGAGCATTTGTAGACAAGATCTCCTAACTTCTTTTGGCCCGATTGTCTAAACCCAATAAAAAAGCCCTCAAATTGAGGGCTTTTCTTTATCAGAGCCAATGTTCAGATCTTAATCTTCTTTGTAATTGATCTCTAAAATATTACCGGATGGATCCAAGAAATGAAGGAACTCTCCTCCGTCTCTGGCTTCTGGGCCTCTTACGATTTGAACTGACTTAGACTCGAGTTCTACGATCGCTTCGGTAAAATCATCCACATCCAATACGAAACTGAGGACAGGGGATTTAACTTCGGTTAAAGAACTTTTAACTCCGTTGGTATTGAGGAGTTTAATGTTCACAGAATCCAAACCGATGATTGCGAATTCGTTTCCTTTTTCCTCGATCGTCTCGAAATCAAATAGTTCGGAATAGAATTTTACAGAGGCTTCTATATCCCCGGTAGGTATTACAATATAATCGATTCCTTCTACGATGATCATTGAGGTAGATCCTGTTTTCCTTTTTCGTCATTATGAGATGAAAACCGGGCTTGTCTATCGGAAAACCGTAAGATACTCGTTTTTCAATTCAGATGGGCTTTATGAGCCTAAATTTCGGAGGCCTATAAAGCCTTCCAGCTCTGAGTTGTTTTTTCCTCCCTTCCAAAGAAACCCATCTAAGATATAATGAGTGAATTGGGGAAGAAAGAAGATAGGCACTAAGATTCCCTCAAGGCCCAGTCCTAGTTCAGCTTTTATTACGGAAGAGTTTCCGAATAGATACGGATGTTCCCTCCATACAAAACTATCCCAAAGCCATTCTTCAGAGAAAGCAAATGCCAATAATACTAATGAGAAGCTTAGAATGGCAAATGCTCCCTTACGAAAGCTATTATAGAAGAAGGAGGAAAGCTGTTCCTTTCTAAAATTAGAATATGCGAATACCAAGGCCATATAAGGAATTCCATGGTTGATCACGTTCGTAAGAGTGAACGCAAAATCATCGTTTAATAATACGATTCCCACATACCAAACTGAGGCAGTGTTTAATAAGAGCAGAAGTTTTCCAACACTGATACTTCTTCCTATAAGAAGAAGGTAGACCTGGCTCAAAGAGTATACGATCACCCATACCCAAAATAATATATGAATGAAGTTTGAAAGAGAATGATTTGGATATTGATAAAAATCACCTTCCATAAACCATTCGAAATGTCTCCCGCCCGGAACCAAATGCCAGTACAGAACAGGTAAACCAGTTACCATATACAGGCAGATCTTATCTAATAGAAAGGGGATCTTGTTTTCAGTTTTAGGTTCTGTTCTCGCATATAAACGGACGAAACCATATTGCTGTCTGATAAAATGAAATACTGCAAGATACGCCATAGCTCCCCAGAAGAATAATTTTCCAAAAGAGTAAAGTATCAATGCTGCTATAAAACAAAGGAATGGAACCAAACTAAGAAGTACTTTTTTTCGATTCCAAACTTCTTTATCAAAGTAAGCTCTAAACAAAGTAGAATATACATGTGAAACATCTATGCCTGGAATCAAAAGTAACCAAAGCCAAGGAGGTAATGCATTTCCGCTAGTTCTGGAAGAACCAAGTGGAGAAGGTTCCGGAAATCCAAGTTGTTGCGCTGCCAAGACGATAATTACTGAAATCAACCCAGGTGCGATAAACCAAATAAGATCGAATCTTTTAGAAATGATCCATGGACTGAGTGTCTTCTTCTCTTCCATCAATATCTCTTAGAGGAAGTTTGTACTTTTTTAGAAGCTTCGAATCCTCTATATAAAGCTTCTTCAAAAATAGAAATCCCGCTCAGGTCACAATGAGCGAAATGAATTCCTGATTCTGATTTTGCTAATTTCTCTCTTTCTCCTCCCCAAAGAAATCCAGGAACAGGACGTATCATTGCATGAGCATGAGTCATGATGTCGATCCGTGAAACCAAACTTTCTATATTTGGATGAGGTCTTTTTAGATCGGAAAGTATCTCTTCCTTCCAAGCGTCCCAGGTTTTAGGAAGAATAGACCTTCTTGCAGCAAGAGTATCTTTTTCTCCAAAAGCAAGATAGTAAGTAAGAACTGACCCTGGCCTGAGTGCTCTTAGATCTTGGTGAGTAGATACGACATAGCCTAAAGATTTACTTTTATAAATTACATTTTCCCAAGCTGGAGGATGTCCCTTTCCTTGCGGAAGTTCATCTACGAATAGATTTGCAACCAACCAAGGAGAATATTCCAGATTTTGTAAGAATGGTTCCTTTTCTCCCAAGATATATTTTCTGGTGAAAGAAGGCATAGAGTAAATCACTTGTTCTGCTTTGATAAGAATGTCTTTCTTTTCTTTTACATCATAAGCATTGATTTCCCAGCTTCCTGAATTCTTACGAATTCTTTCTACGAGTGTGGAAGTTCTGATCTTATCTTTAGATGGCTTTAGTAGGTGCTCCAACAAGAATCCGTTTCCTTCTGGCCAGGTAAGAACTGGAGGAGAATCTTCATCTTCTCTTAATCGAGAACAGAAATAATGAAGTCCTGCCCAAGCAGAGATATTGTCGGAATTCCCACCGTAATCGTCTCTTGTGCAATAATCTGCATACCATAAGATCTCAGGTGATTGGATTCCTAACGATTTTAGATAATCAGCAAAAGTGATACGATCTAATTTTAAAATTTCAGGATCTCTGGAAGAACGATCTATTGGAATACAAAATGCTTTTTGCCCGTCTCTTCCTCTTTTGTTCTGCCAAGAGTTTATAATTTTACGAAATAATAATTCTTGTGAATCAGGTTCTCCACTTCTTCTAGGAACTAAACCAGCTTGCCATCTTCCCTGGTAAAAAAGTCTCTCTTCCGGATCAAAACAAAGATACTTTTCGGGATAGATTGGATTTCCATTCGAGTCTTTACCTTGGACTAGTCCATTCTCTTCTAAAAATTTACGAACGAGTACTGACTCAGGTCCTGGCTGCGGAAGATAATGTGCACCCCAAGGGTATTTTAAGGAATTGGTTTCGGAATATCTTGAATTGCCGCCCACATCCTTCTCCAGATCTAAGATCAAATAATCCGAGATCCCGAATTGGGATAGATAATATCCGGAAGAAAGTCCTGAGATCCCTGCTCCTGCGATGAGCACCTTTGTTTGGATTGTACTTGTAGGAGAAAAGTCTGCCCTTGCTTGTCTAAGTCTATGACCAGTTTCTCTGTCCGGGCCTAAAATACTTCCTTGGATCTTTTTTTTTCTGAAACTAAAATATGACCCGATCCCCCATAGGGCCGCGCAAAATGCTAATGCGGAGAGGAATACTTTTCTGGAAAAACGATCTTCGGACATAAAGGAACGGATTGCAGATTAGTTTTGAGGGAAGAAGAAGCAAGGAAAAAGAAATTTCCTAAACATTTTCCAAAACTCTCCTTGGCTTTTCGATTGGTCCGGGAATTTTAGAGTTATGGCAGTTCTTTTGGATTTGGATAATACGGTCTTCGATTCTATAGGGATCTATGAGTTTACGATCCGTGAAATGGAAAAAAAGGCAAAGACCTTGGGTTTCTCTTCTTCCAAAGAATTTAAAAAGGCTTATGATATCGTTCGCTCAGAAGTGAAAAAAGAACTTCCGAACAATCCAGTCAATCGATTACGAATTCTATATTTCAAGAAGATGTCGGAACTTCTTTTTGGAAAGTTGGATCCTGCTTTCGTTTTGAAATTGGACTCTGCTTACTTTGGACTTTTTCTGCAAGGGATTAAAGATTGGAAGAAGAAGAATGCCACAGAGTTCAAAAAGATTTTGTCTTTACTAAGAGCTTTGCAAGAAGTCCAGGATTTGGTCATCATCACAAATGAATCTCTCAGAACTCAATTACTGAAATTATCCGTTCTATTTCCCAAAGACATCCAATACAAATTAGTAACCTCAGAAGAAAGTGGAGCAGAAAAACCTTCTGCTTTGATCTTTAATAAGGCTCTCGCAGGCGTTGATCCTAAAAAGTCTTATATTATCGGAGATTCATTAAAGGATGATGTAGGCGGAGGACTTTCTTTTGGATTAGAATCTTTTTATCTTAAAAGTCCAATCTCTTCTAGCAAAACTAAATCGGTTCTGGAAAAGAAAAGTTTAGAAGGAAAAGAATATTGGGAATCGCCTGATCTATCTTCTGCATTAAATTATATCTTAAGCTTAGAGAAAGGGATCGTGCTGTAATTGCTTAGATTAAGATTTACTTATCCGTTCCAGCCATTCTTCAACAAAGAAAATAGAGAATCTATACTCGTCTTTGGATTTGCGAATTTCAAGGATCGATGTAAAGAATCCAAACAGAAATGGGCAATCGCTTCTGCTTCGATCTTACTGATCTTTTTCTTAGCTTCTTTTTGGATTGTAGAAGCTAAAGTTTGTTCATGTCTCATCCACATGGACTTTGCATAATTGCTTAATTCTGGAGTGGAATCGATCAGATGATTGAATGTTTTAAAATTTTTTAATTCTTCTGGTTCAAGAGTTGCGTGCTGGATGGTAAACTCTCTAAGTGCATCCAAGATGGATGTCCCTGGCTTTCTGGAAATAACAGCATCAATTAGCTCCTTCTCCTGTTCCTTGTCCTCATCAAATACTAAGGCTTCTTTCGATGGAAAGTAATTGAATAGGGTCGGCACGGAGACCTGGGCCTTCTCAGCGATCTCTGCCATTGTGACGTTATGATAACCCTTATCTATGAAAAGTCTAGTCGCAAGATTGGAGATAGATTTGCGCATTCTATCTTTTTTAAGCTCTCTTAGGCCCATAAGGCATTATTCTAAAACTGATAGAATAGGTAAATAGGATTAATTTTTATATTATATAAATATTTAAATAGATAAAATATTTAATTGACTTAAATATTTTTATTCGTTATGATCCTATACATGAAGGGAAATTTAGAAAACAAACGGGTAGCCATTATTGGCGGTGGGCCAGGTGGCTTAACTCTTGCGAGGCTTTTACAGCTTAAAGGTGTAGATGTAAAAGTGTATGAAAGGGATATTAATAGAGATGTCCGGGTGCAAGGTGCGACCCTTGACCTACATTTTGAATCAGGTTTAAAAGTAATGAAAGCAGCAAACTTGTTGGACTCTTTCAAAGCCAATTACAGGCCTGGTGCAGATAAAGGCAGAGTTGTAGA
This sequence comes from Leptospira koniambonensis, assembly GCF_004769555.1. Lineage (NCBI taxonomy): Bacteria > Pseudomonadati > Spirochaetota > Leptospiria > Leptospirales > Leptospiraceae > Leptospira > Leptospira koniambonensis. Next base: position 693,422 of record NZ_RQFY01000004.1, on the reverse strand, counting down.
TACTCATGCTAAAATAATCTACGACGAGCATGATAAAGAATCGAATGAAGATTTCGATGACACGATGTTCCGACCTGAAATTGACAGAGGTCCTTTAAGAGAAATGTTATTAAATTCTTTAAAGCCAAATGCTGTTGTTTGGGACAGTCAGTTCAAATCTATGATACAAGTCGAAGATACATGGATATTGGAATTTAAAAATGGAACTACCGCCACTGCTGATATTGTAATTGGAGCAGATGGTGCAAATTCTAAGATCCGACCATTTATAACTTCTATCAAATCTTTTTATTCTGGCGTAACAATTATACAGGGAAATGTGCCTGATTCAGAAACATCTACACCTAATATTCATCAACTATTGAAAGGTGGAAAAATTTATGCTTATGACGGTGAGAAATTCTTACATGTATCTTCAAAAGGCGATGGAAGTTTAGATTTTTATGTTAGCTGCAAGAAGGATGAAAACTGGATAAAAAACAGCGGGATAAATTTCTCAGACAAAGCACAAGTGATTGAATGGTTTAAAGAAGAATTCTCAAAATGGGATCCTGTATGGCTTGAGTTGGCTGAAAATGTAAGTTTACCTCTTCTTCTTCGTCCTCAGTATTGTATGCCGTTAGATCAGAATTGGGATACTTTACCTAATCTTACCATCTTGGGAGATGCAGCGCATCCAATGCCTCCATCTGGTGAAGGTGTAAACTTGGCAATGTTAGATTCTTTGGAATTAAGTGAATGTCTTACGAATGGAAATTTTAAGGACATACATGCAGCAATGGAAGCATACGAAAAACAAATGCAAGCAAGAGCTGCTCAAGAAGCACAAGAATCGTTAGAAATGACAGAATGGATGCATTCCGAAGGAGCAACAGAAAGGTTAATGCAGATGTTGAGTTAATCTTTCTGTAAGAACGTTACTTCTTTCTAAGCAATGCAAACAAGGTCAGATTTAAATTCACTTGTTTGAATGTTAAATACCAAAGCATTAGAGTTCCGTAATAGAATGTCTTTTTTAGGAAAACTCCTAATTTTGCTTTGGGACCGGAAACTCCGGATACAGAAGCGATCGGTTTTAAGATAGAAAATTCTACAGAAGAGAATCCACATTGTTCTGCCAAGAGGCCAAGTGTCTTTTCTGTATAATCGTTAATATGATCTTTTGCTTCTAAGTAATGTCCACCTTCTTGCATACCTTTCAATGCAACTTTCAAATTTGCTTTGAATAGCTGGACTGGGAAATTAGGAGTTTGGACAAATAAGAATCCACCTGGTTTTAAAAGTCCGAACAGATATTGGATGAGGCTATGTGGTTTAGGGATATGTTCAATCACGTCCCAAAGAGTGATGATATCAAAACTTTCTTTTGGAAGGCCGCTGTCCTGAACGATTCCAGGAAATACTTGTTTGAGTCCGTTCTTTTCTCTAGCGAATTTAACCGCTTTTTCGGAGATCTCATAACCTACTGCTTCCCAACCCGGTCTTGTGGTTCCGATTGTTTTTACGAAGAAACCAAGTCCGCAGCCAACATCCAAAATTTTTCCCTTGGGAGCCGAAAGAAATTTGCCTATGAAGTCTTTATAGATGTCTCTATGAGCAACATCCCACCAGTCTAAATCATAACCGGTTTCGTCGTCCCAGTATCCTTCGTAATGCTCGTCTTGTTCGTAAGTGGAGAATGCGTGGCTGCAATTTAAACAACGCACGATTGGGATTCCGTTTTCGACGAATAAGGTTTTGTTTTTCTGGCTTCCGCAAAGATAACAGGTCTGGTTCAAAGAGAGAGTCCGTTTAGGTGATAGTTTATCCTTCGGGGTGAGTCTTTAAATTCCAGTAAAAAACAAAGCATAACAGGGGCTTTTTGGATTTTCCGGAGAAGGTCCCATTGGAAGCATGGAAACAACCTCTCAGGTTTGATTAGGAGATTCGTTTGGCTAAAGTACATTTTACCAAGATGGAAGGGATCGGAAACGATTACGTGTATGTGGATGCAACTAAAGACGATTTACGTCTGAACCCGGAGCAGATCCAAAAACTTTCCGACCGTAATTTTGGGATCGGTGGTGATGGTGTGATCTTTATCCGCGCATCTAGTAAAGGCGATTTCCAAATGGATATGTACAATGCGGATGGTTCTTCTTCCGAGATGTGTGGAAATGGAATTCGCTGTGTTGGAAAATATGTTTTCGATCATGGTCTTACGAATAAAAAACAACCTAAGATAGAAACCGGGGCAGGAGTTTTAGAACTCGACCTTAAAGTAAATGGAAGCGGCAAAGTGGAACAGGTTTCCGTAGATATGGGAAAACCGATCTTAGTTCCTTCTTTAATCCCTGTTAAATGGGAAAATGAAAATCCAATCTTAGAACAGCCGCTTTCCTTCTTAAGTGGATTACCAGGTTATTCTTCTTATAATCTAAAATTCAGTGCCGTAAGTATGGGAAATCCACATTGTATTATTTATGTAGAAGATCCTGATAAGTTTCCAGTCAGAGAGATCGGTCCTTTGATCGAAAATCATACTGAACTATTTCCTCGTAGAGTGAATGTTGAATTTGTTTCTTTAAGAGGGAAAGATCACCTGTATCAAAGAACTTGGGAAAGAGGTGCCGGAGAAACGTTAGCTTGTGGAACAGGTGCTTGTGCAGTGATGACAGCTTCTCACCTAAATGGTAAAACAGGCAAAGATGTTCGTATCGATCTAAGAGGGGGAACCTTAAGAGTGCAGTTGTTAGAATCAGGCCATGTGTTAATGACAGGCCCTGCAACGGAAGTATTCAGTGGAGTCGTGGAAGTTTAAGCTTCCGCGTACTGTCCTTCTTGTAATGCGATCATTCTAGTTCTGACCACATTGGAGAGTTGTTTCATATTCTCCTCCAATGTTCCTGAAAGAAATTCTCTATGATCTACCTTCTCTCCGTAGATCACTTTTACCTTTTTATAGATCGCACGTTTTTTGATCTCACAAACTTCTTTAGGCATTCCCATGAAGCTGCGAACGATAGGCGGAATTGGGATATCAGAATAAGATTCTTCGACAGGTATAATTACAGAAGGAAGAATATCTACTTTGTTTCGGATGGAGAATGCTGCAAATCCCGAATGAAAGTCCACCATTCCGGATTTAAAATCATTTTTGACCATATAGTCATGGCCTTCTGGGAAAATTCCTAAGGTCTCTCCCTTTTTAAAAACCTGTTGGATCATCTTAATGGAACCGATGGAAATATTTCCGTCGATTGACATCGGTATCCCGCCAGCGATCTTTGCAAGGTCTCTGAAGATAGGAATTCTAAAAGTGTATTCTGCAGCGATCCAAGAAATGAATCTAGGAAAAGTATAAGAAAGAATAAACGGATCCATATCGGATCTATGATTGCAGGTAAGAATTACTTTACCGTTAGTTACTATATTTTCGGTTCCGTACGCAGTGATATCCACGGCTAAACCTATAAAGGGAGCCACGAAATTTTTGATCCGAAGATATGTCTTTGCTTCTTTCTCCACGGTCAACCTTCCTAAGCGACTATTCTCCTAAGAAAACGCTCCACCATTTTTTATCCTGACCTGCAGGCTTGTCTGAGTTCGGATCTCCATCAGAGGATTTCATCTCTTGTCGAGGTCTTCCAAAATCTTTTTGTTTTCGTTTCGGTTGAACATTGGTGAGATTTTTTTTAATCTCTTCATATTCCTTCGAAGCGTTGGCATTAGAGCGAATATAATTACGTATATCGTCCCATTGAGGATCGTCTTCATTGCCATAAGCGGCATAGTTGAACAGATCAATTTGATCGAATTCAGGCATACTTTTCCTTTCCGTTAAGGGGAAGTTCGAATAAGATATGATCGGAATCGCCTAAAAGCAAAATCCTTTCAAACCATTCGCATGTTTGCCTGGGAAAATACTATGGCAACAGTTTTCGTAAATTTCAAACCGGATTTTCTGATTTCGTTTTTAAAAAATCTAGCGAATGTCACTGAATTTAGGACTTCGATTTTCCGAAGGTATAAGTTATGGAGAGAGAGAATCTCCCCCCTTTAAACAGACATAATCATAAAGAATCGGAAGATATAAAAGAAACCGGTACGGCGAAAAATCTAGGCAGGATCATTCCATTTCCTTCCCCGCCAGGAAGAAATTTGAAAAAGATCCGGGAATTGTACGAGGATATTTTCGACCAGAAGCCTTAATAGTCCGTGCTTGCGTGGGCTCCAGGAGCTTTGCGACTATATCGTTTCTGATTTTAGAAAAGAGATCTGAGAAAATCCAGATATTGAGTTTTGCCTTCACTGTTCTCCGGTGGAGCCCAAGAAGCGAACTCTTTGTCGGTGGTCGGATCGTACGGTCCTGATTTTCCTTCGAAGCAGATACAGGTTTCCGTAAGGCAGACCAATGTATGGTACACTCCCGGAAGAATATCTATCCCATAGATTGGCCCATCCGAACTCAGGATATGTTTATCTCGAACTGTACCATCTTCTTCGAATAGTACGAAGCCTAGTTTTCCTTTTATCACTAAAAAGGTTTCAGGCTTAGGAGGATTTTTATGACGATGAGCTTGGACGTAAGTGTCCTTGGTAAGCACGTTCAGAAATCTCTGATATGGTTCTAGTAATTCGTGGAAATTGTGATTTGTTCTTCCTCTAGCAGAAGAGGAAGCAAGTGGAAGGAGTTTATCAAATAACTCCTGATCGATTAGTAATTTATCCGGCCGTGACAAGTTGTAGATGCTGCTCGCAATACGCGACAAGGTAATCAGTGCAGGCTGTGCAAGTATCCGCAGCTCCGCAAGCCTTTACCACTTCACGATAATCTTGCCCTTGTTGTTTAGCAGTCTCTACGATTTTTTCAAATGTGATTTGAGCGCAATGGCACTTTTCCATTCTGGTTCCCGATCTCTCTATAACTATCGTTTTTGAGACTCAGTATTAAAGTCAAGTTTTCTGATAGAATTTGTAGAATATTTTCTAAACTATATGGGACATAATGTCAGAGTTTATGGGGGGAAGAAGAAGTTGGTGCGCCCAGAAGGATTCAAACCTCCGACCTTCTGATCCGTAGTCAGACGCTCTATTCAGCTGAGCTATGGGCGCGGGTGATTAAAAGAATTTCTTTTCCAAAAGCTCTAAATGCTCTTGGGGAAGTTTCGGGACCAGTTTTTTTCCCTTAGTGTAATTGTATAGCAGTAAACCGGACAAGCCAAGATAGATAATGACTCCAGCTAAATGAGCAAGATTAGCTAACCAAGCTCCAACAACAGGAATAAAAGAGAAGAACCAAGATAATACTAAGAATGCGATAAAGTAGAGAACACCTATAAAGGAAAGTTTAGAATGTCTGAAAACTTCTGATTCGTTTGAGTAAAAAGAAAATCCGATCAGCCAATTTCCGAATAAAGGAAGAGTCACCAGATAGATACGAAATCTTTCAGTGTTTATAAAAGTTTTGGTTTGGTTCCAGTAAGGAGCGAGAAAATCGAGGCCCTTAGCCTTGAGTTCCTCTAATTTTGCTGAGTATTTTTCGAACTTCATTCTCTATTTCCGGGAATAATGGTAATACGAACAATTTGCCTTGGTAAGCTTGCAAGGCTCCTAAAATTCCGTAACCGAGTAATGCCAACCATGCGACATAGCTGATAAAGTCGGTCACGACTGGATTCGCATGTATCCATTTTAAAATGGTGCTTAAAATAGGGAACTCTCTTAAGAACCAAACCACCAAGTATAAAAATACAAATCCTAGATTTAACTTAATTGCTTGGAGCGCATGGAACTTGCAAATTTCCTGTTTTTTTCTAAAAAACCAAGGAATAACCCATCCTAAAAACGGAATATAAGAAATAGCAGCGAATAAATTGGGATATTCATCTCCTTCTAATAATCGCTTTGTCTCTTCCAGGAATTCCCGGGTGTTGAATCTCTGGTCAGACATCTTCTTATTTCTCGGGGGTCAGCGTGAGAGTTTGGAACTTTCGGAGACGCAGGGATTCGAACCCTGGGTACAGGTTACCCCATACGACAGTTTAGCAAACTGCTCCTTTCAGCCACTCAGGCACATCTCCAGCAGTGTTCCATCGGAGAAGGTAGGATTCGAACCCACGGTGGGAGTTACCCACGACGGTTTTCAAGACCGCTGCCTTAAACCACTCGGCCACTTCTCCGGTTAAGGATTACTTTACTGACAAGATGGGGGACCCTGTCAAGGTGATTTACCTATGAGTACGGAAAAGAACCGTAGAGAAATTTCAGGATTGGTCGTGGAGAAATGGGCGAATCTTGGTACTTGTATTTCTCATGCGGAAAATAAAACCGTTTTTGTAAAGGGAGCTGTTCCAGGGGAAACAGTTCGGATCAGAACTGATAAAGAAAATTCTAAACTGATTTGGGGTACTGTTGTATCAGCAGAAAGTATTTCTACACGTCGGATTGAGTCAGATTGTTCTGCATTTCCTGAATGTGGAGGCTGTTCTTATCGTCATATTCCTTACGAGGAAGAACTTCAGATCAAAAAATCTCTTTTGTCGGATTCATTTTTATATGTTTCTAGATTGGATCCTTCTCAAATTCCTGAGATTGAAATTTTAAGCGGGCCTTCTGACTCTTATCGCAATACTGCTCAGATCAAAATTGAATTCAAAAAAGGAAAAACAAACGCAGGATTCTATAAGGAAAATTCAAACTCCTTGGTCCACTTTCCTAAAGAAGGTTGTAAACATCTTCCTGCTGAAATGAACGAATATGTCAGAAAGAATTTAGGAAATAAGAAAACATTCTCTCGGAAAGGAGATTGGAGACTTCGATATTCTTCTGGAGAAATTTTAGAATATGATAAAAAGGAAGTCAAGATTGGTCCTTATCTTCCTGAAAAACTAGAATGGACAATCCCGGCAGAAGGTTTTACCCAAGTGAATCGTTTTCTTTTGGAAGAATGGATGCTCAAGATCCGTTCTTGGATCCCAAAAGATTGTGGTTCTGTATTAGAATTTTATTCAGGAGCTGGGCTGATCAGCTTGGCGATCGGTCACAAAGTGAGTCATCTTTCCGGTTACGAGTTGTCCAACTCTTCTGTCCAAGCAGCTGTGAAAAATGCGGAGAAGGTTAGGTATTCTCACTTAGAGTTCCATACATTAGATCTGAATTCAACTCTGCCTAAAAAACTGGATTCTTTTGGTGCAGAATTATGTATTCTAAATCCACCAAGGGCTGGGGCTTCTTCTTCCCTATTAGATTTTCTGGATGGATCAAGACCTTCTCGCGTTATTTATTCTAGCTGTAATCCAAGCACCTTGGCAAGAGATCTTGGGATCTTAAAAAACTCAGGGTATAAGGCAAAGGAAATCGTTCTTACAGATTTTTTTCCAAGAACCAAACATTTCGAGGTTCTAGTTCTTTTAGATCTTTGATTTTTTACTTTTAGAATTCCAATCTGAAATTGGAAAATGGTCATAAGGGGTCAGTACTCCGGAGAAACTAAATGCCTATCATAGATGAATACGAACTTCCTTCTAAAAAGTCAGATTCAGGTTCCAAATTCGGCGAGGTCCTGCAAGGGATTTGGTTAGAAGATGAGATCTGTTTTGCGATCGCAGGTGGTGGTTGTAAGGCATTCTACGGTTTGGGTTTTGGCCATGAATTAAAAACCTGGGGATTAAAACTAAGACAAGTGTCCGGAGTTTCTGCGGGTGCAGCAATGGTTCTTTCTTTAATCTGTGGGACTGAGGAAGAATCAGTTTCTTTTTTTGAAAGAATCGTCCGCAAGAACCCACGTAATTTTTATTTTACTCGTTTATTCAATGGGGAGAAGGCATTTCCTCACGAGGATATGTATCGCAGAACAATCCGATTTGGAATGGACTTCGAAAAGATCATTCGCTCTGGTGCAAAAGTTTTTATACATACGATCAAAGCATTTCCTAAATCCGATTCCAACAAGAACACATTCAGACTCGCAAGGTTGATTGCAGAAACTGGAAAAGCGTTTTTAGAAGACGAAAGAGATCGTAATAAAGGACTTTATACGGAAAGAACATTTCGTGTTTTAAGAAATTGGAATATGAAAGAAATCCTTTTTACAGAAGCGGACTTTAGAGATCCGAGTGTGATTGAACAGATCATTATGAATTCTTCTTCTATTCCTCCTATTGTTTCTTTTCAAAATCTTGGAAAAGAATATTATCTGGATGGAGGACTCACTAATAATTTACTTTTAGAAGCATTTCCCCCAAATGCAAAAATTATAGGAATACATTACGAACCAACTACGATTGTTGGAAAAGATCCTCATTTATTGGATCGTTGTTTTTTAGTAACTCCCTCTAAAACTTTGCCGATTACTTCTTTCGATTACACAAATGCAAAAGGTGTGAGAGAAGCTTACGAGATGGGAAAATCGGACGCATTAAAGAAGAAGGATCAGATCCTAGAATATCTCAAAAAAGATTGGGTGAAAAAAGCAGAAAAGCTTCGTAAGAATTAAACCGATTTTGAATTATGATCTTCAGGTTGTACTGTGGATAAAATTCAAAACCCGATCATATCGGTATCTAATGTAACTAAAAAATTCAAAGATGTAACTGCTGTTAGCGATCTTTCTCTGGAAATTAAAAAGGGAGAATTTGTAGGTTTGCTTGGGCCGAATGGAGCTGGTAAAACAACTCTTATCGAAATGTTAGAAGGTATCCAATTTCCAGATTCAGGAAAGATTCAAATTTTAGGCACAAGCTGGAAAGAGAGCGAAACATTTTTAAGAAGTAATATCGGTCTCGCTTTGCAAGAAACCAGATTTATGGATAGGGCTACAGTTTGGGAAACTCTCAAATTATTCGGAAGTTTTTATAAAGCACCTGAATCGCGACTGCATGAAATTTTAGAACTCACTAAACTTACTGAAAAAAATAAATCTTTCGTGAATAGTTTATCCGGAGGCCAAAGACAAAGATTGGCATTGGGTGTTTCTATCATGAACAAACCCGAAATCTTATTTTTAGATGAGCCAACTACAGGCTTAGATCCAGGAGCCAGGAGAGATATCTGGAAAATCCTCGAAGATCTAAGAGCTTATGGAACTACTATGATCCTCACCACTCATTATATGGAAGAAGCAGAAGTTCTCTGCGAAAGAATTATAGTGATGGATAAGGGCCGGATTTTAGACCAAGGAACCTTATCTGATCTTTTAGGAAAACTAGGCGGTGGCGAAATTGTTCGTTTCTCTTTGGAGAATGGAACAGATCCAAGCAGCCATCTTCCTGAAAAAGGAAAATTCAAATTCAGTTGGAATTCCGACACGAAAGAAGGCCGCATCAATGTGGAAAGAATTACAGATTATCTTCCTTCTATGTTGGATTCTTTTTCTAAGGCGGGGATCGTTTTAAAAGAACTGGAATGTCATAAAAAAACTTTGGACGACTTATTCCTTTCCATGACCGGAAGAGGGTTGGAAGAATGAAACAAATCTATCATTTAGTCACGATTCAATTAAAAGAATTTTATAGAGAACCTGGAATTCTTTTCTGGGCATTCATATTTCCTATCGCGATTGCAGGTGTATTAGGACTTGCATTCACTACGAAGGATGTACCTCAAACCAGAGTTGCAATTATCTCTTCTTCGCATAATGCAAGCGGACTTTCCGCAAAGATCGAAAAAGCGTTTTCGAATTCTGTTGGTGGGAACTCCAACGGGTTAGGAGTGATCATTCCTCAAGTTATTACTGACGAAGACGCGATCAAGGCACTCAAAAGAGGAGAGATCAATCTTTTAGTCAAAGAAGATGAAAAAGGAAATTTAGAATTTTCTTTTGATCCTAGCAATGCAAATGCTCAGAGAGATTACCTTCTTCTTTCCAATGCTCTTTTAACGATGCAAGGAAAAGAAGAGGCTAGTTCAAGTATCCGAAGATTAGATTCAAAAGGTACTAGATATATAGATTATCTGGTTCCTGGAATGCTCGCTATGGGAGTGATGAATTCCTGTCTTTGGGGAGTTGGCTGGAATCTAATCGAGATGAGGATGAAAAAACTTTTAAGAAGAATGTCTGCAACTCCAATGAATAAATTGGCATTCGTAATGTCTTTCTTCTTCACTCGAATTTTTGTCACGACTGTAGAATCTATCATCTTCCTAACGTTTACATTTACTGTTTTTGAAAATGCGTTTTTCGGTTCTATTCCTGCTGCATTTCTGATTTTTCTAACTGGAAATTTCGTATTCGCATGCATTGGGATTTTTGTAGGTTCCAGAGCACAAAGCGCTCAGGTTGGGAATGGTCTCGTGAACGCGTTCACATTTCCGATGATGGTTTTATCCGGGATCTTCTTCAGTTATAAAAATTTTCCGGATTTAGTGCTTCCTTTTATAAAACATCTACCTTTGACTTTGGTAGCTGATTCTTTGAGAGCAGTATTTATAGAAGGAGCCGGACTCGCAGAAATAGTTTACCCTTGCGTGTTTATGGTTGGGATTGGATTTTTCTTCTTGGGTGTTGGGCTTCGTATATTTCGCTGGTCTTAACAGTTTTATCTGCAAGGGGATCGGATGAATTCAGAATGGAAACAATGGGTTTATGAAAAAACCGCAAAACCTTTCTTCTTAAGTATTCATCCGGAATCTGCCCACTACTTAGCCCAAAACTTACTTGGGCTTTCTAAAAAACTTCCGTTCGTGTTTCCTGTTTTGGAATCACTCATGACTTATTCCAGTGATCGTTTGAAAACAAAGGTCGCTGGAATTGAGTTTGCAAATCCGGTCGGATTAGGTGCCGGTTTTGATAAGACTGGAGAGTTGTATCCGTTTCTTTCCCGATTAGGTTTTGGCTCGATCGAGATCGGAACAATCACTGGTCAAGGCCAGCTAGGAAATCCAAAGCCAAGAATTTTCAGATATGCGGAAGATGAAGCTTTAATCAATCGAATGGGATTTAATAATCCTGGTGCAGATGCTGCAGAAGTCACAATTCAAAAACAGAAAAAGAACTGCATAAGAGGGATCAACGTAGGCAAAACAAAAATTGTCTCTGAAGAAGATGCAGTAGATGATTATGTGTATTCTCTAAAAAAGCTTACACCTCATGCAGATTATGCAGTGATCAATATATCTTCGCCCAATACTCCTGGTTTGAGAAATTTCCAAAAAAAAGAAAATTTTACTAAGTTGATGGATGGGATCAAAAGCGGCTTAGGTGGAAAATTTCCAATCCCTACTTTTGTAAAATTCGCTCCAGACATGGAAAAAGAAGAACTGAAAGGTTTGTTGGAGCTCCTACCAGATACAAAATTATCAGGTGTAATTCTTACCAACACTACTATAGACAAATCAGTCTTAACCAGATATCCAAATGTAGAAAAAGAAGGTGGAGTTTCAGGTAAACCTCTCCGTCAAAGATCCACAGAATTTGTAAGATATGCCTACTCTATCTTAAAAGGTAGTCTTCCTATTATAGGAGTTGGTGGTATCGACTCGGGCGAAGCTGCAATAGAAAAAATTTTGGCGGGCGCAGACCTGGTCCAATTATATACAGGTTACGTATACAACGGACCTTTCTTACCGGTTAGAATATTAGAATATTTAGATGGAGTTCTGAAAAAAACCGGAGCGAAATCGATTGGTGAATTAGTGGGAAAGAATAAGATCTGATCTTATTCTTCCGACACTTTACATTTTCCTTTTTCATCCCATTCTGCTTTCCAAGCAGCAGAGTTTTGTTCCTTCACTAAACGAATTACTATATCTGAACAAACCGTTTTAGAACCATTTTCAGAAACCTCAAAATCCCCTTCATACCTAAACCAAAATTGTTCTTTACTAGGAGTTAGATTCTGCCCGAATTCTGGCTCTGTTAAACGAATTAAGTCTACAGATTTAGATTTTCCCTTTTCTTCTAAGATCGCTTCTTCTACTATTTGGTAGACTTCGTCTTTAGAAGGAGGTTCTTTTCCTGGTTCAGTCACTACGACAGATCTTGCCATTCCTATATCAGAGAAGACCCAACCTTTTTCTCTTACGAATTGGTAGATGACGCCAACTGGAGTTTTGGTTGTTTGACCTTCTTTTTTGCGAGTAGTAACGAAGAAGGAAAATTTATATCTTAAATCAGTAGGTGCATTTTCTTCCGGAGCTTCTTTTTCGATCAGCTTAGGTTTTCCTGCAGCTTGAACGGAAAGTATTCTGTCTCCTGGGAATTTTTTAGACCATTGATTTTGTAATTCTTTTTTAGCCTTTTCCTCATCAGGAGTTCCTGCAATTTGTGAAGAAAGGTTTGTGGCAAAGGATATTAATAGGACAACCCCGATAATATACATCCTTAACATAGCTCATGAGTTTTATCGTCAGGAAAGATCCTTGTCAATGAAATTCTAAATTTGAAAACTTTATCGCGGAGGAGAGGATTTTGAAAGAGATTCATCTTATAAGACATTCTAAATCCGATTGGAGTGACACTCATTTAAAGGATAAGGAACGTCCTTTATCTAAGAGAGGTCGTAAAAACGCGCGATTTTTAGGAAAATATGTGGAGAAGGTTTCCTTTGTTGCGGATGTCGCCCTTGTTTCGCCATCGATAAGAACTTCAGAAACTTGGAAGATATTACAAGATTTTCAGAATATTACAAAGGACACTAAGATTATAAGTGAGATATATGAGGCGGAGTATTCTGACTTACTTAGGATCTTAAGAGGACTATCTTCTAAAATTAATAATGTAGTTTTAATCGGGCATAATCCAGGAATGGAAGATCTGGCTAATTATTTATTATTAGGAAATAATACGGACTCTCTTTTCGAAAAATTTCCCACTTCTTCTTTTATTAGTTTAGTAACAGATCAGAAAGATTGGGCGGATCTGGGAAGGCAAAGTTGTAGGCTCAAAAGATTTTGGATCCCATGAAGAATAATACTTCAAATTTTAATAATATACCTTTTCAAACCTTATTCAGTAACGAAATGATTACTGCAAGAGTTAGAGAACTTGGACTGCAGATTGCAAGCGACTATATAGAAAAAAATCCAATTTTTATATGTGTTTTAAGAGGTGGAGTTTACTTCTTCTCTGATCTGACTAAAGCGGTTCCGATCCCAATTGAATTAGATTTTATCCAAGCAAAATCATATGTCGGAACCGAATCTTCTGGAAATGTAGAATTGATCAAGGACTTGGACGCAGACATCACAGGAAGAGATGTATTAATTGTAGAAGATATCGTAGATACTGGCCGCACGCTGAAATTTTTGATTTCCCATCTTCTTTCTAAAAAGCCTAAGTCTCTTGAGGTAGCTTCTTTATTATTTAAAGAAGGCGGAGAGGCTGTAGGATATCCGATCAAATACGTAGGTTGGAATATTGGAAAAGAATTCGTGATCGGATATGGCCTGGACTACGACGGCAAATTCAGGAATCTACCTGGAGTATTCCTTTATTCAGAAGAATGAGGAGTATCTTCTGGCTTTTTGATCAAAGTTTTTAGCCCGGTAATTGAAGTCTCCAGATCTTGGATCTTAGGCAAAAACTTCTGCCCATCTACAAAACTTTTACCTTCGTTCTTTCCAAGCTCAGAATAGATCTCAGCACTTAGATTGTGATACGCCTTTTGCAAACTTATAAAAGAAGATTCTAAATGTCCTGGGGAGAGTGCCTTCTTCTTTATCCTATACTTCTGAAATAAAGAAAGTCCGAACTTAAACACCACCAAAATATAAGCAGGAAGAAGAAGAATGAGTGCTGTCTTTGTAACTGCAAAAATTTCCCAAGACTCGGAAATCGTATGACTTAAGAAGGATCTAAGTCCAGAGATAAAAACCACAGAGATCGTATAGTTCACTCTTGGCGTCGAAGGAGATAAGGTATTGATAACGTATAATAAAGGCAGGGAAAGTAATAAAACCAAAACCAAATCGAGAGGAAAGAGATTTGAAATCAAATCCAGAAAATGAACGATGGCCTTATAGGTTTTCACCAGGTCGTCCACGGATTGGTTTAACCTGTCAAAGTCTGCTTTTAGATTGGAGAAAAACTGGGTGATCTGGTTCATTAAATCGTTTCCTAAAATTCCAGGATGGGAAAAGAGAACAGCCCTGTCTCTAAAGCTGCAAGAACTTTCCTTAACTAAAAAACTCTTCCTGGTATATTCCATTTTTGCGTTATATTTTTTATTCTATCATGAGGCCCATCTACCATTAGTCTGGATGGTCGGTCTGTCTTTGATAGGCTACCTTGTCTCAGGCATTCTTTTCTGGGGGATCGTATTTGCGTTCCGAAGATTAGAAACTAAGGTCGTATTACCTGCGATTTTTGCAGAAGTGGGGATCGAAAGACCAACTATCAAATTAGTTCCTTGGGTCGAAGTTTCTTTCTTCGCTTTTTCCGTTCTTGCATGTTGGCTTACTGGATTTTTCGAAAATAGATCTGGAATTCTTTTTCTTTTAGTGTATGCATTTGGAGTTTTAAGCGCAAGGCTTATAGACAATAAAACATATTATAAAATCGGATTATTGGGATTGGTTATCCTAGCTTCTGGGCTTATCAGTTTTAAAAGTTTGCAGAAAGCAGAGATTTTTGTAGCATACTCCATGTTTAAACCTGATTTTGAACAAAAGGACCTTTCTCGCTGGAATTATAATGCAGAGAACAGAACCTTACAAAACGAAGATCTAAAACTCAGCATTCTTTTACCGGAAGAATTTTATTTTCATAATCCTCAAAATTTAAATTTGGAAGATAAAACTGGAATTGGACAGATTGCTGGAATTATTTCTACGAGTGATTCAGATCCAAATCGTTATCCAGTTATCAGGATCTTTTTTGTTCCATTCAGATTCGATAATGAATCCGAATTACTTTCTGAATTTAAAAAGTTTTTGGATCTCCAAGTACAAAGAGGAGATATCCAGGAATTGAACGAATTAGAAAGAGAAGTTTTTGAAGATAGATATTTCGGGACTTTTTGGACATTCTATGATGTTCTAAGACCAAGATATGCAAAAACTGGAATGTTTTTCTTAGCGAAACACAAACAACCTTATAGTTTGGTCTTTATTATAGACGAAAGTTTGATCAAAGGAAGAAGACACGAAGAATCCGTGGAAAAAATCCTATCCAGCGTAAAGATAGAAGAGTAAGATTTTTAACTGATACTTACGTAATCTAAATGATTCGCAATATGCATCGCATGAGCGAGTTCATACTCTTGTTTAGTTAGTTTTCCGTAAGCAAAGTGAGGAGCGAATTCTCCGGTATAATTGGAGAATGCTGAAATCGCTTTTTTCAATTCAAGAACGCTGTCTGAAATGGAAACTCCTGATTGTAAAACATCCGCGCCAGGAATAGGTGCATTTAAGTCGTGGGACATCTTCCCTTTTCTGGAAAAATTCCAGAATGCGACTTTACCTAAAGTGTTTTGGAAAACTTCGGATTTATTTTCAGGATAACCTTTAATAGAATAATAAATACTTTGAGCACAATGAAGAAGTATCTGACTAGGACTCCATTCTCCGTATTGAATGATTGTTTTAGAGAGAAGGATTTTTTCTAACTCAGTATTTACTTCTGAAAAATTAGAAAATTGAAGTCCTCTTTCTTTTACACCAGCCGGAGCATTTGAACAGGATCCTAATACAGTTGCAGAGCTTGTTAGAACTCCTATAGCAACAGCTTTTTGAATAAATTCTTTTCTGGAAAAATTAGGATCCGACATGGAGCACTCCGCAGTTCTTTTATGTTTTCCTATAACTAATCTAAAGGATAGAAAGAGTCAAGAATTTGATTATTCTTGGGGAAGGTTTCCGATATACTTTGCTCTAGGCCGGATCAAGTTTCCAGAATCGTATTGTTCCATTGCATGAGCTAACCAACCTGCAGTTCTACCTATTGCGAAAATTCCAATGCCCGCACCTTTAGGTAATTTGAGTGCTTTAGAAACAAGCGCGAGTCCTGCATCAATCGTTGCATAATCTTCTAAAAGTTCTTCTATCTGTTTTAAGAATTGTAGGTAGAGTTGCACATCTGCATCATCTGGAAAAAATCTTTCCACTATCTGGATGAGTTTTCTACCTCTTGGATCACCTTTTTTATAAAGAGGATGACCGAAGCCTGGGATATTTTCTCCGCTTCTTAATTTTCCTTCTAAGAGTTGTTTATCTTTCTTTTTGTTTCCGCTTGCCTGGGAAAGAAGAAGGATCGCCTTTTCTGTGAGTAATCCATGTTTGGGTCCGGACAAAGCAGCAAGTCCTGCGAGCACAACTTGATAAAGAGAAGCTTCACTGGAAGCAACACATCTTGCAGTAAAAGAGGAAACATTTAGTTCATGATCCGCAGAAAGAATTAAAGAAGCTTCTAAAAGTTTGAGTTTGGATAGGATATTAGGATCTTCTTTTTTCCTGAAGGGATTCCAGCTGTTCAAAAGTGTTTCTGAAATTTTTCCTGTCGATTCAATTTTGGCGGAGGAAAACAAGGTAAGATATCTTAAGATAGAAGAAGAAGTTTTTCTGAAAGTTTTAGGGTCTTTTCGAAATGCTTTTGCATCTTCATATTCTAAAAAAGGAAGTAGTATCCTAGAAATATCCAAGATGGGACGACCTTCTAATAATTTCAGAATTTTAATACATTCTTCAGATAATATAGGCCAATCTGATTCGAAAGGATTTGTATCTTCTGCTTCCCAGAGTAAACAGGCTATATCTTCAAAACTTCCATTTTCAGAAAGTTCTAAAACATCTTTTCCTCGGTAGAAGAGAGAGTTTTCGCCGAGCAAAGTGATAGAGGATTCTAAAACTGGTTGTCCTAAAGATAAAGCAGCCTTCGCAGTTTTACCAGGTTGGCTTCTTTCTTCCCTTCTGAGTAATAATTGTTCTATATCTTCTCTTCTATACCGTTTACTCCTGTCCTTATTGCCTCCAGATTCGGAATGTAATAAGCCGCGACTAACGTATGCATATATGGTTTGGACTTCTACCCCTAAAGCAGAGGCTGCCTCATCCGCATTCAAGAATGGTTTTTTTGAAGAAAAAGCCATATGTTGACAATATAATCAACATTGACTATATGTTGTCAACCCGCTAAACTCTAATAGAAACAAAGGAGAAACATCATGCTACTCTCTGAACAGGAAAAAGAGAAAAATTATAGCCCAGGTTTAGAAGGCATCCCTGCGGCAAGGACCAAACTTTCCCAAGTAGATGGAAAGGGAGGAAGATTGATCATTGCAGGTTACCCAGTAGAAGAATTCGCAGGCAAGGCGGTCTTCGAAGAAACTATCTTCACACTTTGGAATGATAGAAGGCCAAAACCTACCGAAACAAGTTTGTTCTCTGAGGAACTCAGATCTTCCAGAAGATTTTCTAAAGTGATACGAACCATCATTGAAGAAGCAGTCTATGCAAATCTTCCTTTGATCGATATTTTACGGATTGGATCTGCTGCTCTTTCTTTAGGTTCTCAAAAAGAAGATCCCAAAAAAGATGCGATGGCTGTTCTTTCTACATTTCCTTTGATAGTTGCTTGGGCTTATCGTTTGTTGAAAGGACAGGCCCCAGTTCTTCCTAAACAGGACTTAGATATCGCAGCCAACTTTTTGTACATGTTGAATGGTACCGATCCTGATCCTAGAAGTGTCCGTGCATTGAATACATATCTGAATACAGTTTGCGACCATGGACTGAATGCTTCTACATTTGCAGCAAGAGTGATCATATCTACTCAATCTGATATGATCTCTGCTGTCACCGGTGGACTTGGTGCATTAAAAGGACCTTTACATGGCGGAGCTCCTGGGCCTGCATTAGACACTGTCTTTGAGATAGGAGCCAAAGAAAATGCGGAGAAGGTTCTAAGAGAAAAATTAAAACATAACGAAAGACTAATGGGTTTTGGGCATAGGATCTATAAAGTCAGAGACCCTCGTGCGGATGTTCTTGCTAAGGCTGCGAAAATTCTATACGACACTGACGAAAAAAGAGAATTCTATGATCTTGCGATGTTTGTGGAAAAAACTGCTTTAGAATTGCTGAAAGAATATAAACCGGACAGAATTCTGCAAACCAATGTGGAATTTTATACAGCATTACTTTTGCATGGATTAGGATTTCCAACCGAGATCTTTACTCCAGTATTTGCAATGGGAAGAGCAGCGGGCTGGACGGCTCATTGTTTCGAACAAATGCAAGAAAGGATCGTCCGACCGGATGCGATCTATACGGGAGAAGATGGAAAACTTTGGAATTGAAAAGGTTTGAAAGCAGGATTTCTTTTTATACGGGCTATAAATTGATTTCCTGCAAAATTTTGGCTTGGATCTTTTTGAAAGATTAACGTTTAGGAGTTCTGTTTTTCATTTCGATCAAATCCGTTTGAACAACAGAAAGTGGATCGATCATCGTTCCTAAAACTCTAAGTCCCAAATGTAAATGAGGTCCGGTTGACATACCGGTAGTTCCGATCTTTCCGATCAAATCTCCCTTCTTCACTTTATCACCTGGCTTTACTAAAATTTCAGATTGGTGCATGTATAAGGAATATATCTCCAAGCCATGATCTATCACTGTAAAGTTACCTTCGTAATACATAGACCTTGCTAAGATCACGGTGCCTTCGTTGATAGCATAGATTGGATCACCTATACCACCTTTGAAATCAGAACCGCCATGAGGACGACCTTTCTCTTTGTTGTATATCCTACGTTTGTAAAAAGGACTGTTTAAGATTGGATTAGGAACAGGATATTCGAAATCGGTAACAATCTGAAGATCCGATTTAGATTGAAATGCTTTCGCTTTTGCATCGGAACATTCTTTGATAAATGCTTTTGTTTCTTCTGAAAGTTCGTCAGTTGTATATTGTTTATCCATCGTAAGATGAGAAACTTTAGAAGTTGCGAAGTACGTTTTCTGGATTGGGATCTCGTACTGCTTGGACTCGTTTTTAGTAAAAAGATGTTTTTCTGTTAATTCCAAAACTCCATATGGTTTTGAAAATTCTGGAGAGATAGGAATAAAAGTGAGAATATAACCATCTCTTAAATTAAAAGGAAGTTCTTGTCCTTCCCAACTGATTGTAAAATTTCCGAGCTTATCTAAAATTTTAGGTAAAGGTTTTATTTTTAAAAATAGAAGTTCCCCTTGTGCGAACTTTCTTCCTGCAAGAGAAAATGAAAACAGTTCTTCCTGTTTTTCTACTATCTCACCTTTCAATCTTTTGGATGTTTTTTGTTCTGAGGCAACCGTCTTAGGTTTTTTCTCTTCCTTCTTCTTTTCTGGTTTAGAATTTAAAGCAACTTGGTTGAGTTTAGGAAGGACTGAAGCTTTTTTAGGTTCTTCTTTTTTCTTTTTATTGGGCTCTTTTGCAAAATTCAGAGAGCTAAAAAAAAGAATTAGAGATAAAAATAGAAAGATATTTTTAGAAATACTATGCATTGGAAAAAGAGTCCGGGATACGGACATTCTCATAATCGGATAAGACGTATATTGGTACAGAAATATTTTTCCAGATTTGGAAAGAATCTATTCTTCCAATAAAAAGGACTCTAATTCCGGGTTCAATATCTCTGGGATCTCATGATGTATCCAATGAGTGCCCTTGGAAAAAAAACGAACGGAAGCATCCGAGAATAGTTCCAAAGTTTCTTCTGCCATTTCTTTTGCCAAAAACCTGTCTTTTTCTCCCCAGAAAATCCGAGTAGGAACTTTGATCTTTCTGCTTCTGATCAATTTAGGAGGATTTTTGACTGCTGCGCGATACCAATGGAGCATTGACTTTATACATCCGGGTATTGCCCAAACTTCTTTATAAAGAGAGATCTCTTCCGGAGAGAATGCTCCCTTTATAGATGTTTTAGTTAAGGATCTTTCTAATTTTCTGAAGTTTAGTCTGGAAAGTAAGAACTCAGGCAGCCAAGGAATTCGAAAGAAAAGAATGTACATACTTTTCTTCCTTTGAGATTTATCAGAGAGGATTTTTCTTTTCATTACCGTTGGATGAGGAACATTCAAGATACATGCTTTTCTAAATCTTTCTGGAAATCTAGAAAGAGTCCAATATGCAACTGCTCCTCCCCAATCATGAGCGATAATATCCGTTTTAGGAATTCCATACACATCTAAGATTGAAATGATATCTTCGGATAAAATATCTAGTCCATAATCAGAAATGGATTTAGGTTTGGAACTTCTTGCATATCCCCTCTGATCCGGAGCGATTACTAAATATCCAAGCTTTGCGAAATATCCGATTTGGTTTTTCCAAGCATAAGAAAATTCAGGAAATCCATGTAATAATAATAATGGCTTTCCATCTTTAGGGCCTGACTCTAGTAAGAAAAATTTTTGTCCGTTCGCGTTAACATATTTGGAACGTACTTCCGGAAAATCAGCAGGAAATGGAAATAGATTTTGTTTCTCTAATAGTTCGATAGACATGATTGAAGCGCATTGTATTTTACTTTTGCGTTAAAGCAAGAACGAATACGCTATTTTATTTTGTGTAAACGATTGTTTACTTTTATATGAATATTTGAAAACTATTATAAAAACATCGGCATTGGCATCATAGAACCAAAGATGCCGGAACAATATGCGAATGTTGAAAATCTATACTGTTTCATTTCTTCAGGTTCCGATGTTGGGTCACCTCCCGCTGCATCGGTACAAGGGTCTGCTGTTATAAGAGTTAAGCAGAGATTTACTTCTCTTTTTTTGTAATAATCCCGTTCCGCACATCCTTTGATCAGATCTTCATCTAGTTCACCACAGGGATTGGAAGCTGCCATGAAGAGATAACTAGTTTCATAATTATACAAAGATTCGTGAAATCCTTTACATCTTGCCGATAAGCTAGCAACGGCAACGGATAATTTTTCTTGGGCTTGTTTATAGTGTATCTTGGAACTATCTAGATCCTCAATTCCCTCGAAAAAATAGGAACTAAAACAAGACGAAGTTAAAAGAACGGAAATAGAAATAAATAGGATTCTATACAATAATTTCATTTATAGATACTCTTCTAATTTTCTGTGCACATCTTGCGGCCAATCAGTAAGACTCAAGCTTGCAAGAGATGCAAATCCATGTAAAAAATCTCCAGAACATCTTCTTTCTCCATTGCAAATGGCTTCTACATTGATCAAGATATTTTGACGCCTAAGACGTTTTAGTTTTACTCGGAATTCTAATATATCTCCCAACTTAGAGGGTTTGTAAAATTTCGCTATAATTTTCATGGCGGGAATACCTTGGTGATTGCTACTTACCATTTGTGGAAATCCGAATCCGATCCCTTCTCTAAACCAATCTTCGATTGTTTCCACAAAAAGATTGAAGTATTGGGGAGTAAACACCACACCCCCTGGGTCGCAGTGTTGCATTCGAATGATCTTGTTGGTGGTAAAAACTTTATTCGTCATGATGCTTGTGATTTGTTTACTCTGATTAAAAGGAATATCAATTTAAAAATTGTGAAATAGAAAATTTGCTCTGACTTGTTTTGATTCAAAACAAAATGAAACACCGATTATTAATTCTATAATTTGTATAGGGATTCTTCGCTCCCATTCCACACATTCAAATCTACCGGACCTTCTATCCCTGGAATCCTTGCACGACTATGGTATTGCCATAGGATCCAATTTCGTTCAAACGAAGAAGAAGGATGTCCAAATACGTCCCTAATCCAAACCGGATATTCTAAAAGATCGTCTTCTAAATATTGATCTATAAATTCATAGGTAAGGTATAAGATAGGTTTCTTATTATAATGATTTTCTAATGCAACTAAAAAGTCTCGGATCTCCCTTTTTACATCCTGCAATGGAGGTCTTTCTTTACAGTTCCCAATAAATTCCAGATCGGCTACAGGAGGTAATGCTTTTGGATCTTTTGGAACATAGGAAATAAAATTAGATGCTTGTTCTTTTCCAGAACGGCATAGGGTGAAAAAATGATAAGCTCCGACTCTAATCCCTAGTTGATTTGCTTCTTTCCAATTTCGAGAGAATGCTTTGTCCTTCCAATCTCCGCCTTCCGTGGCCTTAATGTATGCAAAACTGATTTTGTTTTCTGAGACCTTCTTCCAATCTATATTTCCTTGGTGATTAGAAACGTCGATGCCGCGGATTGGATATTTTGATTCGGACGGATATACAAACCAGAAAATTCCTTTGTCGAAAGCAGTATATAGGGCAAGGGGAAGAAGGCCCAATGTAAGAATGAGGATTAGAAATTTATAAGTAAGTTTCATTAGGTTTTTCAAATAAGAAATCCGTATTATTCTAAAATTAGGTCATTCGTTTTCTAAATTCTTCCAAATTACTGAAAAATATTATGTCTCTTATTGGAATTCCTACAATCGGCAGAGGACCTTCTCCACTTTAGAAAATTCTTCTTAGGTCTCCTTCTCCGCTTTTGAATCTCTGAATTTGTAAAAAAACCCCTCATAAAATTCTGGATTCCGCCGAAACAAAGAACAGGGACCGGACAATGATATTAAATAAAGAGGAATGGTTGGATCGGGTGTCTTCTCTTTTCGAGGAAGAAATCCGACTGTACTCCGAAATCCTGGAGTTAGAGAAAGAAAAGACTGAATCGATCACGAAAGCGGACGGAAGATCTTTGGAAACGATTTCTAAAAAGACTTATGAATTGATCGTTCATGCAAGCGAACTGGAAAGAGTTCGTATGTCCGCTATTCATGATGTTTATACATCAGGTAATTTAGGAATTCCTAAAGAAGGCGAACTTACTCTTACTGATTTTTTAAATAAGATAGACCGTGAATCCGAGCACAAGTTGAAACAACTCGGAACAAGATTAAAGGATACGGTTCACAGGCTTAAAGATAAGATCAAAGCCAATGATAAATTGATCCGAACCAGACAGGAATTTTTGAAGGCCACCATCGACGCGATGCGAACTAACGCAAACAGCGGAGAAGTCGCAGTTTACGAGGATGAAAATCCAAGCACAGTTAGGAACAAGAAGAAACGTTCCTCGGTGCTCGTAAACGCTTCAGCGTAAGATTGGATAGGAGGGAAGAAGTATGGGATCCACATTCTCCGGATTAGAAATTGGTAAAAGAGGTCTTGCGGCTCACCAGCAAGCCTTACAAACTACCGGCCATAATATTTCAAACGCGGATAATAAACATTATTCTCGCCAAAGAGTTGTTTTACAAGCTACTGATCCTCTATATGAACCTTCTTTAAATCGTGCTCACCTTCCAGGTCAGATCGGTCAAGGTGTTGAGATCGGTTCCATCGAACGTGTTAGAGATAATTTTATCGATGATAGAATTATAGAAACTTCCGGTGTAAAAGATTATTGGGCAGCGAAGAACGAATATCTCTACCAAGCTGAGAATATTTTCAACGAGCCTAACGGCACTACTCTTAGGACTTTGATGGATAAATTCTGGTCTTCTTGGGAAGAACTCGCGAATTATCCTGAAGATAACGCACATCGTTCTGTGGTTTTAGAAAAAGCACAAGGCCTCGGAAGTAGAATTGAGGATGTATATCGTAAACTTTCTCAATTGAGAGATCAATCGAACCGAGAGATCGAAGCTCATGCACTTCATTTGAATACGATTGGAGAGAATATCCGCACCTTAAACGAAAGGATTGCTAAGTCGGAAGCATTGGGCGATAGACCGAATGATCTTTACGACAAAAGAGATGCTCTTCTCCAAGAACTTTCTGGCTTAACTGATATCACAATCGGTAGAAGCGACGAAGATGAGCTGATGGTATTTATTGGCCAGCAGATCCTTGTCCAAGGCGGCAAACTCAATAAGGTCGATATATTAGGAAATCCTTCTAAAGATGGTTTATTAGATCTTTATTGGAAGGTTACTGGAGATCCGGTCCTTCTCCGCAAAGGGAGATTACAGGGTTTGATCGAAGTTAGAGATAAGATCCTGGGCGAGAAGATCGACCAAGTGGATGCTCTTGCGATCAACGTTATGGATGTGATTAACGAGATCCATAAAGACGGTTTTGGTTTGAATGGAAATACAAATCAGAACTTCTTCGATATTCGTTCTTTAGCTTTGAATACTTTCGGTGAGTATGATTCAGACGGCGATGGTCAGAATGATATCTCTGCGATCTTTAGAGTAACAGGTAAGAATACTTTGGATCCGGATCGCCCAGTAGGGATCAGTGGAACCATGACATTCTTAAAACCTGATGAAAAAGAAACTCAGGTTTTAATTCCTTATTCTGCAAATGATACTCTGAACGGTATTATCAAACGTATCAATGCTTCTAAGGTTGGTGTTGTGGCTTATATGAACCACGATAACCAATTGGCATTCAAGGCGACTGTTGCAGAAGATTCTGCTAAGAAAAATTTCATTCTTAGACATATTGAAGATTCAGGTGAATTATTAGTAGGTCTGACTGGAATGCTAATGGCTTCCGGGCCTTCTGGCGCTTATGATTATAAACGTTTGGGAGAAATCACCAAACTTCAATCTAAGCCGGAAGACATTACTTTAACTCCACATTTTCATCCTTCTTCTCATTTTAAAGTGAATGAGCATATTGCGAATAACGTAGCAAATATCGCAGCAGCAAGAGGAAAGGATGTTGGTGGAACAGGAGATTATAATTCTCCTGGAGGTCATAAGGACGGTAGGAATGCTCTTTTAGTAGCTTCTTCCCTTAGAAATAATCCTGTGATGGTGGATTATTCCAAAACCACAGATGATTTTTATAATAGTCTGATCTCTAAACTTGCAACAGAAGCAAGAGAATCAAAACAAGAATTTGGGATCCAATCAGATCTCATGACCGAACTTGAGAATATGAGACAATCGGTGATGGGTGTAAGTTTGGATGAGGAAATGGCCAATATGGTCCAGTTCCAGCACTCGTACAATGCGTCTGCGAAGATGATCAATACTATGAATGAAATTCTAGATACGATCATCAATCGTTTGGGCGCGTAATTCCGCCGGAATAGCAAGGAGGCGAAGCCATGATGCGGATCACTAACATGATGCAAAATAACAGTCTGGTGAGGACTTTGAATCGTCACCAGTTGTCTTTGGACGAAACCCAGAACCAATTAGGTACAGGACAAAGAATTAGGACTCCTTCCGATGATCCTGGAAGAGCGACCAACCAAATGTTCTTTCGATCTAGGATGAACGAGTTGGATACTTTCCAAGCAAACATTGACGATGGTTTCGGAAGATTACAACAGATCGATGGTGAATTGGATAGAATAGGTAACTTATTCCAAAGAGCGAGAGTTCTTGCAGTCCAAGCTTCCAACGGTATTTATCAAGGTGATAAAGGTTTTGAATTAGAAGTCGCTGTTGGTAAAGAGATAGATGAATTACTTAGAGCGTTAGTCGATATTGCGAACACTAGAGATGCCACGGGAAGACCTCTTTTTGGTGGACATGTGATCGAAAGACCTCCTTTTGAACCGATTGAATCCAAAATCAAAGGACTCCAAGGACTGGAATTAAAAAACCAATACATCGGAGTGGAATATAGAGGAGATATCGGAGAACAGATCAGAGAGATAGAAAAGGGAGAATATATCCCAGTTACTATTCCTGGAAACAAAGTGTTCTGGGGAACGAACATGAGTGTTACAAGCCGTGTGGATAACTCAGGCTACGTTGCAGTTTCTGATCAAAAGTTCAAGATAGATGGAGTAGAAGTTCAGGTTTCTGCCGGTGATACTATCGATGATATCATAGACAAGATCAATAACTCTCCGATCGAAGCTAAGGCGAATAAACTCGCTCAGGACAATATCAGTCTTAGTTCCACTGCACCTCACCAGATCTGGTTAGAGGATGTAGATGGAGGAACTGTTCTAAGAGATATAGGTTTGATCGATTCTGGAAATTCTGAACCTCCTAATAATTACAGCAAGTCTGCAACTGTTACTGGACTTTCAGTATTCGATGTGCTCATCCAATTCAGAAACGATTTGATCCAGAAAGATCAGGAAAGAATTTCAGGTCGTGATATCCAAGACTTGGATCTTGCATTGGAAAATATCCTTCGTTATAGATCTATAGTTGGAGCAAGGATGAATCGTATGGAGGAACATTCCCAAAGAGTTTCCTTCGATAAATCCTACATGACTGAGTTACTTGCTAAAAATGAAGGGATCGATTTCCCAGAAACTATCATGAACATGAAGTGGCTGGAAACAATCCATCAATATGCACTTAACGTAGGATCCAAAGTAATCAAATCCACTTTGATGGACTTTCTAAGATAAGAGTGAAATTCCCCGATATTAAATCGGGGAATTCTTCTTGTAGTGAATTGAAAAAAGTATAAACTTAGAGCCAAGCTCTGAAAAATAGGTCGATCGATGATTGAGATCCAAAGCAAACCTTTCGGAAAAATAAAAGTTTCGGAGCGACAACTTATCAAATTTCCGGAAGGACTTCTAGGTTTCGGGGGATACAAAAGTTTTGCCCTAATCGAAGAAGACGAAGAGTCAGTATTTAAATGGCTGCAGTCCATCGACGAAGTGGACCTTGCTTTTGTTGTAATTCCACCTTCTCTATTCAAAAAAGAATATAAACCTATTTTGAGCCAAGAAGAACTTTCTCAAATCGGGTTGCAGGATGTTTCGGAAGCTTTGACCTTAGTCATTGTGACGATTCCGAACGACGATCCGGCTTCTATGACCGCAAATCTACAAGGCCCTATTTTGATTAATAAGACGGATCTAACCGGTCGCCAATTCGTATCACGTAACGAGATCCATTCTGTTCGTGAAAGAATTTTGGAAAGCGCCACTGTGGAGATGTCCTAAGTGCTCGTACTAGCTAGGCGTACTAATGAATCCATTATTATAGGTGACGATATTGAGATCGTTATCGTGGATATCAAAGGGGATCAAGTAAAGATCGGAGTTAAAGCTCCTAAAGAAGTTTCTGTTCACAGAGCGGAAGTATATCGTGAAATCCAGGCTGAGAATAAGAAAGCCGCCGGTGCGAAAATTAAGCCGGAGGAATTGGGAAAAATTGGCAGCATGCTTAAAAAAACCGATTCGGGCAAAAAAGAAAAACCTTAAACTTCTAAGTTTCTTTCTTACCCTTTTATTTACGATCTCCTGTTTGTCTTCCCAGAGAAAGGGAATGGCTTCCTCTTCGGATTCAATCGTATTATATTATCTTAAAAAGAGTTCAGATACTCCGCTCTTCTTACAAGCGGAGACTTGGTTGCCTATCGCTTCTGGAGTTTTGACTGGTGCTGGGCCGGACCAATTGGATAAGACTGAGTTCATTTCCAGATGGGAAAAACTTTTTAAATTCACTGGGGTTTCAGAAACAGGCGTTTTCAACTCGGAGCCAATCAGATTATTTACGGAAGAAGAATCGTCTCGCCTGGGAGAATTATTATACAGAGCGGAGACTGAAATCCCCGATGGACTTCCGCAGGCTTACCAAGTAATTATTAAAAGAGAAGATCCGATCCGCCCAGGACTCAGGATCAGAAGAACTATTTTTTATATCAGAAATAGCCCGGAAGGAATCGTATTAGAATTTTCTGAGATAGGACAGGTCCTTGATTTTCAGACTACTTATTCTTTTAGGGATTGGACTTTGGTCCCAATTTCAAAGCCGGAACCTTCTTCCCGAAATTCTATTTATCTTCCTGAGATCCGACCTGAAGGTTTAGAATTCCTTCTTACAACAACTGACGGGGAAGAAGTGAAAAATCGTATCCTTGTAAAAAACGGTTTTTGGACTGCAAATCCTTCTAAGAAAAATGTTGGAACTCCTACCAAAAAAATCCCTAAGACGATAGAAGATCGATTGAGGACCTTGCAGGAACTTTTGGATAAGGGATTGATCTCTAAACAGGAATACGAAAAGAAGAAGGCAGAAATTCTAAAAGAGTTATAGTCACCAAGCTCTTCAAGTCTGCATATGTGGATTATGATAAATAAAACCCGGAAACCTTTCTGTCTCCGGGTTTTATTGAAAAGAATATTATAAGAGCCTGTCCCAAAAGGTCCAGGCTCTTGAAGCCCGCGTTGCGGACTATAGTCGCTTCGCTCCTGAAGCCGGCATTACCGACTATAGATTCTTAACTAATCCTACGGTTCCTCCGTAATTTCCGAATTGCTCGTTATCAGTAGTGGAACTTAAGTTAGGTACAGTGCCCGCTTCCACAATCTGGCCTCCGGAAATGGAAGGTCCTTTTACTTCTCCTACACTGAAATAGGTAAGCTGGTAGAATCCACCAAATCGAATACCGAAGGTATCAAAAGGTTTAACTACGAAACCTGTTTCGAAGGTCATAGTAAATCCAGAAGCTCCTGCAAAAAATCCATCTTTGGATTTGAATGCGTTGAAGTCTAAACCGTTATACGCTCCTGCAGTAGATCCTGTGTCAACACCAAGCTGAGCAGAACTTAAAGCTAATGTTCCCCAGAAGAAGCTTGTATCACCTCGGAAGTACCAGTTCAGCCAACTTGAAATAGGAACAGCAACACCATAATCTAAAGATAATGTTGTGATATTATATTTAAGATCTCCGAATCCGATTGCGAATCCTGACAATCCATCTGAACTTCCTGAGCTAATTCCAGGGAGTTTGAGTCCAAAGTTGGAGTAATCTCCACTTGTCTTTCCTTGTCCATAGCCGATTGAAAATTCATAACTTACGTTATTTGAAGTGTTTAAGTTAAGAGGTCCCCAGCCGTATTTTACCTTCCACTCGTTGGTGGTTGTAGTAATCTTATCAGTGGTGTATCTATTAGAAGTACTGGTAGTAGTAGTTTCTGTTGTAGATTTTTCTCCCAAAGAAGCGACGATACCAATGAAAGTATTATCTGATAACTGGTGAGAATATCTGATCTTAGGAAATCCACCACTCGGAGTTGTCTTACTATCTTCTTTGAAGAATTCAGGAGTTCCACCTAATGCGCTTCCTGCAATCCTTACGCTATTTAAGATTCCGTTAATAGATTGAGGTCCGCCTTGGTTCAGGCTTCCTGCGACTCCATCTAATTCCAAAATATGTAATAAACCGCTTTCGAATGCACTTCCATTACTTGAGGAGGAGGAAGAAGAACCACTGTCTCCGATAGGAGTCTGGTTTTGAGGTTGTTGTTGGTTATTCGTAGGTTGATTTTTAGGTGGCTTTTGATTATTCGGAGGTGTTTGTCCGAACAAGGAAAAGCAAACTAGATAGGTTGCCAATAAAGCTAGAATCTTTTTTTTCATGAGGTGCCAGAGTAATAATTTTTTTCCCAAAACACCAATTATTCTAGAAGAGGGCAAGGAAAAAAACAAAAGACCGGAGCGGCCCCCGAAAGGGCCGCTCACGTAGTGAGAATAGTGAAGAGAATTGGATATATGTTAACTATTTACCGGGTTATTGGTACTTAGGTAACAATCCATAAATACCATACCCATATAACCGATTGAAAAGACAGATTTTTTTCACTTATTGGCTGATTTTTTAATAAGAAACCTTCAATAAGATCTTCGCTTCGCGAAATAAATTTCCAGCTTCAATTGGAGTCGCAGATTTTGCGCTCATAGTTTGAAAACCATCCATGACAGGAAGAGGTTCGGAAATTTCTTGGAAGTCGGCTCTTATTTCTACAAAATCCTTAAATTTCAAACCAAGTGCTGAGAGAATTATATCAGCTTTTTTGCGAGCATCCTTCGCTGCTAACTGCAATGCTTCTTGAGAAGCCTTCTCTAAATTTGCATCCGTTGACTGCAATCGAATCCCAATAATTTGATTCGCTCCATTTTGAATGGATTCATCTATAAGTTTTCCTGCAGATTCTACTTTAGCTCTTATTAAAACTGTATTGGACGCTACATAACCTTTGATCTGTCTCGCTCCAGATTTAGGATATTCGTATATAGTTTGAAGACGGATTGCTTCTGTTTGTAACGAAAGCAAGGACTGCTTTTTGAGATATTTTACAAGAGAATCAGTTTTGGCTGAAGTTTTTTCATGAGCTTCTTCTGCTGTTTTGGATTCTGTTTCTACTCCGATACGTATCTCTATAAGTTCTGCAGGGATTGCTACTTTAGAGAATCCGCTAACGATCAGAACTCTTTCCTGTTCTGCAAATACGGAACCTAAACTCGCGAATAATAATATGCACCCGAATAATATCTTTTTCATAAAAACTCCGAAGGTAAGACCTTTTTCCGTCCGAGAAAATTCCCGAACGGTTCCGGATTTTTAGATTTTATTCCAAGTTATAAAAATTGAAATCTGTAAGAAGAAACTATCAGTACTTTACGAATTCTTTATCAAGTTCGTCTGCGTAACGGCTGACCCGTTTTTTTAAGTTTTTCTTTCCTACATAATATTGGCCTTCTTCTTCTCGTTTTGCCTTTTCCGTAAATTTTTCGGAACGATGAGAAAGATAAGGATGTGTCATAAAATATTCTTGGATAGGAGAAGCTGCATTTTCTTTTCCACCGCTGGCTTCCTGAAGTTTGAGGAATGTTCTTCCCATTGCGAATGGGTCGTAATATTCTCTGAGCAATAGATCATAACCATAAGAGTCTGCTTCATCTTCTTGGTTTTTGCCGAAAGCAGGTTTTAAAAGTAAGGCAGCAGTCATATCAGCGAGCTCTCCGAGTGTGGAGGCGCCGATCTTCTTCGCTAATAATTCTCCCCTGACCATGTCCATGCAGTGAGAAAGTTCAACGTGGCCAATTTCATGTCCGATCACAGCGACCAATTCTGCCTCTGAACTTACCATAGAAAGAAGTCCTTTGGTCACGAATAAGATTCCTCCAGGCATTGCATAAGCATTTGGAATGGAAGAATC
Organism: Leptospira koniambonensis; assembly: GCF_004769555.1. NCBI lineage: Bacteria > Pseudomonadati > Spirochaetota > Leptospiria > Leptospirales > Leptospiraceae > Leptospira > Leptospira koniambonensis. The sequence goes on along the minus strand of NZ_RQFY01000004.1, from coordinate 662,651 downwards.
CATTACGAAAATTCTATATTCGAATCTTTTATTTTTTCCAACTGTAAGATTGGATACCAAACTTCTTAGATAGATCAGATCCGGATCTTTTTCATCTGCATAGGATTCGTAACGTAATGCAACTGAATCTCCTAACTTCTTTTCATCCAAATCGCTGATAGGCATGAGCTTAGTAAGAGAACGATCCAAGGTTTTGATCGGTTTTCCAAGCAATTGGAATGCAGGAGAAAGGGTGGCAGGCATTTCTACATTTGCCTTACTCTTTATCGCCAAAAACGAAATGGCTGCTCCGGAAACTAAAAGTATAACAAAGAATAATAATCGATTACGGAGCATCTGTTTTCTCCTTATTTCCAAATTTGCCGTAAAGAGTGTTCATTAAGATGAGTATTCCTCCCACTCCCAAGAATACTAAAGCGCGAGTGATTGTAGAAGATTGAGAAAGATCCCAGAAGATAAGTCTTAATAAACATACGATCATCGCTACTAAGGATACATAACGGAAATGTTCTTTTTTAAGAATGAGCCCCATTAAGAAGACGATGAACACTTCTACCATCCATAATAGAGTTAATAAAGAAGAATCAAAGCTCCAGAATAAGAAGAATGCTCCTGCTGCAAACAAAGGATAGAATATGATATAGTCGGATCTTTGGTCCAGCTTTTCGGAGAGATTTCTGATCTTACCAGGATAACCTTCCGCTTCTATTCCTTGGAATGGAGGAAGAAGCTGAATCCTCACTAAATAAGAAATTTGTAATACGATCCCGATTAGTCCGCCCAGCCATTCTTGGTTCGCCCAATATTCAGAAGGAGTTAATGCTGAACTGGAAATAAATGCAACATGGATACAAGAATACCAATAGAAGCAGAGAGAATAAAATCTGAATCTAGAAATTTCCCAGGAGGTTTTTAAACTGACCTGATTCAGGAAGAATGCCCAAACAATCCAGGCAACAGGCAGCCAAGTATTCGGAATTTCTAATGCAATGATTGCCGTAATGAATATTGCAGTTAATTCCCAAAATAATGGAAGAAGAGAGTTCCAATAATTAGGAGTTTCTTTTTTAGGATTCGGACTGTTTGCCCAATATAAAAATACTCCGATTGCTAATGCTTGGATCAAAAATCTGATCTTGAAAATTCCTACATATAGTTCTGATTGCAAATGAACCAGAACATGAGCGCCCAAGAATAATCCTACGAATATCAACGCAAAAAATTGCCAGACGGGTCCCGCAGAATTGATAGAAGACTTCCAAGTATTCTCCCATACTTTCTCTCTTTCTGAGAAAAAGTTTTTGGTTTCTAGATATACCAAGGAAAGAAGAAGCCAAAGTATTCCAGGTAAGAATGGCGAAACACTTTGGGTAGTCCAATACGCTAAGAATACGATATGTAAAGAAAGAAGGATCGCTCCAGGAGAAGAAAAATATCTGATCTTGCCTGGACCCATCTTCACTTTAGAAAGTGGGATCATTAGGAAACAGAATAGAATTGTAGGAAAATCTCTTAGTAGAACTTCACATCTTTCTAAAGAATAAATTCTATAGATCACTTCAAAGTGTAATGCAGCAACAAAGAAGAAAATCCCAACTCCTAAACCATTCCAATTTCTGTTTTGTCGGATAGCCAACAAAATGACTCCGAACGCTGGAAGATAGAGTTCTGAATGTTTCCAATCGAATAATTGGAAACAAATAGCAGATGCTAATAATCCTGAAAAAACCCCTGCAGGAGAAATTCTATCCTCTCCTCCGATCCCATACACATCGTCACTTGCAGTGGAAACTTCCTTGTTTCGTATCTCATCGTAGAATTGGATCAAGAATGTAAGAATGATCATCACAATCGTAGTGATAACGATTGGCCAAGTTCCAAGATTGACGCCACCTGAGTATTTTATGATCAGAAGAAGAATATACCAAACCCAAGAAATATGCAGAAGAACTGCTCCTATATTCTTAAGTAGATTTTCTTTTTCTTCTGCACTTACGACAAAGAAGATGGAGAATAGAAGTGAAACATAAACATTGATCAGGAATAGATCTACTTCCCATCGAGTGAGTAAAATAATTCCGATAGAAGCAAGAGCCAGAGAAACTAAAGTATCAGTGAGATAAAGCCAGCGGATGTTTAATTTTTCTCGAGCAGTTCTTGCCCAGAAAAATAATCCGATAGAAACAAAGATCAATACAGGAGGATTCCATTTAGATCCTGTTGAATAAACTGATAAACCTAATCCAATTCCTGCCCAAATGATCAAGTGGGTTATAAAAGGAAGTCGTTGTAGATTTGGGGAAGAATATACTTTTCTATAATGAGCTAAGATGGATGGAATTCCAACAACAAGAGTTCCTAAAATTCCCCAGGTCCTAGAAAGAGGAGAATTTAATACATGTAATTGTTCGGAGAAATGTCCTTTATAAAGAAAATTTAAAATTAAAAAGGAGATCGCAGTTTGTATTAAATGAAATTCCCATTTAGTTCTATAAGATAAAACTACGCTGAAAGCAGAAACTCCAACCGCTAAGAAAAAGATCAAAGTGCTTAGTGGAAGAATTGCTAGAGAGATCAAACTTAATACAATATGAAGACTCGCGAACTTTTGCTGCGAAGTCTGCCAAGCAAGTCCCAAGTTTATTGAAATTCCAGCAATGATTAAGATAAGCGCGTAATATTCAGACTCAATCCATTTCATTCCTGGAACAGAAACAGCGGCGATACAAGAAAACAAGATAACCGCACCTGAACCACTTCTGATCCAATAACCGATCTGTTTCCAGAATTCTCTTTTAACTAGAAGCAGGGAAATTACGAATAAACCAATACCGATCCCTAATACCATTAGGAACCTGAAAAAAGGAGACATGTTTAGGGCCGCATAAATTCCTAAGAATCCAACACCCATCACGAGTATGATTGTTCCTAAGATCCCGGTCCAATTGTTAGCAATCTGCTTCTCGAATTTTTCCCAAGCCTCTGATTTTTTAGCAATAGGTTGAGGCTCTTGTTTTATAATGGTTGGAGTTACAACAGCTGAAGGTTTTGGATCTTTTGTAACCTGCTTAGAAGTGGAGACTTCTTTTTTGGCTTCAGGAATTGTTTCTTTTACCAAGATTGGCTTTTCTTCTTTGATAGGTTGTTTTTTCTTTTCTACCTGAGTTTCAGGAAGGGTAGAAGGTCCCTTATCCTTTAATCGATTTTCCAGATCTTGGATCCTTTCTAGAAGTCCGTTGATCTTGGACAATAAAACGAAGGGAATGATAAGGTAGAATGCGCCGGCAAAGAATGCTAATAAACCGATTAAAAATTCCATTATAGGTAGGCCTTTTCGAGTAACGCGTCCTTAAGGATCGCAACTTTCTTGAATTTTGGAAAAAAAATGAAAGTTTTAGAAAAGTAGTTTCTAGCGTTATTTAGTCCATTAGTATTTGAGGGTTTATTCCCTTGGTGATAAAAGTTTGGAATCTTCCGTTTCACAGCTCAGTATCCTCAGGCAGTTTTTCGAAAGGATCGGGGACGGAGTTCTTGTATTCTCTTCTTCTGGAAATCTGATCGAAGCGAATCCTGCTGCGTTACAGATCTTGGGCTATTCTGCCAAAGAGTTAAAAGAGATAGATTTTAATCTGATCTCTGATATTCGAAACGGAATTTTCGAAAGTCTCAAAAAAGAAGAAAAGACTAATTGGTACTTAGGTTATTTTTTACTCAAGAGTAAAGAGATCAGGACATTCTATTGCCAAGGATTTAAGATCCAAGGTGAAACAGATCCAGAAACAACTACTTGGATCCATATTCGTTCTCCCAAACAACAAAGTGAACTTTCTAAAGAAGATATAACTCATCCAGAAATTGGATGGAGAGCTCTCGAAAAATTTTTCGACATGAACCCATTGCCTATGGCGATCACAGAGATTGAAACAGGCAAATACCTAAAAGTAAACAGACAGTTTTGTATTCAGGTAAAATATTCCGAAGATGAGATTGTTGGTAAGAGCGCATTAGAGTTAGGCTTCTGGAGTTCTGCCGAGACCAGAGCAGATATAGTAGAAGCCATTAAAAAAGAAGGTTTTGTCAGAGATATAGAATTACGTTTTACTAATAAATTGGGAGAAGAATTTTGGGGACTCTTCTCCGCTCACCCTATTGAATATTCAGGTTCTTTAAAACTTCTTACTATCACAGTTCCAATAACTGACAGGGTAAAAGAAGAAGTAGAAAAACAAAAACTTTTAGATGACCTAAAAGAGAACCAAGAAATTTTAAATCAGATCATTCGACTAAATCCAACTGCCATCACTTTATCAAAGGCGGACGGAACGTATTTAGATGCAAATGATGTATTCTTAAGTTTGATAGGCAAAACGAACGAAGAGATTATAGGTAAGTCTCCAACGGACCTTGGAGTTTATTACGATCTAAGTGATAGAGAGATCATTCGAGGACTTCTAATCCAAAAAGGCGCTGTAGATAATCTTGAAGTGAAGATGGGAACTGCAGACGGGAAGATCCGGTCCATTCTATTTTCGGCTAGAGTAATAGAAGCAGGTGGTGAAAAAAAGATCTTAGCGGTTGGTCACGATATCACTCATATTAAAGAGGCACAATCGGATCTAGAAAATCTTGCTACTGAACTCGAAAAGAGTAAGGAACTTTTTCAAAGATTATTTCAGCTAATCCCTTCTGCAGTAGTTCTTACAGATTTGGTTTCCAGAAAGATTATAGATGTAAATGAAAGATTTTTAGAAGTTATAAAACTCAAAAGATCAGAAGTGATCGGAAAACTTACCACAGACATAAAGGTCTGGGATTATGATCCGGATCGAAGAGCTGAAATTTATAGCCAGTTAGATGAGAAAGGTGAGGTCAGTAATATCGAAACGGTTTTTCGAGCGGCCGATGGAACTGGGATCCCGGTTCTATACTCGGGTAGGATCGTAAAATTAAACGGAAGACCTCATGTTATTTCTCTTGCAACAGATATCAGAGAACGTTTAGAAGCGGAAGAACAAACCAGAAAATTGAACGCAGAGGTCCGGCATAATAAGGAACTTTTCGAAAAAATTTTCCAGATGAATCCAGCTGCAGTTTCTCTTTCCGATCTGGAAACTGGGACCTATAGAGAGATCAACCAAGAATACTGTGACCTGATTGGATACTCTAGAGAAGAGATCATAGGAAAAACATCCTTCGAGTTAGGGATTTGGAAAGGTCCTTTGGATAGAGCTAAGATCCGCAAAGAATTAGAAGAACTTGGTTGGTCTAAAAATATAGAAGCAACTATCAATCGATCTGATAATACCGAAAGACATGTGATTTCGGGAAATAGAGTGTTTAAGATCGGAGATAAGATGATGCTTTTGGCTCTTCTGATCGATGTAACTGACAAAAGAAAGGTAGAGCAAGAAAGAGATCAGTATCTTCACCAACTAGAAGAAAGCAAAGATCTTTTTGAAAAGGTATTCGATCTAAATCCAGATACTATCTGCATTTCCGATTTGGAAACAGGCAAGTATATCAGTGTAAATTCAATGTTTTATGATCTATTCGGATACACAAAAGAAGAAGCGATCGGAAAGAACTCTGTAGATCTCGGGATTTGGCCTGATCCTAATCTCAAACGTAAATTGATCAATCAAATGAAAGAAGAGGGTATATTAAGAGATCTTGATATACCTTTTATTCGAAAAGATGGAACTACTGTTGATTCTATTTTTTCAGGTCGTATTGTAAATTTAGTCGGAAGACCTGCAATTGTTGCCATTACAAAGGATAATACTGCAGGAAAAGCGGCAGCGAGAGAAAAAGAGGAAGAGAATTTAAAACTCTCCGAACAGGCTAGAGTCCTTTTGAATATGGCGACTGATCTTGATTTTGCTTCGGGCAATATTTCTGCCGGTTTGAATAATATAGTCAAAATGTGCTCGGAAACTTTGGGATGTGATCGTGCTTCTATATGGCTTTTTTCTGATAAGGAAAAAACAGTCTGGTCTTTGGTCTCGGGTTGGGATCAAAAACTTCTATCTTATATAGATTCAGATACGATGGATCTGAAAGTGTATCCTAAATATTTTGCATCAATGAAAACCGAAAGATTAGTAGATGCATATGACGTGGTGAATGATCCAAGAACTTCTGAGTTTGCTGAGTCTTATAGTATTCCTCTTGGGATCCAATCCTTATTGAATGCTCCAATCTTTTTAAGAGGTGGGATTTACGGAGCAATCTGTTTAGAACATAGAGGTGCTCTTCGCAGATGGAAAGGATATGAACAACAATTCGTAGTTACGGCCGCTGAACAAGTCACTCAGTTATTATTAAATTCCGAAAGAAGAGAAGCAAAAGAAGAATTGGAACATGCAGTTCTAATCCGTACATCTGAGTTAGCATCCGCTTTGGATAATTTGAAAAAAACTCAGGATCAACTTATCCTTTCCGAAAAGATGGCAGCACTCGGACAGTTGGTTGCAGGTATTGCTCACGAGATCAATAACCCGTTAGGAGCGATCTCTGCTTTGAGTGGTGAATTGAGAGCTTATTTGGATTCTTCTCCAGAACGTTTGAAAAAGTTAGGTCCAGTTTTTGCCGAAGCAGAACCATATTATATCAAACGATTATCAGAGTTTATTCGCGCAGGAATTTCGAATAAGGAAATTCAGGTTTCAAGAGAAGAGAGAAGGAATGTACTCAAAAAATTAAAAAATACTCTAAGTGAACTTGGATTCGAAAATCCATATGATCTTGCTGACAGATTGATGGATGTAGGTCTTTATCATTCTACTCAAGAATTCCCTGAAATTTTCGAAGCTAAGACAAATCTTGCACTTTTGGATTTTGCGATCGAAGAGATCCAAACATATAAGAATGCCGCATCCATTCGTTTAGCGGTGGATAGAACTTCTAAAATTGTTTATGCTCTTAAAAGTTTTGCTCATATCGATTCTGGAGAAGGTAAGATCGAAACAGATCTTGCTGAGAATATAGAAACAGTTCTCACAATCTATCATAACCAGATCAAGAATGGAGTAGAAGTAGAGCTGGACTTCCAAGCAAGACCCATCATTCACGCGTATCCGGATGATTTGATACAGGTTTGGACAAATCTAATATACAATTCTTTGCAAGCCATGCAGTTCAAAGGAAAGATCAAAATTTCCATTGTAGATTCTGACTCTGATGTTTCCGTTTTGATTTCGGATAACGGTCCTGGGATCCCTGCAGATATTAAATCTAAAATTTTCGATCCTTTTTATACCACTAAAGCTCCAGGAGAAGGAAGTGGTCTGGGTTTAGATATTTCCAGAAGGATCGTTTTAAAACATGGAGGAAGAATAGAATTCAACTCCAAACCTGGAAAGACAGTATTTAAAGTACTTCTTCCTAAAATTTAGGTTTTAAAGAATTCTACTTCCTTTTTCAAAGAACTTGCTTGGTGAGCCAGCTTCTCAGCAAGAGAATCAATATCGTTTACTATCCCATTCAAAAACTCAGTAGCTTCTGAAATACTTCCAATCGTTTTAGAAAATTCTAAAGAAGTTTGGGATTGTTCTTTTGTATGATTTCTGATCTCTTCTGCAGATCGGATCAATTCAGAAAATGCATTTTTTACCTGAGCGCTTGCTACCAACTGAGATTCAGACAAGGAGGAAACTTGCAAAATTCTTTCAGAAGTATTTTGAGCGGTGTCTCCTATTCTTCTGAAAGCTACCTCAGTATTTCCTAAAACTTCTCTCCCCGAGTTGGTGGCCTTTACAGCTTCTGCCAATGTTGCACGGATCCTCTTTGCATTCTCCTGGGTTTGTTCTCCCAGTTTTGAAATTTCTTGGGCTACTACTGCAAAACCTTTTCCTGCTTCTCCTGCACGAGCAGCTTCAATTGCCGCATTTAAGGATAGAAGTCCGATTCGATCTGTAATCTCATGGATCACATTTACGCTCGCTTCCATTTTAGCAGTATTGGATTCTATCTCTGCCATTGCATCACGAGTGGATTGTAACGCGGATTCTCCATTAGAAGTTTCTAATCTCATTCTCTCCGCATCATTTTTTGTATCCATTAGAGAAATATGAACATTTCGGATCCTATCTTCGAGTTCTGTAAGAGATGCGGATGCTTGTTCTACAGTACTAGACTGACTTTCTGCTCTGGAAGAAGTAGATTGAATTGATGCTGCAATTTCTTCTACTCCGGAACTCATCTGTTCTGTAGACGCAGCTTGCTCTTGCATTTTTATAGAAAGATCTTTTGTTTTTTCTTCCAGTACCTTGGAGCTTTGTGAAAGTTTTTCTGATTCTTTGATTACTGTTTTAACAACAATCCTAAGTCTTTTCACAAAATCGTTTAACATCTTGCTACTTCTTCCCAATTCGTCTGTGGAAACCATAGGAAGTAGGATATTCAACTCGCCTTGGGACATCTCAGTAAACGCATTCATCATATTTTTAGAGTTTCTACGAATGCTGGAAGCCAATAAGTAGGAAGAAATAGTGAGAGTGATCACCATAAAAAGAATGGTGAGAGAAAGTGCTAAGGTAACATCACCCAATTTTAACCAACCGGAAGTCTCTTCCACTAATAGATAACCAAAGATCACGACCGGTAATAATGCGATAGATGCGATCGTAGAAATAATTCTTACGAAGATTGAAACTTTACGAATGTCTTTTTCTTCTAAAGGAAGTCCATTCAATCTGTCTGATTCCAACACTTCTGAAAGTACTGACTCGGTTAAGAAGAAATGGGAAATTCCTAAAGTTGGGTAAATGATCAAAGGTAAGAGTAAGAATGGCGCAGACTCAAAGAATTCGGGTATAAAGAAAAGATGCATCATTTTCCAAGCCGCAGGAATTCCGTAACTCCACTGTACGATATAAAATCCAGTATTTAGAAGAGGGAAGTTTAGAAGTTTTTTCTTAACTGCTACCTTACCTTTTGTATTTAATTTCTCCCAATTATTTGGTTCCAGATTGGATAGGAGCCTTCCCAAATATAAGAATCGAAGTGTAGGGAAAAAATAAGAGGTGGTTAATACGACTGTTGAGGACCCAATCAGCGCGATCGCCTTATTGAAGTCATACGCTCCCGCTGCAATAATGAATAGAACGGCTAAAGGGACAGCCAGAACGGAAGTTAATAGCTCCAGGCCTAAGGTAAGTCTCCATCTGAGTTTTCTAGATTCTCCCCTCGTCATTTCCGTTCTTTCCCTTTTTTTTGATTTGAAAGAAGCCAGCGGCTTCAAGATATTTCATGACAATGAGACGCAGATTGCTTTTATCATCCACCTCTTTGTTGTTTTTACTGTTTGGATTCTTTTACTTCGATTTTGCAATTTATGGAAAAAGTCAGTCAACCGACACAGCTTCGCCTTCTAGTATCCAATCAGGGCCGATGTTAGGTTACTCAACTCATAAGGAAGTGAAAATTTGGGTCCAGACTAAGAACCCTTCTAAAGTTTATGCGAAATATTTTATTTCCGGAAATTCAGAACAAAGCCAGGTAACTCGCGAAGTAACTACTGAACATCATAAAGGAAATGTTGCCCATCTAATCGCTGACGTATTGGAACCTGGAAAAACATACGATTATATAATTTATGTAAATGGAAAATATCAAGAACCTAAATCAGAACAAAAATTTAGAACACAACCCATTTGGATTGGAAAACAAAGCGGGCCTCCGGATATCAAATTTGCTTTGGGGAGTTGTGCATTCGTAAACGATACTAAGTATGATACGCAAGCGAAACCATACGGAGGAGAGTACTTTATCTACAAATCTATCTCTGCTCAAAAACCGGACTTCATGCTCTGGGGCGGAGATAATATTTATCTAAGAGAACCTGATTGGGAATCTCGCACTGGATTCATTTATCGTTATACTGAACAAAGATCTTTGGCGGAACTCCAGCCATTACTCGCAAATGTTCACCATTATGCAGTTTGGGATGATCATGATTGGGGGCCTAATGATGGGGACGCTTCCTTTTGGATGGGAGCTACCGCAGAAGAAATTTTCAAATTATTTTGGGCTAACCCAAACTATTCAAAAAAAGGAATATATGGTTCTTTCACTTGGGGAGATGCACAATTCTTTTTGATGGACGATCGTAGTTTTAGGACTGCGAACGATAATAAAACTGGGGCCAGATCATTTTTTGGAGAAGAACAGCTGGATTGGCTTGTAAACGGCTTAGCATTCTCCAAAGCGACTTTTAAGTTTGTGGTTGTAGGTGGCCAGGTCTTAAATCCGTTAACCGTCTTTGAAAATTATTCAACATACGCAGAAGAAAGGGAAAAACTTCTTTCCAAAATTTCAAAATTGAAGATAAAAAACCTGGTATTTTTGACCGGGGACAGACACTTTACGGAATTATCATATATCCAGGAAGGATTCGAATATCCAGTATATGATTTTACTGTTTCACCTTTAACTTCTTCTACCCATGCGCCTATTACCGAAAAAAATCCATTAAGGATTGAGGGCACAATGGTGGATGACAAAAGGAATTTTGGAATAATAGAAATTACAGGTCCTTTAAAACAAAGGAGCTTGGTGTTTAGAGTTTTTGATTCTGCCGGAAAAGAACTTTGGTCCAAGGATATTCAGGCCAAATGAAAATCCAAAAGTTTATGTTATATCTTCTCTCGGTCATATTTATTATTTTTCTGGGACTCTTCGGCTTATTATATTCAAATCAAGACAAGCTGATCTTCTTCCCAGAAATTTTACCCGAGGACTTTCACTTCTCCTTTCCTTATACTTTTCAAGAAGTTTCTCTGGAGTTGGAAAATGGAGAGAAGGTGTATGCATTATTCTTCCCAGCCCAAGGACCTTCTAAGGGCACGGTCCTCTATTTTCATGGAAACGCAGGAAGTTTAAGAAGTTGGGGAGGTGTTGCTGAGGACTTTGTTCCGCGAGGGTGGGACCTTCTCATGACAGATTATAGAGGTTACGGTAAAAGTAGGGCCAAGTTAAGTGAGAAGGGAATGTACCAGGATGCAGAACGCTGGTACGAATATTTGAAAACGGATAAATTAAAAAAAGAAAATGAGATCATTCTTTATGGAAGATCTATCGGAACTGGAGTTGTAGTAGATTTAGGGACCAAAACAAATCCAGGTTATATTATATTAGAAACTCCTTATACTTCTTTGGCGGATCTCGCAAAAGAATATTATCCATTTGTACCTGAATGGTTTTTGGCTTATTCTCTTAAATCAGAAAACAAGATAGGAAAAATCCATTCTCCTGCGACGATTATACATGGAAATGAGGACGAGATCGTTCCATTCAGACAAGGAAAAAAATTATTCAAGACTGCTTTGGAATCAGGAGTAAAAATAGAATTTTTAGAAATAGAAGGAGGAAATCATAATAATCTCTCCTTCTTTCCAGAATACCAAAAGGGACTAGCTAATATTTTAGGATCTGTTCATCTAAACCGAAGAAAATCAAACTCTCAGAGATAATCTGGGAATAATACTTTCAGTTTTGCAACAGTATCCGGGTTTCTGCGTTCAGGAGCTGTGATGATAGAATACTTGGTGCTATTCTTTAAACTAAGATCGTCTCCGTTCCCAAGTGCAGGGATCAAAGCGCTTAAAAGTTTTTTAGCATTCTCTGCATTCTTTCCTAAGTTTGCCATTACCATTTCTGCAGTAACTGCTTCTTCATTCTCTCTCCAACAATCGTAGTCCGTGGACATACAGACCATTTGGTAAGCGATCTCAGCCTCTCTTGCAAGTTTTGCTTCCGGAAGAACGCTCATATTGATGATGTCTCCACCCCAAGAACGATACATATGAGATTCCGCTCTTGTAGAAAATAAAGGACCTTCCATACAAACCAAAGTTTTGTTTTGGTGGATCGGAAGATTTACTTTTGCAGCGGCTTTATTAATTCTATCGCTTAAATTTTGAGAGAAAGGATCTGCGAAAGGAGCGTGAGCCACCACACCTTTTCCAAAGAATGTGGACTCTCTCCCTCTTGTTCTGTCTATGATCTGACTTGGAAGAACGAAATCCAAAGGTTTGATCTCTTCTCTCAAACTCCCGACGGAGCTGAATGCTACAATCTCTTCTACTCCTAAAATTTTAAGAGCGCAGATATTCGCCTTCATTGGAACTTCGTGAGGCATAATAAAATGTCCCACACCATGGCGAGGGAGAAATGCGATTAGTTTATCGTGGATCTTTCCGATCTTGATCGTGTCGGAAGGTTTGCCCCAAGGAGTTTCCGGAAGAACTTCCTCTACAAGTTCCATTCCGTCCAGGCTATAGAGACCTGTGCCTCCGATAACTGCAGCTTTTACTTTAGTCCCCATATCCTTCTCCTTTGAATCGGAATAAATTCCATATATCGAAATATGGGTCCGATTGTAAAGAAGAAGGAAATGAAAAGGTTTTAGGAATTATTGCTCAATACTTTTAGTTCAGAAGCCTTTGTTTTGATCCGATCGATCTCTGAGTTTAAGCTAGCTGAATCTTCGTTAATTTCATTAATATCTTTTTCTAATTGGGACATGGTCCGTATCATTTCTTGTTGGCCCACGGATTGTTCCTTTTCAGATTCATGGATCTCGTTCGAAACTGATTTGATACTTTCTAATTCATTTAAGAACTTACGTATAATATTTCTCTGTTCCAGATAAAGTTTATTCATCTGAACGATCTTGTCAGAAGTTTCCAAGATCTTAAATTTTTGTTTTTCAGTCAGGTCTCCCGTTTCAGCAGAAGCACTTTTTGCTTCTTGGATAAAATTTTGGGACTGTCTTACGATTGCTGAAATTGACTTTGCGTTTTCGGAAGTAAAATCTGCGAGTTTGCTGACCTCGTTTGCAACTACTGCGAATCCCCTTCCTGCTTCTCCTGCTCTTGCCGCTTCAATAGATGCGTTCAATGCAAGAAGGTTTGTTTTATCAGCAATTTCTCCCATGATCTGGTTGATCTGGTCCACTTTGTCGAAGGAGCCAGCGATATCTGCCAGATAAGATTTTGTTTTTTCAGCAGCGATAGTAACATTCTCCATGTCTGCTTTATTATCATTTGCGAATGTGGAAAGTGCCTCACTATAACCTGTAATATTAGAAACTATTTCTCCCAATTTTTTAGAATCATCAGCAAGTTCGCTTAAGCTTATATTCTGAGATTCAATAGACATAGAAGTATTTGTAGAAGCAGCAGAAAGTTCTTCTAATACTGCGTTGACTTCTTCCAAGGCGGCAGCTTGGGATTCCATCTTTTCTCCTGTACGATTGATAAATTGAGCGAATTTAACGATAGAATCTTCTAAACTAATTGCAGAATCCTTAATGATTGTTTGGTTCTCGCTTAATTTTTCGAGCAAGTCTTTTGAGTCTGTATAAAGTCGGTTTCCTTCTACAGTTAGTCTTAAGAATAGCCTCATCAATTGAGCGAGTATCACGCTTGCGACAAATATGAATGCAATCTTGATAATTTCAGTAGAACCGCTTATATTATAAGGAAGTTTTGCTGATTCTGGATCATTTACAAATCCAACTCCGTTTTGAAGTGCGCATACGAGGGCAACTATCGCACCCGCGGTGGAAAATGCACCAACGACCAAAACAAAGATCCTTTCTCCCAAAAGGCAGGAATAGATCATTATATAGAAATAGATGAAGAATAATACTACGTTCTTTAATGTTCCGGCTGCTACATCGGGAGAAACGAAAGTATCCAAGATCAACGTGGCACTTAGAACATTCACATCGAATAAAACGAAAAGTTTATGTGATCCGATGGACATATTCCTTTTGCGATTCGCTACAAAATTGAAAATGCAATAAAGCCCCATGAAAGCTGTGCCGCCCGCGTGGACCATAAATTGTAAGGGCTGAAAACTTTTATAAGCTCCGGCTAAGGAAATGATAAAAAGTACGACCAAACCTAATCGGATTCGGTTGATTACAATAGCGCCATTCTTCCAGATCTGTAGGATCGTGGACTCTGTTTTTATATGGGAAGTTTCCATCCATCAATAGACGGAATTTCCCGGGCTAGACTAACGTTGGAGTTCTTTTATTCGGTAGAATGTCCGCTTAATACTCTTAACTCTGAAGCTTGGCTATTGATCTTATCGATCTCAGTGTTTAATTTGGTGGATTCTTCGCTGATCTCGTTTATGTCTTTTTCCAATTGGCTCATCGTCTTCATCAATTCGTTCTGGCCGAGAGTTTGTTCTTTAGTAGATTCAAGAATATCTGTGGATGCGGACTTGATTGTATCCAATTCGTTTAGGAAACTTTTAAGAATAAATTTTTGCTCCTTATAGAGCTCATTCATTTTTAGGATCCGATCAGTAGTTTGTGTTAATTTGAACTTTTGTTTTTCGGTCAGATCTCCAGTTTCTGCAGAAGCTACCTTAGCTTCGTTGATAAAACTTTGGGATTGTTTCACGATAGAAGAAATAGATTTGGCGTTTTCAGAAGTGAAGTCTGCGAGTTTGCTGACTTCGTTTGCAACTACCGCAAATCCTCTTCCTGCGACTCCAGCTCTTGCTGCTTCGATAGATGCGTTCAATGCGAGAAGGTTAGTTTTATCCGCAATTTCCCCCATGATCTGATTGATCTCATCTACTCTATTGAATGAGTTTGCAATGTCTGCGAGATAAGAATTCGTTTTTTCAGCGGCAATGGTCACATTCTCCATGTCCGCTTTGTTCTCTTCTGCAAATACGGAAAGTGTTTCGCTGTATTCTGTAATATCTCCTATAATTCCTCCCAACTTTTGAGAGTTGGAAGCAAGACCTGAAATACCTTCATTCTGAGTTTCAATAGATTGTGTATTATTGATAGAAGAGGCAGAAAGTTCTTCTAATACTGCGTTCACTTCTTCCAAAGCAGCAGCCTGGGATTCCATTTTTTCTCCAGTTCTTGCGATATAACCTGCAAATTCTTTAATAGATGTTTCTAAGTTTTCTGCTGAGTTACGAATGATGTTTTGGTTATCTTTAATTTGAGTTAAGAATACTTGGGATTCTCCAAATAATCTAGAACCTTCTGCAGTTAGGTTTTCGAATAATCTCATCAATTGGTATAAGATCACACTTGCAGTGATCATAAAACCGAGCTTTACGATTTGAACTGAGAAGATCAAAGTGTCAGGGTCTTTTGCCTTACTTGCGTTCTCAGTTAATACAAGTCCACTTTTCCAACCTACATAAAGTGCAATTGCAACTCCGATAGCAGTTAATAGGCCGATAAGAAGTACGAATTTTTTTTCTCCCAATAAAGAAGAATAGATCATTATATAAAAATAAATGAAGAATAGGATCATGTTTGCAAGAGTATCTCTCGCCACTATTGGACCGATACTACAGTCCGCTGCCATAATCGCAGAAAGAATGATTACATCCAAAATCACTAATGTCTTTTGGAATCCGATCCCAACCTTTCCTCCTCTCGCCAGGAAAAATTCGAAGATACAGTATAATGCCATCAAGCCTGTTCCTACAGAATGAGCGATTACCTGAGTAGGGTGATTTGTTTTAGAAACTCCGATCAAGGTTAGAATAAAAAGAACTACTAACCCTAATCGGATACGGTTGATAACGATAGCACCGTTCGTCCAGATTTTCGCTATAGACGATTCTTTAGAGATCGCGGAATTTACCATGGAATTCATCATTCACCTTCCGGCAGATTTTAATTTATTAAATTCGCCTAATATTAGTTTCGGATCTTAAAAAAGAGAAGATCTCACTTCTTCTAAAATACGATCCATTTCTAGGATACCTTCTTCGAATAAGGCTGGTCCTGGTTGTAAAATGATCGCAGGATCCATTTCGAAAATTTTATCCTTTTTGATCGCTGGAATGTCTTTCCATTCTTCCCTAGTACGTACCCATTCAAAGTCCATAGGTTTTCCGCACCAGCTTCCGATGATCAGATCCGGTTTTGCATCGGCTACTTCATGAAGACTTACGATCCTGTCTTTGGCCATGGACTTTTCTTTCAAATGACCGAAACAATCTATAGCTCCAACGATCTCCAATAATTCGGAAACCCATCTGATCCCGGTGATAATCGGATGGTCCCATTCTTGGAAAAATACCTTAAGTTTTGGTTTAGAAGAAGAACGTTCTTTGATATCTTTTAATTTTTTCTTATACGATTCTACAAGTTTAGAAACCTGTTCCGATTTTCCGATCAATGATCCCACCATCAAAATAGTTTGGAAAATTTCCTCCAAACTTCTTTGGTTGGTGATCAGAACATTCAGTCCTTCTTTTACTAGATCATGAGAAAGTTGTGCTTGAATATCCGAAAAACCAACAACCAGATCCGGATTTAGTTCCTTGATCCTCTTTATGTTTCCGTTAATAAAAGCAGATACTCTAGGCTTTTCTTCTTTTGCATGAGGAGGTCTTTCCGTATATGCGGAAATTCCTACGATCCGTTCTTCTTCCCCTAATAAATAGAGAAGTTCTGTAGTCTCTTCAGTTAAACATACGATTCTTTGCGGACCGATTTTATTCAACTGTGATACTTCTTCTTATCATCTATTAATTTTTCTACTACGCTTGGATCTGCTAAGGTAGAGATATCTCCCAGACCTTCGAACTCGCTTGAAGCAATCTTACGCAAGATCCTTCTCATAATTTTTCCGGATCTGGTTTTAGGAAGCCCAGGTGCCCAATGGATCACGTCAGGTCTTGCGATCTTTCCGATCATTTTTTCAACAGTGGCGATCAATTCTTTTTTAAGAGAATCATTCGTAGTCACACCTTCTTTCACTGTGACATACGCATAAATTCCTTGGCCCTTGATATCATGTGGAAATCCTACAACCGCTGCTTCTGCTACGGAAAGATTTTCTACGAGTGCGCTTTCTACTTCTGCGGAGCCGATCCTGTGACCAGATACGTTGATCACATCGTCCACACGACCAGTGATCCAATAATATCCGTCTTTATCTCTTCTTGCTCCGTCTCCTGTAAAATAATAACCTTTATAAACGGAGAAGTAGGTATCGAAAAATCTTTTCGGGTCTTTGAACACTCCTCTCATCATAGAAGGCCAAGGAGATTTGATTGCGAGATTACCGGAAACTTCTCCTTTGGAGTTGATCTCTTTTCCTTCATCATCTAAAAGAACAGGCTGTACTCCAAAGAATGGAAGAGTAGCAGATCCTGGTTTTTGAGCGATTGCACCAGGCAAAGGAGAGATCATGATGGCTCCAGTTTCTGTCTGCCACCAAGTATCTACGATAGGACATTTGGATTTCCCTACATGTTTAAAATACCATTCCCATGCTTCTGGGTTGATAGGTTCTCCTACTGATCCGATCAATCTAAGAGAACTTAGGTTTCTTTTTTCAATACGATCTGTTCCTTCTCTCATTAAAGATCGAATAGCAGTTGGTGCAGTATAGAATACAGTGACTCCATGTTTATCGATCACATCCCAGAATCTTCCCGCATCAGGGTATGTAGGAACTCCTTCAAACATGATAGAAGTGGCTCCGTTAGAAAGCGGACCATACACTAAATAACTATGACCTGTTACCCAACCAATATCAGCAGTACACCAATATGTGTCTGTAGGTTTGATATCAAAAACATAATGAAAGGTCATATTGACCCCTAAAAGATATCCTCCAGTAGTATGAAGAACTCCTTTAGGCTTTCCTGTAGAACCTGAAGTATATAGAATGAACAAAGGATCTTCCGAATCCATTTGTTCAGGCTTACAATACGCAGGGAGATTTGGATCACCTATTAGATAATGCCACCAACGATCTCTTCCTTCTTTCCAATTTAGTTCTGTTTCTTGTCCAGTTCTTCTGACAACGATTACATTATTTACTTTTTCAGAAGATTGATCCAAAGCAGTATCGACTGCTTTTTTTAGATCCAGACTTTTACCGCCTCTATAACCTCCATCGGAAGTTATAATCAGTCTTGGTTTACAATCTTCTATCCTACTTTGTAGAGCTTCCGGAGAAAAACCTCCGAACACTACTGAGTGGATCGCGCCTATTCTAGTACATGCAAGAATTGTAATGGCAAGTTCAGGGATCATTGGTAGGTAAACCATGACCACGTCACCTTTTCGGATGCCTGAATTTTTCAGAACGTTTGCGAACTTATTCACTTCACGATAAAGATCGTAATAGGTATAAGTTTTAGATTCTTGGGGATTATCCCCTTCCCAAATGATAGCCGCCTTATTCTTTAAAGGGGTATCGATATAACGATCGAGGCAATTATAAGAGACATTGATCTTGCCTCCTTCGAACCATTTTACCTTTGCATTCTTAAAATCATGATCTAAAACTTTGGTCCACTTTTTGAACCAGGTAAGTCTGGTAGAAGCTTCTCTGGCCCAGAACTTTTTAGGATTCTCTATGGATTCTTTGTATAATGCCTTATAATCTTTAAGGTTGATATTTGCCGTTTTTTTGAAATTGGCGAACGGCTGGACGATTCTTTCTTTCGACATGGCTTATTCCTTCGCAATCGAATACGAAACTTTTTAATTTCGGTATTGTCCACTCATTCTTCTCATTAACTTTTAATAGAGTTTTTGTATAAAATCCACCTCGTTATGTAAAAAAAAGAATGCCCCCCGACCGCATCTAACCAGGCTCGCCTCAATGTCGGAAAAATTGGATACTCGGGAAAGTTTTAAGCGTAGGTTCTTAGTTTGGTTGGTGCCTACAATTGTAGTTTTTTTACAAAGGATCATCGGACTCACCTCAAGAAAGGTGGAATTAGGTAAGGAGCATTTTAACTCTCTTTATCCTTTGAAGAAGCCATTTATCCTATGTGTTTGGCATACGAACGTTCTTTATTCACCATACTTGAATAAGAATCGTAAGTTAGCAGTTTTGATCTCAGAATCTAAGGACGGAGATTTTATTACCGGAGTAGTGCATAGATTCGGTAACGGAAGTATTCGTGGTAGTTCCTCAAAGGGTGGATCAAAAGCGCTTAAGGCAATGATCGTTCATTTAAGAAAAAATCTTCCTGCAGCATTTACTCCTGATGGGCCCAGAGGTCCTGCTTGGATCGTTCAACCTGGGGTGATTGCTGCC
This sequence comes from Leptospira koniambonensis, assembly GCF_004769555.1. NCBI lineage: Bacteria > Pseudomonadati > Spirochaetota > Leptospiria > Leptospirales > Leptospiraceae > Leptospira > Leptospira koniambonensis. The sequence goes on along the minus strand of NZ_RQFY01000004.1, from coordinate 643,590 downwards.
GCCCAAGTCGCTCAGGTCCCAATCTTACCATTTCATTATGAATGTACAAAACAATGGATCGCGGAGAAGTCTTGGGATAAACATAGGATCCCAAAACCTTTTACAACCTTTGTGATCTCTTACGGGGAACCAATCATGATCCCAAGAGATCTAGATGAGGCTGGCTTCGAAAGAGAAAGACTAAGAGTGGAGAAAGCAATGCTCGAAAATAAAAATCGAGCAGAGCAAAAAGCGGAAGAGCTTAGATCTAAATCTTCTAGGTCGAGCCAGTCCGGATTAGATCTAGAAACTCGCTCCTAGTCACCATATTCGTTTTAAATTCTCCGAGCATACAAGAAGTGAAAAGTTCGGAGTTTTGTTTTTCGACACCTCTCATCATCATACAAAGATGTTTTGCTTTGATGACTACTGCAACGCCCAAAGGATCTAAAACTTCCATTAGGGCGTATGCAATTTGTTCAGTCATTCTTTCTTGAACCTGTAACCTTCTTGCAAATACGTCTACGATACGAGGGATCTTCGAAATCCCTATGATCTTTTTGTTCGGAATATAACCTACGTGAGCCTTTCCAAAAAATGGAAGAAGATGATGTTCGCAGAGAGAATACATTTCGATGTCTCTGACAAGAACCATACCTTGGCTGTCCTCTTCGAAGATCGCTCCGTTCACAATTGTATCAATGTCTGCCTTATAACCGGAGGTCAGGAATTCATAAGCTTTCCGGACCCTTTTAGGAGTGTTTAAAAGTCCTTCTCTATTCGGATCTTCTCCGATTGCTTTTAATATACTCGTTACTTCGTTTTCCAAGGTGTCTCTCCGTTCTTCGCTTCGAAAATGTATGTAGTTAGACTCGTCTGGACAAGTCTTGGTAAATTAGTTCTCTTTTCAAGGGGAAAAGCGATTGGCTTGCCATTCCTACTTCAAACTATACGATGGTTTAATTTTCAATGATGGCCAGAAAGATCAAGATCGGATACGACGCAAGGATGATTACCCATTCAGGGATCGGTTCCAGAATTAAAGGACTTTTACATTGGCTGGGAGATATTGCTTCTAAGAAAGGAATCCAGATCGTTCTTCTTGGAAATCCTACTCTTATAAAAAAGAATCTTTCACCTAAGGTATTAGCTAATTACGAAATCTTGGAATACAATGCAGGGATTTATTCTATCAAAGAATGGTTCGGCATTCCTGAAATGAAAGATTTTGACCTGTTGGATATCCCACATTTTAACGCGCCTTTAAAATTCTTAGATCGTTGTGTTGTTACCATTCACGATATTATTCCATTCAGAATGAAACAGTTCCATTCTTCTTTTTTGAAACAAGCGTATATGAAGTTTGTGTTTTTGCTCATTAGGAAGAAGGCCAAAAAGATAATTACTGTTTCCGATTTTACTGCAAAAGACATTATAGAAGTTTTTTCTTTCTCCAAATCACAGATAAGAACCATCTATAACGGCTTGGACTCAAAAATATTTTCACCTAAAAGCGATTTAGAAAAGAAGAAGTTCCTGAAACAATATGGACTCAAACCTGGATACTTACTTAGCGTTGGGATCGGAAAGGAGCATAAAAATTTAGGATTTGTTCTTAATTCTCTCAAAAAACTTTGGTCCGAAAAAAAGATCAAAGCAGATTGGGTGATCGCAGGCTCAGGCGGAAAACTTCCTGACTATTTAGCTGAAGAAGCAAAAGGTTGGGAAGATAGAATTAAACTAGTTCCTTATCTGTCTGAACAAGAACTGGCCACTTTATATTCTGCAGCAGGGTTACTTGTTTATCCTTCTTTGTACGAAGGATTTGGATTTCCTCCTGTAGAAGCTCAATCATGCGGATGTCCTGTATATTCTTCTAACTCAAGTGTTCTTCCTGAAATTTTAGAAGATACCGCATTCTTCTTTGATCCAACAGATTCGCATTCTTTCGAAATTGGCTTAGTGAAATTATTAGATTCCCCTAAACTTCTAAGTTCTAAAACCAAAGTTGGTTTAAAAAATTCTAAAAGGTTTGATTGGAAAAAATCTGCGACTGAGGTCGTAGAAGAATATCTGCAATTAGTGAAGAACTGAATTAAGGATTTTTGAAAGAAGGTTTTCCGAGGGAAATTTTTCTTTCTTCTATTTTGAGTCGGATCGTTTTTCTTTCGTCTTCCGTATACATAGTCCATCTGCCGATCTCTTCTAAGGTGCGATAACAACCTTCGCAGAGACCGGTGTCATAATCCATATTGCAGATCTTGATGCATGGAGAACGAACAATCATCTTAAGAACTACTTGGTCTTTTTGACCTTCTTCTTATTCGACGTTGTTTTTTTAGGTTTTGCTTTTACGGATTTTGCAATTGTAACGCTTCCGTTTTGATCTACCATTCCAGACAATTCAGTAAATAGAGAAAGTCCTGAAATTTTACCTGGAACGATTACATGGGCCGCTCCATTATTTCTAAGAACTTCTGCCTCTTTTGGATCATCCGTAGTTAGAATGATCTTAGGTTGGTGATGCCTACAGATACTTTTTAAGGACTCTAATAATCTGCGGTTTGTAGTTCCTTTTAGGATCATATCGGAAACTGTACAAACAATATATCTTGCTTCTTCTATTCCTAAATGATGAAGGCTTTCCGGATTTGCTAAATCTCCGTATGCCCAACGAATTCCTTTAGATTCTAAAGTTTGTCTATAGATCGGATTAAAATCCACTACCAACATTCTTTTGAGCCAAGAAGGTTTATCATTTTCTATCCCATCGATCAAACCCTGAGCTATTCTGAAATATCCTAATACTACGATATCTCTTTTTGTCTCGCCGGTAACTTGGGACTCTAATGGCTCTTTGTTTTCTTTCACTCCGAAAATAGATAAGAAGGCAATAATTCCCCTCGCGATCTTATCATTAAACAAGATCACATAAGTGGAAATGATAGAAGCGATGATCATAGAAGTAAGAACGATCGCTTGCAGATCTTTTCCTATATGTTCCTTTTGCACTCCGAGCGCTAAGATTACTAAAGAGAATTCTGAAATTTGCGCCAGGTTCAGACCTGCTACAATCCCTGCTCTTAAACCTTTGCCTGAGAAAAATACAGTTGGAGCAATGATTATAACCCTGCTCACTAAAACAAATCCAACTGCCAAGAATGCTAAACCTAAATCACTTGCACTTGGAGCCTGGATTTTCATTCCAAGAGCTACGAAAAATAATGTAATGAAAAAGTCCCTGATCCCGGAAAGTTTACTGATTACATCTGCACCATATGGGAAGGCAGCGATACTCACACCAGCAATCAAGGCTCCCATCTCTTTAGAAAGTTGGAATTTTTCTGCGACGCCGCATAAGAAGAAACACCAAGCAATTGAAGTAATCAAAACTAATTCAGGTTTGGAAGCAGCGAATAAAAATAAATAAGATAAAATAAAACGACTGACTGCAAAAGCCAACGCAACTAGAACGATACCCTTGGCTAAAGAGATAAGTACATTTATGATCTGAGGATCTTGTAAGTCCGGCTGGATCCCCATAAATAGAATTGCCCAAATATCTTGTAAGACCAAAACCCCAATCGTAAGTCGTCCTGCAACAGTGCTGATCTCAAACTTATCATGTAGAAGTTTGACCACGATCATCGTGGAACTGAGAGAAAGTGCGATCGCAAAGTATAGAAGATCAAAATTTCCAGGAGCAGGTGGGAAGAATGTGCGGAATGCAAACCAAGCGGCCGCAACGCCTAAGAAGAATTGTAAAACCCCCAGAGCAAACATGGATCGCCCCATTCTGGCTAATTCTTTTAGGTCGATCTCTAAACCGATGATGAATAATAAAAGGATCAAACCGATCTCTGAGATCAGCTCTATACTTTCTTCACTTTTAACATAACCAATGGTAAGCTGCCCGCCTACATAAGGTCCGAATAATGGACCGATGATTAGTCCCGCGATTACATAACCCAATACAAGAGGTTGTTTTGCTGCTTTTGCTATGATTGCGAAGAAGGTCGCGAAAATAATACTTAGGGCGATATCAACTAATAGAGTAAGTGAATGATGTTCCATCTTTTCGGTATGAATTCCCCTTAGATTAGTTTTGTTGGAAGGATATTACAAAAAGAAATTATTAAATGAATATAGTCCATTCACTTTTTAATATGAATTTTCGTATCCAGAGAATGAGGGAGCAATGCTCCAAGAGAAATTTTAGTCGTTGGACTTGAATAGATCCTTAACAGCGTCTTTCGCTTTGGATAAAGTATAATCTTCTCTATCGATCAGTATAAAATCTAAATTTTCTTTTTCTATTCTCGCCAATACTTTGGTGATGTCTGCTGGAGATTTTAAGTTTGTTGCCAGATATTTGAATTTGGTCCCGCATTCAGGACAAGATTTGTCCTTAGTATAGTTCAGTCCCAGATGTTTACATTTTCCGCAAGTTCCGTATAGATCATCTATGATCATCAATTGAGAAGAAACTTCGCCTATGCTCAGTTTTTGCCAAACCCGGATATACTTTTTGTCTTCTGCCGACATTCTTTTAAAAAAACGAATTCGAAAGATTAGTCAAGGGTTTTACGGATTGTCTGAAGAATGAGAGAAGTCGCCTCTTCCAATTCCGTTTTGGAAATACAAAGAGGAGGAGCAAATCTGATCGTATGATCATGAGTTTGTTTTGCGAGAATTCCAGAGTCTAAAAGTTTGTAGCAGATTTTTTTTGCTCTTGGACCAGTCGCATCCGGGAAAAATTCCACTGCGTTTAACAATCCTTTCCCTCTGATCTCTTTGACTTTATCAGGATATTCAGATTTCAAAGCATGTAGAGAAGAGCGGAATTCTGTCCCTCTCGCTTCCGAGTTCTCTGAAAGATTTTCTTCTAATAATACTTGGATGGCAGTTTTGGCAACTGCTGCGGCTAATGGATTTCCACCGAATGTAGAACCATGGGTTCCTGGTTTTAAGGTAAGAATAATCTCATCAGAACTCAAAACTGCAGATACAGGAAGGGTTCCTCCGGACAGAGCTTTGCCGAGTACTAGCAAATCCGGTTTTACATTCTCATGATCCGCTGCTAAAAGTTTTCCAGTTCTACCAAGACCGGTTTGTACTTCATCCAAGATCAAAAGTACATTATGCTCGGAACATAGTTTGCGGACTTCTTTTAGATAACCTTCTCTCGGAACGATTACTCCTGCTTCTCCTTGGATTGGTTCTACCATGAACGCAGCTACATTAGGGTCTTCTAATTCTTTTTTTAAAGCTTCTGTATCGTTAAATGGAATGATAGAAAATCCTGGAACAAAGGGACCAAAATCCCCTCTGCTAGTAGGATCAGTAGAAGCGGAAATTGCACCGATACTTCTGCCCCAAAAATTTCCAGAAGCGAAAACAATCTTAGCTTTATCTGCAGGTACTTTTTTTATTTGGTACGCCCATCTTCTTGCGAGTTTTACAGAAGTTTCGGCGGCTTCTACTCCAGTGTTCATTGGGACCATTCTATCGAATCCGAACGTATCACATAAAAATTTTTCCATAGGACCTAGTTGGTCATTATAGAATGCTCTGGAAGTAAGAGTTAGTTTCTCGGATTGGGCCTTTAACGTTTCTATAATTTTAGGATGGCAATGTCCTTGGTTCACTGCGCTGTATGCAGATAAAAAATCAAAATATCTTTTTCCATCTGTATCCCAAAGAAAGATACCTTTCCCTTTCTCCAACACAACGGGAAGAGGTTCGTAGTTAAATGCTCCGTACTCTTTTTCAGTATCGAAGTAAAATTGGGAAGTTTGCGTGTGCATCGTACTCGATTCTAACCAGTTCAAGAGTCACACAAGGAGATTTCGGTATTTTACCTTGACTTTTGTGTTTCAACTTGTTGAAATTTATCGCATGCAATTCTCTTCCCCGAAAATATCAGCTTTTATACCGATCGTTTTTGCGATTATGTTCCTTACGAACTGCCTTTATACGAATATCAAATCTCCAGGCTGGTACTATTCTCAAAGTTATTCTGATGTAAGAGGAATGGAACCGGTAGGAAAATTAGAAGGTACTTCCTGCGGAACTAGTTGGCTTTGGGCAGTTTATACCGGTGATGAGAGTTACGAAGCTGCTGTCCAAAATGCAATTAAGGATAAAGCGGACCTTCTATTCGATGTTCAAACGGATTATAGTTACAAATCCTTTATATTCGCTCTTTATTTTGAGAAATGCACCCGCGTCACCGGTATTGGAGTGAAACTTCCTCAAAGACTTCTTAAAAAAGAATGAAACTCAATCCTTATAAACGGACCTTTTTTCTAATTCTGATCTTTACTGAGTTGGTTAGTTGTATCCAGATGGGTGGGGCGAACAAGGCCTTGGTTCGCAGGAACCCTGAACCTTATCCTACAGGGATTGGAATTCCACCTGACAATGATGTTCATTTGAATGGTGCAAATTTTAGGGATCCTTCTATCCATTACGGAGAATCATCCACTAAGCTACGGACCGGTGGTTTTGATGGGTATATCCGAACTACAACTTCTCTTCCTCATAAAGATATGTTTCATGCGTCTTTAGATGGTTGGGATTGGTCTGAACATAGGATTGTAAAATTCAAAGGAGAAAGTAAGGGCTGTCAATTTGGTGTACGTTTGTTTCTTCCAATTAAACGAGGATCTAACGAAGCATTTATCCCGATCCATTTTACTTTCGGGAACAAAAGTTTTTACGAAGAGATAGACGAACAGATGAAGTTGAATTCTATTGAAGCCTTATTCGATAGTAGGCTGGACGTAGAGTATACCGCCTATATCTTCGGATTATTCAGAAGAAAATGTCTGAGGTTTTATAGTTATGGCATCCAAAAATTCTAACTCTATTCCATTATTCTTATCTGCAATATTAGGTTTTTTAGCAGTAGCTCTTGGCGCGTTCGGAGCTCACGGATTAAAATCAATATTAACTCCTGACTTGCTTGTGATCTACGAAACTGGAGCAAGATATCATCTCATCCACGCAGTAGTTTTATTTGTATTAGCATTGAGTGGAAAACTTTCAGAATCCAAGTTTAGAAGAATTGGTTTTTGGCTGATCTTCAGTGGGATCTTGATCTTCTCCGGTTCATTATATGCACTTTCTTTAACAGGGATCAGAATTTTAGGTGCGATCACTCCTTTTGGTGGATTGGCATTTTTAACTGGCTGGGCTTCGATCGCTTATTCTGCTTTTTCAGATAAAGAATAAATTCTCTATCTGGTAATATGGAAACCGAATATACGATTTTTCAAATAGATGCATTTACAGATTCTTTATTCAAAGGAAATCCTGCAGCAGTTGTTCCCTGGGAAGGAGACTGGTTGCCAGACTCCAAACTTATCGATCTAGCAGCAGAGAATAATTTATCAGAGACTGCATTCTTTCGCCCAAGAAAAGAAAAGGGAGAATATGATCTAAGATGGTTCACTCCAGGTGTAGAAGTGGATCTTTGTGGCCATGCAACTCTTGCAACCGCATTTGCAATTTATGAAGTATTGGAAAATAGATCCGACATTCCTTCTTTAAAGTTTCATACTAAAAGTGGAGTATTGGAAGTGTTTAGACAGAATGGAAAATACTATTTGGATTTTCCTGCAAGGCCTCCGGTAAAGACTGAATATTCACCGGACGATGTTGCTTCTTGTTTTAATATAAAAGCAAAAGAGATTTTGAAAGCTCGAGATATTTTATTTGTTTTCGAAAAAGAATCAGATGTCCGAAATTTAATCCCGAATCATGAAGCTCTGAAAAATCTTCCATTCTTTGCGGCGATTGTGACTGCTCCCGCAGACAGTGGAAAGTCCTACGATTTTGTTTCTAGATTTTTTGCTCCAGCAAAAGGAGTTCTAGAAGATCCAGTGACTGGTTCTTCTCATTGCACATTGATCCCTTTTTGGTCTGAAAAATTTGGGAAGAAGGAACTGAATGCATACCAAGCCTCTGCAAGAGGTGGACATTTAGTTTGCGAGAATAGAGGAGAAAGAGTCCGCATTGGAGGAAACTGCAAACTATATCTGAAAGGTGTCTTTTATATAGAGTAAAAGTTTTACTTATAAGATTTATTTTTCAGACCCGCATCTATGATTTGTAATATCTTCTCCGCTTCCTGCAAAGCGTTGTTCTTATCAATTTGTAATAATGGATTATTCAGTTGGCATTCGTTAAGAAGAACTGAATATCCGTGAACTAATGACCAGGCCGCAGTAGCCATTTCTTTTGCTTTGAATTTATTGATCTTGTGAGATTCACAAAGTAATACAGTTTCCCAAAGTTTTAAAAAAGAATTTTTACCCTCTTCGGATAGATCTTCTAAATCACCAATGGGCCCAAGATCTATATGCCACATCGCCCTGTAATAACCGACATTCTCCAAACAAAAAGAAATATAAGCAAGTCCTAGTCTTCTTAATCTATCAAACGGATCAGAAGGAGAAGAAGTATTCTCCGCTTTTGTAAATTCTTCCGTTATTTTTATAAACCCATCCTTGGAAATTTCGGCGAGAAGGTCCCTGTGAGAAGGGAAATGTCTATAAGCAGCAGTATGGCTTACTCCCGCTTCTCTTGCGATCTCTCTGATCGTAAACGCTGAATCTTTGCTTATCTCCAGACGTTTAAGTGCTAGTGTTTTTAGGGTTTCTGCCAGATTTCCATGGTGATAGGAACCTTCTGGCTTTTTCATTTTTTTCTTTGCAGGCATAAAAAATTTCCTAAAAAATGTTGACGTTGGTAACATTTAGTGTTACCAATAGTAACATTCTGGGACTAGGTCCTAGAATTTCAAGTAAATCCCAGCTTAAATCGGGAAAGGACGAGGTTTTATGACTCCAGAACTAACATTTAAACTGGCTAGCAATTTTGCGATGATAGGCTGGTTATTACTCGCAGGTCTGCCAAATGCTAAGGTAACCAAATTATTGGTAAGGAACGGGGTTTGGCCTTTGATCCTTTCCGGATTATATTTGCTGATACTTGCATTTCATGCGAGAGGAGGATTCGATTTTGGATCTTTGGAAGGTGTGACTAAACTTTTCGCTAATCCTTGGGTATTGCTCGCAGGTTGGGTTCACTATCTTGCATTCGACCTGTTCGTTGGAATTTGGGAAACTAAGGAAGCAGAAGAATTAGGAATTTCCAGATGGATACTTATTCCTTGTTTATTTTTCACACTGATGTTTGGACCAATTGGTTACTTATTATTTCAAATCGTTCGTTGGAGAAAAGGAGGAAGTTATGCAAGCATCTAACGTTTTATATCCGAATCATTCTCAGTCAGAAGGTTTTTTCTATACTTTAAGAAAAAACAGAAGTTTAAGTTTTTATACTGGGTTGGTATCTTTACTTTTAATACCAGTTTACATTCTTCTTTCCCAAATCGATCCAAGAATTGTAGTAGGGGTCAATACTTGGATTAAACCAATCAAGTTTGCAATTTCGATTGGGATCTTTCTTTGGACCATGGCTTGGTTCTTGGAATTGCTGGGAGACTTTCCAATCTTCAGAGATAGAGTAGAAAAATATTTTGTGATCTCTACTGCAGTTGAATTGGTGCTCATCACTTTGCAATCAGCGAGAGGAGTACAATCTCACTTCAACCAATCTTCTGCGCTTGATGGAGCGATCTATAGTATTATGGGAATGTTTATATTTCCGATGATCCCTGTTTCGATATGGATGGATAAAAAGTTCAGACTTTTAGGTTCTAAATTAGATTCTCGCGTTTTGATAGCAGTTCGATCCTCTCTTTGGATCTTTGCAATTGCTTCTGTGATCGGAGTTTTTATGTCTGCGAGACTTGCTCACTCTGTGGGAGTTCCTGACGGAGGTCCTGGATTACCTTTGGTAAATTGGAGTAAGAACGGAGGAGATATTCGTATTGCGCATTTTGTTGGGATACATGCTTTGCAAATTCTTCCTTTGTTTGCTTTTTTTGCGATCAAACAAAGTTGGGACACTCTGATCGTTAAAATTGTTTCTATAGGTTACGCGATCTTAGTTGGCGCTGTATTCTTTCACGCGATGCTTGGTCGTCCTTTGATCTAATATATTCTATGGTTTCTAAAAAACCCAAACAAACTAAAGATATGTCTGAGATTATCTCAGACATACTAAAGCCTCATACTAAGAAGGTTTTGGAGATTGTAAATTCTCTTCGGAATAAGATCAAAAAGGAATTTCCTGAGTTCGAAGAGAGAGGTTATCCGGTTTGGAAAGCGATCGGCTTTAGAGATAAAAACTCTGGTTATGTATGTGGCATCTTCCCATTTTCAGAAAATGTACGTTTGATCTTTGAATGGGGAGTTTTGCTCAAAGATCCGAGCAAAATTTTGTTAGGAGATACAAAACAGATCCGCTATTTGGAATATTCTTCTGCTAAAGAAATAGAGATAAATATGATCCGTAATTTTTTGGAACAAAGCTTAGGATTGCCAAAAGGTAAAAAAGAAAAGGAACTAATCATAGAAAGTATGGGCCAGATTAAAAAACCTACTTCTAAAAATAGGAAATCGTAATGGAATATTTTAAATCTATAATGATCTTTATATTCGCAGGACTTTGTGAGATTGGCGGCGGATATCTTGTCTGGCTTTGGTATAAAGAATCCAAGTCAGTGATCTATCTTATTGCGGGTGGATTGATCTTGGCTTTGTATGGAGTAGTAGCCGCATTACAATCTTCTTCCTTTGGGAGAGTATATGCTACCTACGGCGGATTTTTTATCGTAATGTCTTTATTATGGGCTTGGAAGATGGATGGATTCCAACCGGACAGATATGATATTATAGGATCGTTGATCGCTTTATTTGGAGTAGCAGTGATTTATTATACTCCGAGATAAAATCGTTTTGTTTAGGAGCCCGCTCTTTCTGTTCCGAAATAAAATTTTCCCTGTTTGCGGATCAGGTTCCTTTGGATCAATCCATCTGCAATGATGAGTAATCCTTGGGCTGCAGCATGTTTCTTTTCGTCAGGAAGATCATTTTGTTTGGACATCAATTCGTGAACAAATGCTCTTCTCTTTGCATCCATAACTCCTAACATGGAGCCGCAGACTTTTTTATCTCCCACCAAGAAAGCAAGTGCCAAGGTTTGAGGAGGAGTTTCATTGCATAAATAAAACAAAGCCAAGTTATCAAAGAAGGACAATTCTTCGAAGGATTTTAGAGTTAATTCTTCCTTATCTTCTCCGCTCATATATCCTCTTGTTCTTTAATCTTAGAATCCAAATATTCTACTAAGTATTTGGAATTTGGTTCTTCTCCGGTTGCTTGTCGAATGAGTTCCTTTGCTTCCAAACTTCTACCCTTACTGTGAACATGTTTTCTAAGCCAATCAAGGAGAGAAGAAGTTTCTCTGTTTTTCAATTCATCCTTAAACTTAGGATTTTGTTTCAAGAAGGCAGAATAGAGTTGGGCCGCATAAATATTTCCCAAAGAATAAGTAGGAAAATAACCGAAGGCACCGCCACTCCAATGAACATCCTGCAAAAATCCTTTGGAATCATCTGGAACATCTACACCAAGTAAAGATTTCATTCCATCTTTCCAAGCGCTTGAAAGATCCTTTAATGCAATTTCCTTTTTGAAGATTGCTCTTTCAATTTGGAATCTTAGGATCACATGTAGATTATAAGTGATCTGGTCTGCTTCTACCCGAATTAACGAAGGTTTAGATTTATTCACAAAAGAATACAATTTAGAAAAAGGAAGAGAAGATTCTGAAATGCCTAAGTTCTTTAAGAATAAAGGATAGATCCCTTCCCAAAATTCTTTGGATCGTCCCACTTGATTTTCCCAAAGACGGCTTTGAGATTCATGAACACCTAAAGAAACAGAATCTTTTAAAGGAGAAGGACCTCCTGCAATCAAAGAAATCCCAGACTCATACAAAGCATGGCCTGTTTCATGCAAAACAGAATATACGGAAGAAAGAGGATCCGATTCTTCATAACGAGTGGTGATCCTTTTATCAAAAGAACCTAATGAAGTAGAGAAAGGATGAGCGCTTGCATCCAAACGAAACCCCGATTCAGGCAAACCCAATAGAACAGGAAGACTTGTATTAAAAGGAATTTGAGAATCGGTCGGAAAATTTCCAATAAAAGGAAAACTTGCATCCTTTGCTTTTGCAATCAAAGGAACTAACGATTTTCTAAGATTAGCAAACAGAACTTCTAAATCCGCAGCCTTAGCGTCCGGCTCATATTCATCTAAAAGAGCGTCATACGCTTCCGTAGAATAACCGAAATAGTCTGCCTTCTGAAAAACAAGATCTACGATCTTTTGTAAGATAGGAAGAAAAGAAGAAGCATCATTCTTTTTTCGTGCATCCACCCATATAGAATGGGCCTGGCTTGTGACCTTAGAAAATTCTTCCACCCAAGAAATTGGTAAACAAGAAGAACGATCCAGATCTTTGAATAATAAATTCAGTTCTCTTTCTCTAAGAGATTTACCCGGAGCATCAGAGCGGGAGTTTTCTTCTCTAGCTTTCTCTGCCAAACTACGAAATGAATCACCAATAAAAGATTTATGAGCGAGCCCAGAAAGAAAACTAAGTTGGTCTCCTCTTTCACCTAGGCCGTCACTTGGGATACCAATTTCCATGTCCCAATGCAAAACACTTCCGATGTTTCTAAGATGATAAATATTACGGAATTCATCCCGATAGGCTTTGAAAGCCGGAAGGATATTTTCCCAATTTTGAAGCTCAGATTCCCACATACTTAAAAAACATTCTTTTCGATTGACATCTCGCTCACCAACCAAAAACTGACTTTTGTCTATCGCGGGCATGGTGTAATGGCTAGCACCGTAGCCTTCCAAGCTTCTAGTGAGGGTTCGAGTCCCTCTGCCCGCAAAAATTTTCCCCTTAAATCAAAATGAAATTTTCAAGTTCTTCTAATTTGAGGGACTCGAACGGTTTTATCCGTAAGCAAAAATAGCGACCCATAGGGAGCGTATATTTTTGCGCACGAGGCACAAGGATGTGCCGAGTCGGATGAAACACGCCTCGGAGCCCAATTTTGCAGGATGCAAAATTGCATAGAGGTCGAGTCCGAAAATCTATTCTAATGAGTCGCGAAAGAATTCCATTTTGTTTTCAATTCGCATGCTAAATAAATTTCTTTCAGATAAAGCATGTAATTCTCGGATTGTGGCAGGATGGCTATTTTCCATAGCTCACGCATTTCTTTCTGTATAATTCTTATATTCTTTCGATTATCTTTCCAAAGTGATTCTCTTGTATTAGGTTGCTTCTTTCTATTTTTTTTGAAACGATCAACTGCAATTAGATAAGCTAGATTGGCGGAAAAATGAGTTCTTCCAGTCATATGTTGTTTGATTCTATATAAGATATTTCCTGAAATTCCGACGTAGATTGGTTCATCATTTTCGAAAAAAATATAAAGACCTTTAAGTGATGTGAATTGAGTATCTTGTTCTTTCTTCTTAGAATTCATTTGAAAATTTTTCTGAATAAAATCTTTATTTAAATAGTATTTTTGATTATCTTTAATCTTAGATTCCGTATAAAAATCTTTAAACGAATAAAGTTTTAAGGACCTAATTTCCTTTTTTGTAGGTAAGAATTTAATTAATTTAGAAAAGCCTGGAATAACTTCGTTAAATTTATTTTCTTTCATCTCTTTCTACCTTATCCAAAAATCGTATCTAGATACATCATAAACACAAACCCAAAGATTAGCGTCAAAGCGGAGAAGTCGTGGAATCCTCTCTTATGAGTTTCTGGAATGATCTCTCCAACGATGATGAACAACATCGCACCTGCTGCAAAACCCATGGTCCAAGGCATCATTGGTCCCGCGATTGAAACTGCAAAACTTCCTACCAATCCACCGATCGGTTCAATCAGTCCTGTTAAGAATGCGATCGTGAAAGATTGAAGTTTAGAATATTTTACGGATAGAAGTGACACTGCAACTGCCAAACCTTCCGGGATATTTTGGATACCTATTCCTGTTGCGAGAGAAAGCCCGGAAGATAAACCGTCACCTGCGACACCAACTCCTACTGCCATTCCTTCTGGAAAATTATGAAGAGTGATCGCTATTACAAATAACCAAATCCTGCTAAGTGCTTTTGAATCAGGTCCTTCTTTTCCTGAAATGAAATGTTCATGAGGAGAATATTTATGGGTGAGAAATAGAACTCCCACACCAAATAGAAGTCCTAAAATTACGATACCCGCAGCAGAACTTTTGTCCTGGAAATGAATTTCACCAATTTCTAATGCAGGTAATAATAAAGAGAAAAATGACGCAGAGAGCATAATCCCTGCTGCAAAACTCAAAAGCCCATCTTCTAATTTTGTAGAAAGTTGTCTGATCGCAAAAACGCCTGCCGCTCCGAGGCCAGTGCAAAGACCTGCGACTAAACTTGCTAAAAATCCAGATAATATGATATTAGAAGTCATGGACCAGGTTTTCTAATTCTGATGCGAGTCTTCAAGATTTTTTAACGATTTTAATGCTTGTTATTTTCTTGGAAATAGTTCATGAAAATTCGAATCTGCAAAATCGTCTGGGATTAGCTCAGGATGAAGAAGCCAAGATTCTTTTGGATTGAATTTACATTCGTCTACGCAGTCATATTTTCCATTCTTAAAAATATTCCCTCGAACATCTGCTAAAAATAGACCCTCTGCCCTTTCCCAAACTCTGATCCCGTTTTCAAATCGGATCCAATTTATCGAAACTGGAGCGTCTGAAAGATTGCAGGAAACTAGAACTAATCTACCTTTGGGACTTACTAATTCAAATCCAATCATTGCTCCATTTACATCTTCCCAAAATAGAATTCGACGTTTAGATAAGTCTATGGGAGAATTTTTACCACGATTTGGATTTAGGCGGATACATTTCTCGACGCAAATTTCTGTTTGTTTTGATTTAGTATCTCCGAATTTTATCATCTTTGTTTCCGTATGATATTCGTTAGCGTTGATTCGGACCGAATTCTTTTTTCCGATTTTATTTTCAAATAACCAGTCTAGAAAACTTGAATAGTCAGGAACGAATCCCCAAGGACCTTGATATGCTCCGACAGGAAAATTACAAATGGAAGAAGGTTTTATGGGAGTTGAAAGTAAAGCTTCTCCAGAGAAAAGTAAAACTAATATCAATAGTTTTTTCATCCGAGTCTCCTAAATAGATTTTTTAATAGTTCGGAGTTCTTAGAAATTTCTAAAGGGTCGCACCGGATTTTACGATAATTTAACTTTAAAAAATGAAGTCCGCCTATTTCAGTAAAAAAATTATTAATCTTTATTAAGTTTAGAACTTTATACTCGACTTGATTCAGGTTTTGACCTAAATCTGTCCTCATTCTTTGGATTGGTGTAGAATTATGGATCGAATTCCAAAATACGTTTCTATTCTTTTGATCTTATTATTTGCAGCGACTTTATCCGCTCAAAACGAAACCTATACTGTAACTGCAAATTCTTGGCCTGCTGATTTTTCTTCTTTCGAATCGTTTAGAGATACGAATGCAAGCACTTCACAAGGAGCGGTTATCGTTCTTTTAGCTGCACTTTCTATTTATTCCAAAAATGCAGAAGAAGGTAAGAAGGCATTGATCATCTGCTTGGATGCTAACTCTCTCATCTCCGATACTTCTCCCAATGGTTATAAAGGTTTTAATATCAATCGGAACACGATTGATTTAGTGAAAAGACAATTAGAGCAACATCCTTATTTGATCGGTTCTTATCTTCCAGGTTCTTCTTTTCAAAACGGTTATAAACCTTCTAACCCGCCTTATAATTTTACACTGACTTCGAATCGATTCAGTGGAACAGAAGAGTCGGGGCAGAAGAAATTATTTCTTCCTTCTTCCGGAGCTGATACTCCAAGACCTGTGACTGTAAAAAGAAATGCCAAAGGTGTGTGGAAAGCTTCCGAGTTTTCCAGTTTATTGGTAGGTATTAAAAAGCCTGCAACCTCCAATCCTGCTGATGATCTTTGATCATTTTTCATAGTTCTGATCTTAAATTCTGGAAGTAATTTCAGAGATCTTATCTTCTAATCGTTATAGCTGGGACTTCCAGTTATAACGATGTTTTCTTTTAGAATATTTTCTGTTTTCCTTCTGGCCTTCTCCCTTTGTTTGAGTTCTTGCAAACATCATTCTGATGGAGAAAGAGATTCTATATTAGTATTTCTTTTAACAAGAGTTTGGATACCTTCTCCTGGAACAACTTTCCAAATCCAATTTTCAGATACCTTAGATGAATCTGTTGATGTGCAAGTATTCGATATAGATTCAGATCTCACCGATTCCGATCCGACAGTGATCCAAAGACTACATTCTGCCGGTAAAAAAGTAATTTGTTATATAGATGTGGGTTCTTATGAAAATTACAGATCGGATGCTTCTAAATATCCTCCAGAAGTTTTAGGAAATGTTTATAGTGGTTATCCAGATGAACAATGGTTGGATATAAGGCGGATTGATCTTTTGAATCCGATACTCTCTGCAAGGTTTGATAAGGCGAAAACAAAAGGTTGTGATGGAATAGATCCTGATAATTTAGACGGTTACCAAAACGATACTGGTTTTCCTTTGAGTGCAGATGATCAGATCAGATTCAATCGTTGGATTGCTGATCTTGCGCATTTTAGAGGAATGTCTGTCGGTTTAAAAAATGATCCGGATCAAATTCCATATCTGATCGGAAATTTTGATTGGGCCATTACTGAAAGTTGCTACGAGGATGGATGGTGCAATTTAGAAGAAGCATTCCCAAACAAAGGTTCTGCAGTTTTTCAGATTGAATATGTAGAGAATGGAACGACCAAGAACGATTTTTGTTCTCAGTCGATCTCTCTTCGTTTATCCGGTTTTTTGAAAAACCAAAGTTTGGATGCTTATTTGGACCCTTGCCCTTAAGAGGCTTCCTTCTGTAACATGTCTGCAGCGAAAGCTTCTTCCAATTGACGAACTGCATTTTTAGAATAAGCGATCAGTTCTTTTTCATTATGTCTGAGTTTGAATTGGTCCTTGACCATTCCTTCATCATAATCTCTGAACTTTTGGATAAAGTATTTTACTTCCGAAGGTAAAAATCCCAGATCTTTTAAAGTTTCTTCTGCAAGCTCTAAAGAAGAAGAGAACGTATCTCTTCGTATTGTTTCGATTCCCAATTCCATTAGGTCGAAGTAATGAGATCTGTTTCTTGCTCTTGCAACAATTCTTAAGTTCGGAAAATTTTCTTTAGCGATCTTGGCAATTTTTACAGATAACTCTGCATCTTGGATAGCGAGTACAAGTATTTCTGCCTGAGCCGCTCCTGCTGCAGTTAATAGATCTAATCTACTTGCATCTCCATAATAGATCTTATGACCGAATTTTCTGGCGGCATTTACTTGATCTGCATTATGTTCTAATGCGGTGAATCTTATCTTATGCAGATATAACATCCTGGAGATGATCTGTCCGACCCTTCCGAAACCTGCGATGATTACACGGTTTTTTTCATAAATAGGATCGGCCGGTCTCTCCTCTTCTTCCTGTAAATAAGGATCTATTACTTTTTCTTTAATGATCCCTACAAAAGGAGTGAGTATCATGGAAGCAGTAACGATCACGATAGAATAATCAGTAGTTTCCTTAGAAAGAACACTTAGCTGTGCGGCCACATTCAGGATCACAAATGCGAATTCCCCACCTTGAGAAATACTAACTGCAAGATTGGAAGAAGAATCAGAAGTAAGTTTTGCGATCTTTCCTAATACAAAAAGAACAATCCCTTTTACTGACATTAATCCGAATGCAAGACCAAAAATTAAGAATGGATGATTGATCAGAATTTCCAAATTCATGGACATTCCTACCGCAAGGAAGAATAGACCTAATAATAATCCTTTAAAAGGTTCTAAGTTTGCTTCTAACTCATGTCTGTATTCGGAATCAGCGAGTAACACTCCTCCTAAAAAAGAACCGAGTGCCATGGAAAGCCCTACCTTCTCCATTGCAAAAGAAACTCCAAGAACCAAAACCAAAGAAAGAGCTACGAAAATTTCATGGTTTCCGGTTGCAGCGATCATTCTGAAAAGAGGTCTCATCAAAAAACGTCCGCTTAAGATCACCAAAAGAATGGCTGCAATTGCAGTTCCTAATTTATAAAAATTTAATCCACTATGAGCCGTTTGTCCCGGTTCCAAAGCTGCTAAAGGAAGAATTGCCATTACTGGGATGACCGCCAAATCCTGGAAGAGAAGGATTGCAAATGCAGATCGTCCGTAAGAAGTATTGAGTTGGTTTTTTTCTGCCAAAGATTGAAGAGCAAATGCAGTGGAAGAAAGTGATAAACTAATCCCTAATATGATCGAAGGAATAAGGCCCAATTGGAATAGATAACCGATCAATCCACCTAATAAAAGGGAAGATACCGCTACTTGGAAAAATCCCATTCCGAAAACCGGCTTTCTGAGAACCCAAAGAGTTTGGGGTCGGAGTTCCAACCCGATCAGAAAAAGAAGAAGGACCACACCAAACTCTGCAAAATGCATGATCTCGGTCCCGCCGGTCACTAGTCGGATCCCATGAGGACCAATTAAAATTCCTCCTACGACATAACCTATGATGGATCCTATTCCTAACTTTTTAAAAACAGGAACACATAGAACTGCTGTGCTGAGTAGAATAATGGCAGTAACGAGTAAACTTTTCTCTTCCATCAATGCTCTTCCTTTTGATTTGGATTAATTTTCATTAGACATTTTACGGATAGGTAATAAAACCACTTTTCCTATGTATGATTCTTCTTCTCAAACTAGAAAACGCTATAATTATTTTGGATTAATGTAAGGAAAAATAGGTTTCTTCATAAGATTTGCGTTAAGGAATATCTTTCCTGCAAAAATGAGTAGATAATAAACAATTCGAAAAAAATCAAAAATTTATGATTCGCAAATTCAGATTTTCCAAATTTATATTTCTACTCTGTGTTTATTCATTTTCAGGTACACTTTTTTCTGAAGATTTAAAGACTCAAGAGACATCGGTAAAACCTAAGGAGAAAACCGTTCAAAGTAAAGAAGAGAATCCAAAAGCAGATGCGCAAACTTCTTCGGGGGCAACGGAAGATGAAAAAGAAGGTCTTAAAACCGAAGAACTGAATCCTAAAAAGAAAGATGATCTCGTTATCCCGATCCAATTCGGCTTCTTCGTTGACGGTTATTATAATGCAAGTTTGAACCGACCCGCCTCTAAAGAACTATTATATACAACCCAAGCAACTCGTACGAACGAATACAATATCAACCTGGCTTATCTGGATGCCAAAGTAGAGACTGATAAATACAGAGGGAGATTTGCAGTTCAATTTGGTACATCTGTTGTCGCAAATTATTCTGGAGAAGGGACCACAGGTAAAACTTCTAACGAGTCATCTATCCGTAATATGCAAGAAGCATATGGAGGTGTTCGCTTAGGGAAATCTACCTGGTTGGACGCAGGAATTTATTTCGGGCATCTAGGATATGAGTCTTGGATCTCTCATGAGAACTTTGTTTATACTCGTGCATTCTCTCTGGATTACGTACCATATTATGTTTCTGGAGCGAGATTAAGTGGAAAGATCAGTGATAAAGTTTCTTACCAACTTCATCTGAATAATGGATACCAAGTAGTTACGGATAATAACAAAGATATCTCAGGAGGTTTCCGATTAGAATGGAATCCTTTAAGTAACTTAATGTTTCGCTGGAATACTTTTATAGGAAATGAACAGCCGACTACTACTCCGAAAGAAACCAGATATTATAATAATTTTATCGCAGAATGGAAACCATTCCAACGACTTACATTAGCTTCTTCTTTTGATGTTGCTTATCAGGAAAGAGCAAGTAGAGAAGATCTGGTCTATACTCCAGAAGGTCCGATCTATATTCGTCGAGATGGCACAGCATTTAGGCAAACCTATGTAGGAAACCTATGGCTTGCGTATCGATTCTTACCTGATTGGAGAATTGGTGTAAGATTAGAAAGATATCTGGATCGGGACCAGATGATCATCGTTACAAATACAAAGGATGGTTTTCAAACTAGTGGAGCAACTGCTACGTTAGATTATCATCCTGATCCTGCAATTTTAGTGAGATTTACCTACCAATACAGAAGATCTATGGATTCAATTTATCCTCACGAGAATAATACATCCAAACTAGATAGGATGTTCATCTTCTCTCTTTCTATTAAGATCTGAATCGGTCCGGTAAAATTTTCGGAAGAATTTCTTTGCCGGAAATTTTAGGAGGCACCAATAATATCTTTCTACTCATTTGGGGATTTTTGCTAAATGTAATTGCTATTCGATTTCTTTTGCAAACATCCAAGCAGCTGACTTCTAATACTCTAATATTTTTGATCCCTTCTGAATTAAGAGCTTCTTTTAATTCCGATTTTATTCTAGTTCTTCTGCCATCGGTTTCTCCCTTAATTTTCATTGCACATTTGTTACATACTAAAATGGCTTCTTCCCAATCTGCGGAGACGTATTCAACGTTTTGTATCGGAACTTCTTCTCGCCCTTGAAATAAAGAGATTATATTCATGCTGATTCCTCTTTATTTATGTTGGATAAGATGCAGAATCCTTGGATTTATTTATGAGAAAGATCCATAGATCTACAGTTTTAATCTAGACTCCGGTATTATAAATTTCCATTTTTCAAACGGGAAAATTTAGAATTTTTCTAAAAAAGATTGAACAAAATTAAATTGTATGCAATCTATTTATTACGTAATTAGGAGGTGCCCACCTGTGGCCCAAAATTTATACGAACTAACCGCTACTTTAAACAACGGATCCGAAAAAAAATTACAAGATTACAAAGGAAAGGTCCTATTGATCGTCAATACAGCGAGCCAATGCGGATTTACTCCTCAATACAAAGGACTTCAGGAAATGTACGATAAGTACAAAGGAAAAGGCCTGGAAATATTAGGATTCCCTTGCGACCAATTCGGTCACCAAGAGCCAGGAACAGATGCTGAGATCCAAAGTTTCTGCCAAGTAAACTTCGGTGTAAACTTTCCTCTTTTCAAAAAGATAGAAGTAAATGGCGACGGAACTCATCCTGTTTTCCAATATCTTAAAAAACAAGCTCCAGGACTTTTAGGAAAATCCATTAAGTGGAATTTTACCAAGTTCTTGATAGACAAACAAGGGAACGTGATCAAAAGATTCGCTCCAATGACTCCTCCAGAAAAACTGGACAAACAGATCGAGGAACTTCTTTCCAAGTGAATTACGAATCCTTAAAGTTAGAGAAACAGATTTGTTTCCCACTTTACGCTTCTTCCAGGGCGGTAACTGCATTATACAGACCGCTTCTGGAGGAGTTTGATATTACTTATCCTCAATATCTTGTTCTTCTGGTCCTTTGGGAAACGGATAAAATTCCTCTAAAAGAAATTGGGGATAAATTATTTCTGGATTCCGGGACCTTAACTCCTCTTCTCAAAAAAATGGAATCTTCTGGTCTTTTGACTAGAGATAGATCAGATCTGGACGAACGTTCTCTTGTGGTTAGCCTGACCACAAAAGGAAAAAAATTGCAAAAAAAAGCGGTTTGTATTCCGGAACGATTGTTGGAAGAATCAGGTCTCACTGCCGAAAAGGTACAAGGCCTGAAACGAGATCTGGACGACCTTCTTATTATCCTAGAACAAAAATTAAGAAATTCGGCGTGACAAATCCGTTTTATCGAAAACTATAGAGCCGCTTTTTTAAAAAGTGCACTCGCGCTAAGGAGTTAAGAATGAAACGTCAATTATCCGCAATATCATTTGCTGCGGTACTTATATTCGGAGCTTGTTCTTCCGATCAAAAAAAATCAGAGGCTGCTTACGTTCCGAATTCTGATATTCGTGTTGTAGAAGCGAATATGGTTAAAGAAGGAGATAAAAGAATTAAAGCAGAAGCTGTTTTAGGAACTCCTACTTTCGAAGAGAACACTCAAGACGGATCCGTTTTAGAATGGTATTTTGAATCTACTACTTACCAAAAGAATTCTTACAAAACTCTGGCAGAGAAACCTTCCAGAATAGATGACAGCACTAAGTATATCAAAGTGATCGTAGATAAAAAAGGTGTGATCAAAAAATACGAATATAAACTTTAATTCGAATTTAGATCAATATCTGCAAGAAGGCCGCGATTTACAGCGGCCTTTTTTATTTTTAGATATCGTCTTCCATCAGATCGATTCCAGCGAATCCCAAAAGAAAGTCTAAAAATTCTCCGAAATTAAATCCTAATCTAATACCGTATCTGATGGAAATATAGATTTCCACTTCATATAGAAATGCAGATGGATAATCATCTTTGTTTTTAGGGTTTTGGGTTAAGAATGTTTGGATTGCTTCGTTTCTTTTGTGAGGATCTAAACTTTCTAAATATCTCCGGAAGAATGCTTCCTTTTTGGCTTTCCTTCTTTCAGAGACTGGATTATTATAAAAACGTAAATATCTGATTTCGTAACTTTTAGAATTTAATCTTTCATCTGAAAGTTCTGGAGTAGGGTTTGGGTCCTGCTCTGATTCAGGATTTTCCGGAAGTAATAAAATATTCTCTGCTGTTTGAGATTTAGGTTCAGGCTTTTTCGTTTCTTCTTTTTGAGGGGAAGTTTCGGGAGGTAAGGAGTGAAACTTCTCACTTCCTAAAAATCCAAAGATCAATTGTTGGGATCTATAAGGTCCGTAAGTTCCACCTCTTAATCCG